>JAZQCY010000092.1:0-55114 GCA_045546555.1 Acutalibacteraceae bacterium | reverse complement strand
GTTGAAAAGCCTTGAAATACGGCAGTATTCCTGCATTTTTCAACTTCGCAGTTACTTCAAATTTCATCCTACAAAACTGCATAGCACCCAAAACAGATGAATTTTTGTTGGTCTAATGCGTCAAAAAGGCGCTGCTTTGGGCGAATTATCCCTAACTGAACGCTCCACGCCTTGTGTTTTTTGTTTATATGTGGATTTTCTTTTATTCCTCGCAGTAGTATACCAGCGATTGCGGTGGCAGAGTGAAGGTTGCCTTGCCGCTTTCTACCTTGATGTCCTCTACCCTTTCAAAGGTCTTGTCTACGGTAAGCAAGGTGAACGAAACATTGTCGGAGCAACCGTTAAGCATAAGGGTTATCTCCTTGTCCTTGGGGTCGTCCTCGTGGGTGTAGTAGACCAACACGCCCGATTTTCCGTTGCCCGATGCGGTAAGGCTGTAAACGTCTCCGTCGTCGCTGACACTTTCGCACTCGTCACCCGTTGCGATAAGCTTGGCTATGGCTAAAAAGGTGTAATATGGCTTTCTTGGACGCAGGGTGACACAATCAAACGCTCCGTTGAAAACGCAATGCACCCTGAAGTCGTAGTACATCATCATATCAATGGGGCAATGCTGTGCCTCTATCATCATGGCGGCGATAAATGCGGCACCCTTAATGTCGGCAATATCGACCAAGGTATCGGCAAAGCCGCCCCACCAGCTTTTTACGTAGTTCCACTCGTTACAATGGCTTTCGGTGTTTTTATAGCCGGCCTCATCAAGATAGCGGCGGACGTTTTCGGCATCGGCTTTCAGCTTCCAAACCTTGTCGGTGTATATGTGCCACGAATAAAAATCCAACGGTACATTATGAGCCTTCATATACTTGCAAAAGCTCGCACCCCATTCGTGCAGCCAGCAAAGTGCAGGGCCGCCGATCTTTATATCGGGGAAACGGTTTTTGAGGTGCTTTGCGGCCGTGGCAAAAAACTCAAAAAACTGCTCGGTGGTACCGCCCCAGGTGTTTTTGGTTATGGGATCCTGACCCTCCTCGGTCTCGGGCTCGTTCCATATCTCCCAATATTTTATATTGTAATGAAAACCGCTGGCCCAACCCTCGTTATAGTGGGCGATGATATGCTCGCAGATGACCGCCCATTTCTTAAAATCCTTGGGCGGCAGGGTGTCATACTTTTTATCCCAATGCTCGATGCTTTCACCAAGGCGGTAATAGGTTTCGGTGCCTGCCTCAAGCGTTGTGGCAATGTATTGATCGGTCAGAAAAAAGTCGTAATTATCGGGGTTTTCGGGGTCGGCATCAAAATCACGGAAGATCTTGTTGACGTCCACCGAGTGGTGAAGTCCGTACTCATAGCACAAAGATGCATCGTGGTTGCGTGCATAAGGGATGTTGAGCTCCTTATACGCTTCGAAATTATCAAGATGCTGACTGTGTCCCTTTTTAATGGGTCCGTTGTTGACCGCATTGATGTGCTTGATAGGGCCTAAAGCCTTGTTAAAATCAACCTTTACGTTTGCCATAAAAAATCCTCCTTGCGGTGGTGTGAGCCTTACTGCTCACCTTTATTTTACCGCAGGGAGGAAATATGTCAATCTTAAATTCAACGAAAAATTTTCGAAAAAGGACTGTTTCGCACAAGCAAAACAGTCCTTTGATCGATTATTTAGCATCTCAGGGTTGCACCGACGGCGTCAAGTTTCTTTATCATCTTGTTGACGGCACGGTCGATGACCTCATCGGTCAAGGTGCTTTCAGCCGAGCGAAGTGTTACACGGTAGGCAACGCTCTTTTTACCCTCGGCGATCTGTGCGCCTTGATAAACGTCGAACAGCTTAATATCCTCACAGAGCTTACCTGCGCCCTCACGGATGGCGGCTTCAAGCACACCAACAGGTGTTTCGGCATCACAAACAAGCGCAAGATCACGGTCAACTGCAGGGAACTTGGGCAACGGCTTGTAGGTAACCTTGGCCTTCTCCTGCATGTAAAGCACATCAGCCTTGATCTCGGCAATGAATACCTTGCCGTCAATGCCGTACTCGGCGGCAACGGCAGGATGAACCTCACCGAAGGTGGCGATCTGCTTGCCTGCAACGCTCATCACAGCACTGCGGCCGGGATGGAGATAGGGCTCGTTTGCACGGTCATAGCTCGGCATCATATCACTAAAGAGTGCCACAACGGCCTCAACAATGCCTTTAAGTGTGAAGAAATCCTCACCCTCGCCGTAAAGACCGAGGCAAAGCGCAGGTGTTTCTGCAGGCTGCTCGGTGATGGGCAGAGCCTTGGGCACGAAGACCTTGCTCAGCTCAAAAAGTCTTGCGGCGGCAACCTTGCGGTTGTAGTTGGTGGCCAAAACGGTCATCATGCTTGTAACCAGCTGTGTGCGCATTGTGGAGTACTCATCACCCAAGGGGTTGAGGATGGTAACTGCATTTCTGCGAGCATCGTTTTCCGAGAGCTTCAATGCGTCAATGGCCTTGGAGCCGATGAACGAATAGGTTGCAATCTCGTTAAATGCGTTGGCGATAAGGGCATCCTTGATTTTATCGGCCTTGATACGCTCAGGCAGCTTGCGGCCACGGACGATGGCACCCGTCATGGTGCTTCCCTTGATGTGGTCGTAGCCGTAGATTCGCATAACCTCTTCGGCAATATCGGCTCTGCCCTCAACGTCATCACGGAAGGACGGAACCAGGCAGTTCAAAACCCCGTCTTTAAGGGTGGTCTTTATCTGTAAAGAATTAAGGATATCAACCATAGTTTCGGCAGGAATGTCAATGCCAAGGAGTGCTACAACGTCGCTGACCTTTACATTCAGCTCACGGTCGGTGGGCAGTCCTGCGTTGCAGTCAACGTTGCCGTCAACCACCTCACCTGCACCCAGCTCATCGACCAACTGCAGGCAACGGTTCATTGCGTATTCAACGGTAATAATGTCAACGCCACGCTCGAAACGGCCGCTTGCTTCGGTACGCATGCCGAGCTTTCTTGCGGTCTTTCTTACGCTGTCACGGCGGAACTTGGCACACTCAAAGAATATCTCGGAGGTGTCGTCCTTGATTTCACTATCCATACCGCCCATGATACCTGCGATGCAGGAGGGCTCCTTGCCGTCGGCAATGACCAGCATATCAGAGGTCAGGGTGTGCTCCTTGCCGTCAAGGGTGGTGATCTGCTCACCCTCCGTGGCGTTTCTGACGATTATCTTGTGATCCTTAACATCACGAAGGTCGAATGCGTGCATCGGCATACCGGTCTCGAGCATTACGAAGTTGGTAATGTCAACGATATTGCTGATAGGACGCATACCTGCTGCAAGCAGGCACTTTTTCATCCATGCAGGGGACTCTTGAATCTTTACATTCTTGATAACTCTGCCGTAGTATCTGGGGCAAAGGTCGAAATTTTTGACCTCTACATTGATGTAATCGTTGATATTCTCACCAACGGTCTTAAAGGCAGGCTTGGGCTCGTTGAACGGCTTGCCAAGAACAACGGCGGCCTCACGTGCGATACCCAAAACAGACTGACAGTCGGGGCGGTTGGCGGTGATTTTGAAGTCGATAATATAATCGTTAAGTCCCAAAACCTCACGCATATCGGTGCCGGGAACACCTGCATCGGGCTTTAAGATCATAATTCCGTAAACCGAAGCACCCTCGTAATCATCCTCGGTAACGCAGAGCTCCTCGCCCGAGCAGAGCATACCGTTTGAGGGAACCCCACGGAGCTTGCCCTTTTTGATGTGCATACCGTTGGGCAGATCGGAATCGTGCAGAGCGGCAGGAACAAGATCGCCCTCGTTCACGTTCTGTGCGCCTGTGACTATCTGAACATCCTCGCCCAAGCCGCAATCAACCTGACAGATAAACATGTGGTCGGAATCGGGATGACGCTCCATCTCCATAACCTTGCCGACAACTACGTTGCGCATCGACTTGGAAAGGTCGATCATTTCCTCGACCTCAAAGCCTGCCATGACCATTTTGTCGCAAAGCTCCTCTACGGGAACGTCTATATCAACATAATTTTTAAGCCAACTTAAACTTACTTTCATTGTTTTTCACCTTGCCTTTCATTTAAAACTGCTTGAGGAAACGAAGATCGTTTTCAAACAGCAGGCGGATGTCACTGATCTTGTAACGGGTGGTGGTAAGACGGTCAAGACCGATACCGAATGCAAAGCCCGAATACTCCTCGGGATCGATTCCGCAGGCCTTCAATACTCTCGGGTGAACCATACCTGCGCCCAATATCTCGATCCAGCCGCTACCCTTACATACACGGCAGCCCTTGCCACGGCACTCGGAACAGGTTACGTCGACCTCAACCGAGGGCTCGGTAAACGGGAAGAACGAAGGACGGAACTTGACCTCGGTCTCCTTGCCGTAGATTTCGTGAGCGAACTGCTCCAAAACCCCTTTAAGGTCGCACATGGTGATGTTTTTGTCAACAACAAGACCCTCAATCTGATGGAAAACGGGAGAATGGGTTGCATCGACCTCGTCGGCACGGTAAACACGGCCGGGGCAGATGATCTTTATGGGGGGCTTGCGGTTTTCCATGGTTCTGATCTGTGCGGCAGAGGTTTGGGTTCTCAGCAACAGGTTTTCAGCCAAATAGAAGGTGTCCTGCATATCTCTTGCCGGGTGATCCTGCGGAACATTCAAGGCCTCAAAGTTGTAATAATCGGTCTCAACCTCGGGGCCGTCAACAACGTCAAAGCCCATCGACTGGAAAATGTCGATCATATCATTCAAAACAACGTTCAAAGGATGCAAGCCGCCCTTTACGGCAGGCTTTGCAGGCATTGTGATGTCCAAGGTCTCGGCCTTGAGTTTAGCGTCGGCGGCCTTGGCCTTAAAATCGGCATTGGCTGCGGCAATGGCCTCCTCCAATTCAGCCTTGGCCTTGTTGTCCAACTGACCCATAATGGGGCGCTCCTCGGGAGAAAGGCCTCCCATCTGTTTGAGAATTGCGGTCAGCTCACCCTTTTTGCCAAGGTACTTGACACGCACCTCGTCCAAAAGCTTTTCGTCGGTGGCGGCGGCCACGGCGGCCAAAGCTTCGGACTTTAAGCTTTGCAGTTTCTCTTTCATTTTTCTTCCTCCTACTATACTAATGTAAAGGTAATATGCAAAATAAAAACTTCGTCCCCAGAATTAGGGACGAAGCTGTAAAAATACAAAACTCCGCGGTACCACCCGCATTTTTGCTATAGAGCAAACACTCTTTAGGCTAATAACGGTGCCTTTTCCGTCGGTGCCTACTGAAAATTCAACACCGCCGCTCCGAAGGGAACTTCACTGTCATTTCGGTCAGCACACTTCCAGCCAAGGTGCGCCTCTCTGTAAGCCTTAAAGACGGTTACTTTACTTCATCATAGCGTTTCGGGACAAAATATTTTATTTACCGAAATATTATACACCCTATGTTTCAAAATTGCAAGTGTTTTTTATTGGGTCAATAAAATCTGCTTTCCGTCCTGCAACTGATAAACGTGAACGTAGTCAACGGCCAGCTCATTTGAGGTCTTCCATGCCGGATCGTTATCGGCGGCCACCCTGCCCAAGGAGGCAAAACCGGTAGCCATACTCAAGCGGATAAAGCTCAATTGATGGAGTCCGTCACGGTCTTCGGGGGTGGTGTTGTTTTTATAGGTGAAATAGACCTCACCGTCGCAGGTGAAGGTATGCTCATCCTCGTCCCATAAAAGACCAAAGGTGTGGAAGCCTTCGCCAAACGTGTTTCCTGATTCTAAACTATGCTTTTTGTCGTTATCGTACTGCGGCGTGTCGAGTGATGTGTGCGAATAGCCCTCTTTTGTTCCTTGCTCGGTTGGCCACTTGTGAACATTGGCGGCAATGGTCGCCGAGTTGCCGAAGCATTCGTTGACATCGATTTCAGCGCCAAACAGCTTGCCTGTGGCCTGCTCGGGTGGCGGCCAGAAGGTGTGACCTCTTGTGTCAAGCCACAAAGCCGTCCAGAAGCCGTCACCGTGCGGCAAAAGAGCACTCATTTCAAGGTAACCGTACTTATACATCATATGGCGGTGGCTCATCAACAGACCGCCGATATATTTATCCTTGGTATAGCCTGCGCGAATATGGAATTTACCGCCGCTTACAAATACATAGTTGGGGTCATCAGTGCGAATAGACTTTCTGCCATTCATGCCTGTACTGTCGAATTTTCCTTCAGGGGCAACGTACCATTTTGACTTATCGATCACGTTACCATTGAAATCGTCACCCCAAGCATAGGTGTAATACTTGGAAAGATCATAACCGCCAATAGCCTCGCTATACTTGCCTGTCATGCTGTCGGCATCCGATACGCCGCCCTTTTGAAGCATCCTGGCAAATTCCGAAACAGCCATTGCCGTGGCCTGGATGGAGCCGCCGTAAAGGTAAACCTTTTTATCACTGATGTTTATTGCGTATGTGTTCGGATCGTTTGCTAAGACCATTCCTTCACGTGTAATACCCACAAATATCTCATATTCGTGCGAGGTGTTGGTGTCGCAGTATTCAGGCGTGCAGAGATACTTATCTTCAATAGCTTTTGCAAGCTCGTCGATCTGAAGCTTGACAATATATGAGGCGTTGGCGTGCTGCCAGACAACCTTGAATTCATCCATGGGATAACCGTTTATACCGTATACGGTTCCATGTTCGGGGTTTTCTGACGGCCGGTCGTTGCTTATAATATCGCTTGGCGTTTGGTCACTGCTTGTGGCATCGCCTGACGTCTGATCTTTACTTGCGGTGTCGCCTGACGAGCCCGTCACACTTGAACCGGCACCTGATGCGCTGCTCAAAGCATCGGTTGAACTGCCGTTTGAGGCAGTCTGATCGTTTCCTCCACAGCCTGCGAGCAAGCCGACGGTCAAAGCCATCACAATCAAGAGCAATATAACCCTTTTCATTCACTTCACACCTTTCACTTTTCTTATTTCAATTATAATCTCAATCCAAATCACACACAATGTAAAAAAACGCAAACGAAATGTAAAAAACCTACCCTCTTGTCACAGAGGGTAGGTTGAAATGTAACTGTAAATATTACTGTGTAAGAAGTTCTGACTTACCGTCATCTAACTGATAGATGTGAACGTAATCAACGATAAGCTCGTTGGAGGTGTTCCAAACGGGATCATCATCTGCGGCAATAGTACCGAGTGACTCGTAGCCTATGGCTGCACTCAAGCGCACAAAGCTAAGCACGTGCAGACCGTCACGGTCAAGATCGGTCGTGTTATTTTCATAGGAGAAATATATCTCGCCGTCGCAGGTGAAGGAGTGATGAGTATCGGTCCAGATGAAGCCAAAGGTGTGGAAGCCGTTGTTAAAGGTCTCACCGTCTGTGAGGCTGTATTTCTTTTGGTTACCGTAGGTTGCATCAAGTGAGGTATGGCCGTGTCCGATAGCGGCACCCTCATCGGTAGGCCACTTGTGAACGTTAGCGGCGATCACGTTGGCATTACCAAAGCACTCGTTAACGTCGATCTCGGCACCGTACAGCTTGCCTGCCTCTTCCTCAGGTGGCGGCCAGAAGGTGTGCCCGCGTGAGTCGACCCACAAAGCCGACCAGAAGCCGTCTCCGTGCGGCAAAACAGCACTCATTTCAAGATAACCGTATCGGTAGATCATATTACGTTGGGTCATTATCAGACCACCGATGTACTTATCCTTGGTGTAGCTTGCTTTGATGTAGAACTTGCCGTCATTAAGGAAAACGTTGTTCTTGCTATCGGTTCTAATAGAGGTCCTGCCGTTCATTCCGGGAACATCGAAGCGACCCTCGGGTGCAACGTACCACTTGGTCGTATCAATGGCATTGCCATCGAAATCATCACCCCACGAGTAGGTATAATACTTCGACTTATCGTAATTGGCTATTGCCTCGCTACATCTTCCAAAAACGGTGTCGGCATCGGTCAGCCCACCCTTGCTCAAAAGCTTTCCAAACTCTGAAACCGCCATTGCGGTAGCCTGAATGGAGCCGCCGTTGAGGTAAACCTTCTTGCCCAAGACAACAATGCCATATTCATCACCGCCGAGATACTGAACGCCTGAACGCTGTGCTTCGCCGACGATTATCTCATACTCGGCTTCGGCCTCGTCATCCTTGTGACATTCAAGGGCATATGCATAGGTGCTGTCAACCAGCTTTTGAAGCTCATCGATCTGAAGCTGAACTATATAGGAAACGTTATACTTGGGACGGACGATGCAGAAGCTGCCCAATGCCGTGCCGTTGATTGTAACGTTGGGATACTGACCCTCGGTGGTGCAGACATAATAGATGCCGCCCTCAATGGTGGCCTTACAATAATTGGCAACAAAATAATCGATCGCATCCATAATGCCCGACTCGCTAAAGGCATTGATAACTATCTTCTTTCCGACCGTTGCTATGATAAAATCACGGCTACGACCCGAGCTCTTGGTTCGCAGATGATCTAAAGCAGTTTGCGACTCGGGACGGTTGGTGTGACCCAAAAGTATCTCATACTCGTCGGAATTGGCCTTAACCGCATCGTCGGACTGATTCTTGAGATTCTTAACACTAACAGCCGACTTTAAAGCGGTAAAAAGCTCCTTAGCCTTGGCTACGGCCTCTCCCGAAAAGTTCTGTGCGCGGATGATGTTATAGACCGACTCGCCATTATCGTCAACAAACTTGACCGTTTCGGTTGAAAAGCCGTCGGCATTAACAGCAGCACTTGAGCCGTTTGAAGCGTCCGCTCCATCCGATCCGCAAGCCGCCAGCAGGCTAATCATCAAAAACAATGCCATCATCAAAGAAACAAATCTTCGCATAACAAAATACCTCCAAGCATATTTTGTTTCTTTCATTTTAATTATAGTTTCAGCTCAAATCAAACACAATGTAAAAAAGCGCAAACAAAATGTAAAAAAATACAAATAACCGGCCCTCTGTTTTCAGAAGGCCGGTTGTTTAGTTGAATTTTATTTTGTGTGAAGCAGATGCTTGCCGTCCTGAAGCTGATAGATATAAACGTAGTCGGCGATCAGCTTGTTGGAATAGTGCCAAGCAGGAGAATCGTCGGGCTCGATCACACCCTGGGTCTCAAAGCCGATGGCGGCGCTCAAGCGAATGAAGCTCAAAAGATGCAGGCCGTCAAGGTTTTCCTCGGTCTCGTTATTTTTGTAGGAAAAGTAAGCCTGACCGTCGCAGGTGAATGTGTGCTCATCCTCATCCCAAAGGAATCCAAAGGTGTGGAAGGCATTGTTAAAGGTCTCACCCTCGGCAAGGTAATGCTTCTTTTCGTTGCCGTGTGAACCGTCAAGCGAGGTATGCTGATAACCCATCTCGGTTCCCTGCTCATTAGGCCACTTGTGAACATTGGCGGCCACGACGTTGGCATTACCGAAGCATTCGTTAACGTCGATCTCAGCATCGTAAACCAAGCCCTTTTCGTCGGTGATATCAAAGCTATGTCCTCGTGAGTCGACCCAAAGTGCCGTCCAGAAGCCGTCACCGTGAGGCAATATAGCGCTCATTTCGAGGTAGCCGTATCGGTATATCATGCTGTTGTAGGTCATAAGCATACCGCCGATATAGTCGTTTCCGTTGACGGCGGCATCGATATGGAAATGACCGTCCTTGACGTAGACGTACTGAGGATCGTCGGTACGGATGGAACGGCGGCCGTTCATACCCTTATTGTTATAAGGTCCGTCCGGAACAACACGCCACTTGGTGGTATCGATCTCATCACCGTCAAAATCGTCACCCCAGGAGAAGGTGTAATACTTTGACTTATCATAGCCTGCAACGGTTTGGGCATAGCTTCCGATCTTGGTATCGGCATCGGTAATGTTACCCTTTTTGAGCAGCTTGGCAAACTCCGAAACGGCCATTGCGGTAGCCTCTACCGAGCCGCCGTTTAAGTAGACCTTCTTGCCCGAAACGGTGATCTTGAACTCGTCACGGTCAAGAACAGCCGAAACACCCTCACGGTCAGAGTTGCCGACTATGATCTCGTACTCCCCTGCTGTCTGCTTGTCATCAACACAGTCAACAAGATATGCATAGGTCTTATCGGCATCGTCGATAAGTGCATCGATCTGCATTTGGGTAAGATAAGAACTGTTATACTGAGGTCTGATTATCTTGAATTGGCTGATGTGAGCGCCATTGATCTTAACGTCGGCATAGTCACCCGCCGTAAGGCTTATGTACTTGATGCCGCCCTCAATGGTGGCCTTCATATAGTTTGCGATAAAATAGTCGACCGCCTTCATAACAGCCTCATCGGTAAAGGCGTTGATGACGATCTTTTTGCCAATGGTGGCAATAATAAAATCGTGACTGCGACGGTTGTTCAGGGTGCGCAGATGCTCCAAGGCCTTTGCAGACTCGGTTCGATTGGTTTGACCGACCAATATCTCATATTTGTCAATACCGTCGGAGGCGGAGTCGGCCATATTTTTGAGCGACTTCAATCCAAGGTCCTTTTTAAGGGCCGAGAAAAGCGTCAAAGCTTTGGCAGTGGCCTCGGCCGAAAGACTGTCGGCACGGACAAAGTTGTAGACTGCCTCACCGTTGGCATCGGCAAGCTTTACGGTATCGGTAGAGAATATGCCGTCGTTTACTCCATTGGGGGTGCTTGCGGAATCGCCGTCGCCATCGCCACCACAGCCGACAAGCAATCCCAAAACAAGTGCTAATACAGCAATGATTGAAATAATCCTTTTCATAAAAACCTTCCTTTCAGATACTCCGGCAAAGCCCCGGTACACCTTAATTATACATTTGTGCGGCACGGTTTAAAATGCTTCAATATCGTTAAAAAGATGTTATTTTTTAACAATGTTGACTAATTGCTTGGATTTCGTACCATTACAATATAATATTACAATAAACCCAACATATTGTCAACAAAAAGTTGACATAAATTCGCAATGATGTCCACAATGCTTTTTCGTATTTTCTAAAGACAATATTCACGTTTGGGTAAATTTTCCGACAAAACAACATTCGCACCTTGTTTACACAACAAAAATACAAGTTTTTGCAACATAAAACTATGTAAAACATAAAATTAAACCATTATACTGAAATTGTAAAATAATTTTCACAGGAGGAACACGCTATGAATTTCAAAAAACTGTTTGCTTCTATGATGGTCATCCTCATGTTGCTGACCGTATTTTGCGGTTGTGGCAGTGATGACGGTGACGGCTCTGCCTCGGGCACTTCGAGCGCAGCCCCAAAGGAGGTCAATTTTGCCACCGAAGGCTATGCCATCGTCCGCAAGGCAGGTGACACCGTTGCCGCAGGCTACGGTTCCAAGGTCTTTAAGGCCATAAAGGATGCAACGGGTCTGCCCTTGTCAAACGTTGACGACACCACCGCCCCCAACGCCGCAGGCGAGATCATCATCGGCGATACCGCACGCCCGCAGTCACAAAAGGCTTTGGATATGCTGCTTGAAAAAGGTACCGGCCGTGCCGCAGAGTACATTGTCTGCTATATCGACAATGCAATTGTCATTCAGGGTGTTACCCCCGATGCTCTGGCGGCGGCTGTTAAATATTTTGTTGACAATTACTGCAACACCTGCACTCTTATGACCGACCATTGCTACGTTTCGGTCGACAACGGCAAATATGACACCCTTAAAGTTGGCAACAACGACATCGGCAAGTACAAGATCGTTGTACCGCAGTATAATCTTTCGTATTATGTAATGTGCCGTGCCGAGGAGCTGCAGGAGACCGTTTATCAGAAAACGGGTTACCTGCTCCCCATCATCCGTGACAATGTTGCCGCCAAGAATGATTATGAAATTATCATCGACAACTGCAAGCGTGACGGCGTTGAAGCTTTAAGCGCCTATGATAACTATGCAATAACGCTGAAAGGCAATACGGCTTACATCAACGGCGGACGTAACTATTCCACCGCCTATGCCATCCAGCTTTTCCTTGAGGAATTGAAAACCAAGTCGGCCGTTACCGCCAATGCAACCGGTAGCTTTGACGGCAAAACGCCCGTATACAGCAACGAGTACAAGCTGGTCTGGACCGATGAGTTTGAGACCCTTGACACCACCTTCTGGAACACCAAAAACGAGGTTCAGCCCTTCTATGGAAATTGGTACGGAATGGGCACCGCACGTTCTACCGACCCCAAGAATTTGAGGGTTGAAAACGGTCAGCTTATCTGCACCGCCACCTATGACGAAAACAATTTCTACGGCGTTTGGTTGGATTCCTCCAAATCCCTGCGCTTTACACAGGGATATATGGAAATGAGCGCCATTATTGCCGACGGTGACGGTATCTGGCACGACTTCTGGGCATACGGTGACCTTCCCGGTCAGACCGATTATATGGAGCTTGATATTATGGAATGCTGGTCCGGTGCCAACTACTATGCCGCCGTTGTTCACAGCTTCTATAATGATGCCAACGGCAAAAGGCAGGATGTCACCAACGAGGAAAACTATGTGTTCAAGGATTATATGGTCGATAAGTGGGCTGACTTTGACGCCAACCACCGCTATGTGACTATGGATTCGATGCACGATGAGTTCCACAACTTTGCCGCCGAATGGACCGACCACGACATCACCTACTACCGTGACGGTGTTGAGGTTTTGCATTACGATTTCTCGGATTATGACCATAAGCAAGGCTTTGAAAATCCTCACTACTTCGTCCTCAGTATGCTGGTCGGCTCCAATCAGCACGACTATACCATTGAAGAGGGTCGTGCCTCTATAATCAAAAACCCGATCCTTGATGCCGATTATTGGACCAACGGCGACTCATCTTGGATACTCGAGTACGTTCAGCTTTATCAGAAGGACGGCCAGTATTTGGACATCAGATAATCTTAAACCTATACAAAACGGGTGGCAGGATTCGTTCCTGCCACCCTTCTTTTTGTCCGATATGTTGCTCTATGTGCATCTACTTCAGCACCTTATAAGGTGCAAGTTAAGCGCATCTTATAAGGTTCATGGTATAATTTTTAAAAAGGAGTGGATAATATGAACCATTTTGAACGATTGCGTGATGTGAGAGAGGATCACGACCTTACCCAAACCGATGTTGCCCGTTTGTTAGGCACAACAAGACAGCAGGTCAGTAAGTGGGAGACCGGTGTTCAGATGATGGGTGTGGATAAATATATTATTTTAGCCAAGCATTACAATATCTCAACCGACTATCTTTTGGGGCTTATTGATACCCCAAAAAAGCTATATTGATTAAACAAAAAACCGGAGTGAACGAAATGTTCACTCCGATTTAATTTGCTATACAGCGCTATTACTTAATAGCTGCCTTGAGGGTCTCAAGCTGTGACTTAAGCTCTGCGGGAAGCTTGTCGCCAAACTTCTTGTAGTGCTCCTCGATCTCAGCACACTCTTTTGCCCAAACTTCCTTATCAACGGTAAGGATGCTCTTGAGGGTATCCATATCCATATCAAGATCGGTAAGGTCGATATCCTCGGGCTTGGGAACGTAACCGATAGCAGTCTCGGTAGCGTCTGCCTTGCCCTCGCAACGGTCGATGATCCAGTTGAGGACCCTCATATTGTCACCGAAGCCGGGCCACAGGAAGTTGCCGTCGTCATTGGTACGGAACCAGTTAACATTGAAGATCTTGGGTGCCTTGTCGCCTAACTTCTCACCCATATCGAGCCAATGCTGGAAGTAGTCAGCCATGTGATATCCGCAGAAGGGAAGCATTGCCATAGGATCACGACGGACTACGCCGACAGCGCCTGCAGCAGCAGCGGTGGTCTCGGAAGCCATTGCGGAACCGATGAATACACCGTTCTTCCAATCCTTCGACTGGTATACCAGCGGGGTGCACTTAGCACGGCGACCGCCGAATACGATAGCGGAAATGGGAACACCTGCACCCTTGTCAAACTCCTCGGAAATGCAGGGGCAGTTCTCGGCAGGAGCGGTGAAACGGGAGTTGGGGTGAGCGGCACAGGTAGACTTGTCTGCCTTATCAAACTTTGCAGGATCCCAGGGCTTGCCGGTCCAATCGTCGGCATTCTCGGGGAGATCCTTATTAAGGCCCTCCCACCAAACGGTGTTGTCATTCTTGCAATGAGCAACGTTGGTGAAGATGGTGCCCTTCTTGGTGGAAGCAAGAGCGTTGAAGTTGGACTTCTCGTTGGTACCGGGAGCAACGCCGAAGAAGCCGTTCTCGGGGTTGATGGCGTAAAGTCTGCCATCGGGGCCTATGCGCATCCAGGAAATATCGTCACCGACAGTCCAGATCTTGTAGCCCTTCTTGCGCAGGTACTCGGGGGGAATGAGCATAGCGAGGTTGGTCTTACCGCAGGCAGAAGGGAATGCTGCTGCGATGTACTTGACTTCGCCCTTGGGATTCTCAAGACCCAAAATGAGCATATGCTCTGCCATCCAGCCTTCCTTCCAGCCCTGGTAGGAAGCGATACGGAGTGCGAAGCACTTCTTGCCGAGAAGAACGTTTCCGCCGTAACCGGAGTTGACCGAGATGATGGTGTTATCCTCGGGGAACTGGCAGATGTATCTCTTTTCGGGGTCAATGTCGCAACGGGAGTGCAGGCAACGTACCCAGTCATCAGAGTCACCGAGAACCTCCATAACCTTGGGGCTGACACGGGTCATGATGAGCATGTTGAGTACAACGTAAACCGAATCGGTTACCTCAATACCGATCTTGGCAAGAGGAGAGCCGATGGGGCCCATGGAATAAGGGATGATATACATGGTCTTGCCCTTATAAGAGCCACGTGCAATGTCGTACAGCTTCTTGTACATTTCCTTGGGGTCGCACCAGTTGTTGGTAGGACCTGCATTCTCTTTCTCTCTCGAGCAGATGAAGGTTCTGTCCTCAACACGGGCAACGTCGTTCTGCTTGGTTCTGTGCAGATAGCAGTCGGGGAGAAGCTCCTGGTTGAGCTTGATGAGCTCACCGGTCTCGCAAGCGAGCTTGCGCATTTCCTCGGTCTGCTCGGCCGAACCGTCGATCCAAACTACCTTGTCGGGAGTAAGGAGCTCTTCCATGTCTTTCAGCCATTTAAGAACTGTAGGATTCTTTGTCATGATAATTCTCCATTCATAAAATTTTTGGGGATTGACTTAAAATAAAGCCAAATTTCTACAACTGACATTATATATGAATTAAGGCAATCCGTCAAGCAAAAAAACCGAAATTTTGGCCGTAAGTTAAAAATTTAACAGTTTTAACATATTTTGCCCCAAAACACCCTTTTCAATCCGACAATTTGCCCTTACCAAAACTTCTTTTGTGGTAAAACCTTGCACACAATTATAGATTTGTGACAAAAGCCGCTCCGCCTTTCACAAGCATCAAAAAAGCACCCCCAAGGTTTCCCTTGAGGGTGCGAATTTCAATTGTTCGGTTATACCGCACTAATTAGAACTTGTGAACGATGGTATTAACATCGTAGTACTCTGCCTCGTTCTCGGGGTTGGTAAGGCGGAGCATAACTACAAACTCTGCGCCGTCAAGTGCATCGCCTGCTTTTTCGGTAAGACCGACACCGCAGGTGAACTCGCCAACGAAGGAAACAACTGCCTCGTAGGTCCAGGGGTTCTGGGTTACAGAGCCGAGAAGCGGAATCGCAGTGTTGGTGGGAACTACGGGATCGCCGGGATTGTCAAATCCGACCCATCCCCACATACCATAGTTACCGCCGAGAGTGATATAACCCTCGGGAAGGATATCCATCTTATCGGTCTTGAGCATTACGTAGTAGTCGCAATACCACTCTGCATACTTGGATTCCTGAACGGTCTCGCCGGTGTGAGGAGCAGTAAACTTGTAGGTTGCGTCAAGCTCCTGATCGAGGTTGCCGGGTAACAGACCAACGGAATTGCTCCACTCAATTTTACCGGAAGGACCAAGAGGTTCAACGATGGCTACGGGAGCATCCTCGGGAAGGTTGGGCTTTACTTCGGGTTCAGCATCAAACACAACGGTGAAGGGGCTGAAGGAAGTGGTGTAGAAGTGGATATCGCCGGTGTTGGCATTGTAAATAAAATCAACACCCTCAACCAGCTTAACGTTCTTGTGATAGAACTCAACATTGGTAAGACCCAAGCCTGCCTCAAAAATGACCTCGATCTCCTCAGTGTTGCCTTCCTTTATGTTCTTGATAACGATATCAAAGGTCTTGGCGCCCTGATCACTGGTGATAGTAACATTCTCATCAAAGGCGATTTCCTGAACGTTGTATAAAAGGGGCTTGTCGGTGTCAGCAATAGCACCGGTGGGAACTCTTGCCCAACCTACCTTACCACCCTTGGGGTTGTAAGCGTTGATCTCCTGATAAGGAGCGGTATCGTCAACATCGGTGTAGCCCACTCCGAGTGTGGGATAGGTTGCATCCTTATCGTACTGGTTGTTGAAGAAGTCGCTCTCCTTGACCTCCTGGGTTGCAACAAGGTTTACACCCATGGCGATGGTGGGAGCAACGGTACCGGTCTTGTAGTTGGCCTCATTGCCGACAGAAGTGGGCATATAGATGATGAGTGCTACATAATCGGCATCGCCGGTGTTCATAAGGGACTTTTCGCCACTCTCGTGAACGGTCTTGTTGCCGGTCAAACGATCCTTGATGCCCTTAACGTCGCCTGCTGCTGCGATAGCGGTGTCACGGGTGTAGAGGTCTGTGGTAGCCTCGATCTTCTTGTCAACTACCTTGAATACGAGATGGTCGGAGAGATAGAACTCCTCGCCGGCTACATTGGTGCCGGTAACCTCCTCGTAAACGTTTACGTTGAGCTGATACTTGAGTGCCAAGGTACCTGCGTTGCTGACCTTGAGGTAAGCAACCTCGGTATGACCGGGCTCCCAAAGTGCGGAATCGTTGAAGAGCTTGGTGCTCTCATCAACGGTTACATACTTGGTGCCGTCCCAATATTCGAGAACAACATCCAAGTTTCCGGCTTTGATAGTATTACGGCCGGATGTTACGGAATCGGTAAACCATGCAAAGGTTGTACCGACCAGCATTGCCAAGCAAAGGAGCATCGAAAGAACACTTAAAAGCAATGCTTTTTTGGTTGATTTGTTTGCCATTTTGGTTTTCCTCCCTTAAAATTCAGACAAGCTTAATATGTAATAACGGTAATGACCGCTCATACCGAAAATACATTTAACGGGACACTTTTGGACAATACTCCATTTAAATGATACACTTTACGACTCATTTTACCACTTAATATTACAGATGTCAAGAAAAATCGGCGTCTTTTGTAAAGTTAATTATTTAACAATTTCATCATTTTACATTGAATATAATTACTTTTCGGGAACCCCTTTTCCAAGGCGGTTTTATACAGCTCATTGGCGATATTTGGGTGTGATATGTCACAAAGCGCATTGATGACCGCCGCTATCCCCTGCTCGGACTGCGTTCTTTTGCACGGCGGCGTTGTGAAGCTTAACCACTCGCCCGTCAAAAACGGTTTTGGCTCTTTTGCAAACGATAATCCGCCGACAAAACCGTGAAAAAGCTCGATCAGCTCATTTTTTGATGTAAAGCCGTGCTTGGCACCAAGCGACTTAAAGGCCGATGTGTAAAATCTGTGTTCGGGTGTTCCCTTCACACGCTCCAAAAACCGCTCAAAGCGGTCGGCAGCGTTCAGTATATCGGTTTTTTCAAACGGCACGGCGGCGGTTGTATACATTGCGGCCTTGTGCGCCGAAAATTCGGCAAAAAGCTCACAGAATTCAAGTGAATCACCGTTTGCTTCATTATATATATCCCACCAAAACCTGACGTAACCGCCGACCTCTAACGTCAACCTTTGTGTGGCATCACTCACCGCCCAAAACAGATATTTCGGGTTGGCGGTCTTGAGTAGCTGACAAAAGCATTTGTGGTTTACATAAAGTTCCTCCACTCGTCGCAGCAAGGCAAGGCTGTCGGAAATGTTCCACAGCGCAAAGCCTTTTTCCTCAAAGGTGTCAAGCTCACCGTTTGACAGTGCGTTTTGCAAAAACGTGATAAGCTCGGCATCGTGCCTGAGTTGCATCTTGCGGTTCGCAGTACTGCGTTGCCCAACCGTTTTCAGTTCTTTAAACCTTTGCTTAAAAATTTCGGTCAATTTCACCACTCCGTTACCCGTTTTAGAAGATTATAACCCTTGATTTATGCCATTACAAGGCTTGTAAATGTAGGAGGAATATGGTATAATATATTGCGAAATTTGTTGATTACACGGAGCGACGAGGGCGTCGCTCCCTACGGAGTTCTCTTTTGTAGGGCAGGGATTTATCCCTGCCGAAAATTGTTAGCAAGCGGAATGGATAAATCCATTCCCTACGCCGTGTATTTGCGATTATGGGGTGACGGTTACCTTATGAATAAAAAGCTTACATTTTTAAACGGTTGTAAAATGGGCATACCCATAGGGCTTGGGTATTTTGCCGTTGCGTTTTCGCTTGGAATTTCGGCAAAGAATGCAGGATTGACGGCTTTAGAGGCCGGCTTTGCGAGCCTGTTACTCAATGCGTCGGCGGGCGAGTATGCCCTTTTCACCCTTATCGCTTCGGGCGCAGGTTACATAGAGGTTGCCATAATGGAGCTTGTAGCCAACGCACGGTATCTTCTTATGTCGTGCGCTTTAAGCCAGAAGCTTTCCCCCGAAACCAAGCTGCCGCAGCGCCTTGCGATAGGTATTGCCGTCACCGATGAGATGTTCGGTGCATCCATCGCCCGACCGGAAAAGATCAGCCATTGGTATTACTTTGGTATGATGGCCGTGGCTATGCCGTGCTGGTCGCTCGGTACCGCAATGGGCGTTGCCGTGGGCAGTATCTTGCCGGCGCTTGCCGTAAGTGCCCTGAGCGTCAGCCTTTACGGAATGTTTTTGGCCGTTATCGTGCCCGAGGCTCGCAGGAATTTTATCGTTTTGGGGGTTGTGCTGGTTTCGTTTACGGCATCGTTTTTGTCAACCGTTATACCTTTTATAAAGGACATCCCCAACGGCACAATGATAATAATTCTGACGGTGGTCATTTCGGCCTTGGCGGCTCTGCTGTTCCCCATTAAGGATGAGGAGGGCGAATGCAATGACTAAAGCAATCATCTACATACTTGTGGCATTCGTTGTGACCTATGCCATCCGTGTTTTGCCGTTGACCCTCATCCGAAAGCCCATAAAGAGCCGATTTATACGGTCATTCCTTTACTATGTACCGTATGTCACCCTGGCGGTAATGACCTTCCCTGCCGTTATTGAGGCTACAGGAAGCGTGTGGTCGGGGTTGGCGGCCTTCGCCGTTGGCCTTGTCACCGCATGGATAAGCGGCAATCTGTTTGTTGTAGCCCTGTCCTCCTGCGCCGCCGTCGTGGTGGTTGAGCTTGCGATAAAGTATTTGTTGTGACATATCAATGTAGGGGCGTTCTGCGAACGCCCGCAGGCGAACACAGTTCGCCCCTACGATACGGAAAGGCGAAAAGTATGACAAAAATTATGTTCATCTGCCATGGCAATATCTGTCGGAGTCCGATGGCCGAGTTTGTATTTAAAGACCTCGTCAAGAAGAAAGGTCTTAAGGACAAATACCTTATCCAATCCTCGGCAACCAGTACCGAGGAGATATGGGGTGACGTCGGCAACCCCGTGTATCCGCCTGCACGTGATGAGCTTAAAAAGCACGGCATCGACTGTTCGGGTAAAACTGCCGTTCAGGTAACACGTGCCGATTATGATGAATACGATCTGCTTATCGTGATGGATTCCAACAACGTGCGTAATCTTTTTCGCATAATCGGCTCTGACCCCGAAAGCAAGGTGCACAAGCTGTTGGAGTTTGCAGGGCGATCGGGCGACGTTTCCGACCCGTGGTACAGCCGTGATTTCACCACCTGCTACAATGATATTTTTGAAGGGTGCCAAGCCCTTTTGAACCGACTTGAAGGAGGAAACAAAAATGCTTAAAACAGCACCTGCGGTCTTTGCCGTGGAAAAGGATTATCAGATCATGGTCGAGGTCGAAAAGCCCTCGGTCTTCCGTGTCAAGGTAGGCGACGAATACTACTACGACGAGTCCAACGGTATTATGCGTTCTTTGAACGATCTGCACCGTTGCATTGTTCCGATGAAGGCCTTGGACGAGGCCAAGGAGTACACCGTTTGTGTGCGTCCGCTTATCGAAAGAAAGCCGTATTTCACCACCACCGAGCCCGAGCAGGAGTTTACCTATAAATTCCGCCCGGTACCCGAGAAAAACGCCCGTGCATATCATATTTCGGATGCGCACAACCGTATTGAAACCCCTATCAAGGCGGCCAAGGTTTTTGGGGATATTGATTTCCTTATTTTGAACGGTGACGTTATCGACCATTCGGGCAACCCCGAAAAGTTTAAAAACATTTATGAAATTTGCTCGGGCATAACCTGTGGTGAATGTCCCTCGGTATTTTCGAGAGGCAACCACGATATGCGAGGAAACTATGCCGAAAAATTCGCCGAGTACACCCCCAATTTCCAAGGCAAGACCTATTACACCTTCCGTTTGGGCTCGATTTGGGGATTATTGCTTGACTGCGGCGAGGACAAGGACGATTTTGGTCCCGAGTACGGCTACACCGTTTACTGTAAGGCATTCCGCCGCCGTCAGACGGCTTTGTTAAAACAGCTTATCGACAATGCTAACAGGACCTATAATGCCGAGGGTGTCAAGACCCGTGTTGTTGTGGCGCATAACCCATTTTCCCAAAAACTCACGCCTCCGTTTGACATTGAGGGTGATGTTTATACCGAGTGGTGTGCTTTGCTCAAAGAGCACGTCAAGCCCCACGTTATGATTTGCGGTCATATTCACGAGTTGAACGTTCGACAAATCGGTTGTGAAACCGACCACTACGGTCAACCTTGTACCGTTGTTGTCGGTTCAATCTGCGGTGAAAACTATTTTGCAGGCTGTGGCTACATATTTGGTGAAAATGAGATAACGGTACAGTTCACCGACTCCAACGGCAAGGTTTTGGAAACCAATACAATTAAAAAGGGCTGATATTATGAGTGTAACAGCAGAGCATTTTAAGCGACTTATCCCCAAATATTGGTTTGCTCCCATTGACACCCCCGAAGGCAAGCTGCCCTATCTTGATGCCAAGATAAGATCGATCCCCAAGGGCAAAAGCTTCATTTTCCTTGCCGACCCTCATCGAGGTGCCGCAAATGAAAACACCAACCGTATGCACTCCCCTGCCATTATTGGCTATATCCGTGCGGTAACGGGCATTGACAAGGTGGTTTTGGGCGGCGATTATATCAACTTTGACAAAACAAAGGAGATAGCCGTTCAGAACATCCGTGATTATATTGATATAATGAGTGAGCCGTGCGGTGACGGCATGATAGTCGTGCCGGGCAATCACGACCTTAACAACCCCAAGCCGACCGATGATTTTGACGTTCGGACGGTTTCTCAACGTGAGCTTGAAAAAGCTCTGATGCCCTATGTTAAAGGTGCTGTTTTTGAGGACATTTCCGAAAAAATCACCCAATTCGGTTGCACCGAGGACGAGTTTCAGGAACTTTTGGCGCACTCAAGACTTCATTATTATATAGATGATAACAACCAAAAGCTGCGCCACATCATTCTCAACACAGGCTGTCCGAGAATCGGCAACACCGTGTTCAAGTATTTCGGTGTTTCGGTATCACCGGAGCTGATTTTGCAATACGATTGGCTTTACGAAACACTCATGTCGGTTCCCGAGGGCTATGATGTTGCCATCCATGCGCACCGACTTATTCAAAACGGTCTTGAACGTTTGGAAAACTATATGCTTGAGATGTTCAAGATCGTTTCGGCCTACCGAACACGCTCAAAGGTGACGGTCAAAAACGTCTTTTCCGACAACGAGCTGGTCACACGGTATTATGCCGCAGGCGAGCACGAATATGACCTCTCCGAAGCCAAGGGCTCGGGCAACGTGGTTCTCCTTTCGGCCGACCGCCACCGTGACAAGCAGGAAATGGCCGATTACAATGCCGAAGGAAGGTTCGTTTCCACCCCGTATGAGGGTCAACCGCTTTCACCGTCGGGACTTGTCGTCAACGTCACGCAGACCGATGCCTACCGTTGCTTTAAATCCGATGAAAACCGTTGGATGCTTGACGGCACCGTGACCGAGCAATGCTTTGACATTGTCACCGTCCTGCCCGATGGGAAGGTCAAGCTGACCCGAATCGGCTCGGGCGATGACCGTGCAATAAACTGAATATACAGAAAAAAGCCTTTTCCGTTCAAACGGAAAAGGCTTTTTGTTAAGGCTTATTTATCGATATGCAAGGTCTCGATCTCTTCCTTGGCCTTGGCGATAAACTCATCCAGTGTCATGGAACCGAGGTCAACACCGCCACGCTTTCTGACCGAAACGGTATTGGTTTCGACTTCCTTGTCGCCGACGATCAGCATATAAGGAATCTTTTCAAGCTGGGCCTCACGGATGCGGTAGCCCATTTTCTCATTACGGTCGTCGCAGGTGACCTTGATGCCTGCGGCCTTGAGGCTGTCGGTAACGGCCATGGCCTCGTCACGCAGTCTTTCCGAAATGGGGATAACTCTGACCTGCTCGGGAGCAAGCCACATAGGCATTGCACCTGCAAACTTTTCAAGCAACAGAGCAAGGGTTCTCTCGTAACAGCCCAAAGAGGTTCTGTGGATGATATAAGGCGTTCTCTTTTCACCGTCAACATCAACGTATTCCATACCGAACTTCTTGGCAAGCAGCATGTCGATCTGAATGGTGATAAGGGTGTCCTCCTTGCCGTGGACGTTCTTGATCTGAATGTCAAGCTTGGGTCCGTAGAAGGCGGCCTCGTCGATACCGATGGAATACTTGAGTCCAAGGTTATCAAGGATTTTGCCCATGAGGCTCTGTGCCTCATCCCACTGCTCGGGGGTACCCTCATACTTGTCCTTACGCTCGGGATCCCACTGCGAGAAGCGGTAGGAAACGTCCTCGTCAAGGCCGACGGCCTTCAGCATATAGTTGGCGAGTTCCAAACAACCTCTGAACTCGTCCTCCAGCTGTTCGGGGCGCAGGATAAGGTGACCCTCGGAAATGGTGAACTGACGGACACGGATAAGACCGTGCATCTCGCCCGAATCCTCATTTCTGAAAAGGGTCGAGGTCTCACCGAGACGCATGGGCAGGTCACGGTAGGAGCGCATCTTGTTAAGGAAGACCTGATACTGGAACGGACAGGTCATGGGGCGAAGCGCAAAGCACTCCTTTTCCTCGTCGTTGGGGTCGCCAAGGACAAACATACCATCCAAGTAGTGATCCCAGTGGCCGGAAATTCTGTAAAGGTCACGCTTGGCCATAAGCGGAGTTTTGGTAAGCAGGTAGCCTCTTCTTTGCTCCTCGTCCTCAACAAAACGCTGTAAAAGCTGAATGGTGCGTGCGCCCTTGGGAAGCATTATAGGCAGACCCTGACCGATCGATTCAACGGTGGTGAAATACTCGAGCTCACGGCCGATCTTGTTGTGGTCACGCAGCTTGGCTTCCTCAACCGCCTTGAGGTACTCGTCAAGCTCAGGCTGGGTGGCAAAAGCGGTACCGTAGATACGGGTAAGCATCTTATTGTTGGAATCGTTCTTCCAATATGCGCCCGAAATCGAGGTCAGCTTAAAGGCCTTGAGCGCCTTGGTGTAGGTGATGTGCGGTCCACGGCACATATCAATATACTCGCCCTGACGGTAGAAGCTGATAGGCTCGTTGTCAGCAAGGTCGGCGATATGCTCGACCTTATAGACCTCACCCTCAGACTCCATCAGCTTGATAGCCTCATCACGGGGCAAAACCTCGGGCTTGATGGGAAGATTTTCCTTTGTGATCTTCTTCATTTCGGCCTCGATTGCGGCAAGGTCACTATCGACCAGCTTTACATCGCCAAGGTCAACGTCATAGTAAAAGCCCTTTTCGGTTGCGGGGCCGTAGGCAAACTTTGCCTGGGGGTACAGACGTTTGACTGCCTGAGCCATAATGTGTGCCGCCGAGTGGCGAAGAACCTCAAGCTCCTCTGCTTCGGGGCACTGATCAACAGTTCCGTTATTGTAGATTACCTTCATTTTTATTACTCCTTTTCGGTTGGTTACTATATTTTTGACGTAGGGGCGATTCACAAATCGCCCACGGACTACTCATCCGTCATTGCTTCGCAATGCCACCTTCCCTCACAAGGGAAGGCTGTAAAATCTTTGATCCGTTTTGTAAGGAAGGCATTTATGCCTTACAAACGATTTATACGGAATGGATAAATCCATTCCCTACAATGAAAACAAAAACGCCTTTGGTGTGCAAAACACACCAAGGGCGCTGTATCAGCTCGGTTCCACCTTGATTTATCACTCTTTAAACCTATAACGCAGGTCAGACGTCAGTCTTTTTTACCGACTGCACTCAGGGGTGGTCTTCACCGAAAAGCTTTTCCGCACGGCTTTCAGCCGGTGACCGTGCTCTCTTTAAGGATATCTTTCTCGGTTACTCTTCCCATCAACGCTTTGTTACAATATATAATACTACCGTAACCTCAAAATGTCAAGATTAGATTTTGAATTTTAAACCTTTGGCAGATTTGAGTTTATACAATATTATAATTTCAGTACACCATTCTGCATTGACAATTGTGTTTATTTGCGATAAAATATTTATGTATTTTTATACGGAGGTTTTAGTATGAACTTTTTGAAATCTGTAAAAAGCATCATTGCAGTAGTTCTTGCTCTGTGCCTTATTTTCGCCTGCGGATGCGGTGACTCGTCCAACGGCACCTCGTCCGACGCTTCGACCGCCGCCGGCAACAACTCTACTGTTGCTTCGACCGAAAGCGATACATCTTCAAAGGATACCGTAAGCCGTCTGACCGACGATCAGATCGCCATGACACAGCATCTCGGCAAATGGTCCGACAAGCTGACCGAGGTTCAGACCGCCGTACACGGCAAGTTCTCCTTCCTTGTTGAGACTGATACTCACCATTACGACCTCAACATTGCCGAGGTTGGTAAAAATGCCGCCGCTTTGTCCAACTTTGTTGAGCTTGATTTCATCGCAAACCTCGGTGACCTTATCCGTGGTTATTCGCAGGATGAGATCGACAACGATGCCAATATGCGTGCCTGCATGAGCGACATTGTCAGCCGCTTTACCACCCGTGCCAAGTGCCCCGTGTTTATGACGGTCGGTAACCACGACACCAACATTATGTGGTGCCAAAAATGGGCTGACCATACAATGCAGATCATGCCCGAAGATCATATAAACATGGTTTATGCACCCTTGAAGGAATATAACGGGGATAAAATGGTGACCGGCGGCAACGGCTCCTACTATTATATGGACTTCCCCAACGACAAGATCCGTGTTGTAATGCTCAACCAGGACGACGACGTTTATGACGGAACCAAGTACACAAGCTGCTTTAAGATCAGTGATGAGCAGGTTGAGTGGTTCAAGACAGAGGCTATAAATACCGAATATTCTCTAATTGTAATGTCTCACGTGCCGCTTGATGCCAACTTCACTTTGGCCGCAACGGGTAAGACTACCAACGGTGTCAGCAATTCCGATGCGATCCGCAATGCTGTTGAGGAATTTATATCCGGTGGCGGCGATTTTATCGCCTATCTCAACGGTCACGAGCACGAACAGATCGAATATATTGATGAAAACGGCAGACTGTATATGTCCTTTAAAAACGGCGGCAAAAACGGCGAGGTTGTTACCATCGACACCGCCAATAAGACCATAAGCACCATAGGTCTCGGCAATGCCAAAAACCGTGAGTGCAGATACAATTGATTCAAACCATATAAACATATATGTCATTCTGAGCCGACGCCACGGCGTCGCCCAAGGCGAATTTCGCCGAAGGGCCTGCGAAGAATCTTTTTCAAGATCCTTCACTTCGTTCAGGATGACATTTTTATTTTGGCGGATCCGGAATGTCTTTTCTGATTTTGATTGACGGCGGCAATATTTTAAGGTATAATATATTAGATAAGGCCATTTAATTGGGGGTGCCGATTTTGAGCATTGAAATTATTGAGGAAAATAATATTTCAAATGAACCGGGACTGTTTTTGCCGCCCGTTGTGTATGAGGTGCGTGGCATTGGCCGCAGTGTCCTCGGCATGGTTGCGGCCGCCGTTTTTGTGTTGACCTCGTTAGGACTTTTGTTCTTTGATTTCTTGGCAGGCGCTGTGCTTTTGCCGATCAGCTTGCTCGTGCTTATCGCACAAGCCGTGGGCTTCAAAAAATCAAAAGCTCTTTACGGCGGATACGGCTTGAAATTCAAAAAATGTGTGTATCTCTTGGTTGCTGTGTTGCTTGCGGTGTTTGCCGTGTTGGACGAGTTTAAGCTGACCAACGAGCTTTTGTGGAAGGCTTCCAAGCTGCTTGACGGTGTGACCGACATCATCCCCAAACCGCTGAATGAGTATGCCAACACCGTTTTTTCGGGTGCCGATACCGTTGCCGCCTGTCTTGCGGTCGGCTTCCTTTGCCTTGGATTAAGCTTTGGTTCATTGAACCGTTCAAAGCGCAAAAATCTCCCCTTCACCAAAACTGCCTTTCTGTCAAGCGTTGTCAACCTTTTACTTGCTTTTGTTTTGGTTTTCAAGGGGCTCAGGGCGCTCAACCTCGTTATCCCCTGCAGATGCCCCATTGACCCTGCGGTAGCTTACCCGACCGCAGGACTTTACTTTGCTTTTGCGGTAGTAATGCTTCTGTTTGCCGTGCATCTGCTTATTATCTATATCAGAATGAGGAAGGTTAAAAATGCTGTTCTCAAAGCCTAAATATGAATATATAATAGTAGGTCTCGGAAACCCCGGTGACAAATATTCCGAAACCCGCCACAACGCAGGCTTTCGCTGTGTGGATATCCTTATAAAGGAATTGGGTGCAGGCCCCGAGAAAAACAAGTTTCAGTCGCTTATCTACGACGGTGAGATAAAGGGTCATAAGGTGCTTTTCCAAAAGCCCTTGACCTTTATGAATAACTCGGGCGCCGCCGTTTGCGAGGTTGCAAGGTTTTTTAAGGTGCCTTTTGACAAGGTTATCGTTGTATCGGACGATGTTTCCATGGATGCAGGCAGGCTTCGCATCAGAAAATCGGGAAGCCACGGCGGCCACAACGGCCTCAAAGACATAATTGAGCTTTCGGGCACCGATAATATCCCAAGGGTCAAGATCGGAATGGGTCAGAAGCCCCACCCCGAATACGACCTTGCCGATTGGGTGCTTGGCAAGCCGAATAAGGATGACAAAGCCAAAATCGACGAGGCCGAGAAAAATGCCGCCGAGGCGGTAAAGACCATGGTCACGGCCGATATCGGGCAGGCAATGAATAAATTTAATAGGTAATTTTATGCAGTTAAGGTATAACGTCTTCTCTGACGCATTGGGCAATACCGACAGCTTTAAAGAGCTTTCGGCGGCGGTCAAAAACCGTTTGTACCCAATCGCTTTAACGGGTGTGTCGCATATCCACCGCTGCGTGCTGTCGGCCGTGCTGGCGGCACAAAACGGTCAAAAAGCCCTTGTCCTCACGGCAGGAGATGCCGAAAACGAGCGTGTTTTAGAGGATCTTGAGGCTTTGGGGCTAAACGTTGCGGTCTTCCCTGCAAGGGACTATTGTTTAAGGCGCAACGTTTCACACTCGCACGAATACGAACACAAAAGAATAGGTACCCTCTCCAAGGTGTTGGAGGGGGCTTTTGACGTGTGTGTTGCTTCGGTTGAGGCGGCTATCAGCACCACCCTTCCGCCCGAGGCTTTGCGTGACCGTTGCTTTACCCTTTCGGTGGGTGAGGAATGCTCAATGCTTGTCTTGGCCGAAAAGCTGATTGCAGGCGGATACGTAAAAAGTGCGCAGGTTGACGGTGCGGGCCAGTTTTCGATAAGAGGAAGCATTGTTGACATCTTCTCCCCCAACCTGCCCAACCCCTGCCGACTTGACTTTTTTGGTGACGAGATCGACAGTATCGCTTTGTTTGATGTTGACACCCAACGCCGAACCGACACCCTTGACGAAATAAAAATAACCCCCGTTACCGAGGGCTCGCCCGATGACCCCGAGCAGTTGGCTGAAAGCCTCAGTAAGCTTTTGAAAAAAAGAAGCATAAGCGATGCACAGCGCAAGCGTATCGAGGAGGACATTGACCGCCTCGAGGTCGGTGCCGCCATAAGCTACGACGCCTATCTGCGCCATATTTTTGACCGCAATGTGACACTTTTCGACTATTTTTGCGACTGTGACCTTGACAGTATTACGTTTATATATGACACCAATGCGTGCTTTGACAAGGTTGACAGTTGCCTGAAATTGCACTCGGAGGAGATAAAGACCCTGCTTTTGGAGGGTGATCTTCCACCCGATTTCAAGTCGGTCTACCTTGACCGTGTGGGGCTGGCCGAGTGCTTGAAAAAGACCGACACGGTGTATTGCGACAGCTTCCCCAAAACCTCTTATGACGTGCCGCCGAGGGCACTTGTCAATTTGAACTTCAAGCAAAACTCCGGCTTTTCGGGCGCCGTGGCATCGCTTTGCGAGGACATCAAAGCCTCCGCCGCCAAGCTGACCGTTGTTTTGGGCGGAAGTGAGCGTGCCGCTTCTAACCTTTGCGAGGAAATGTGTGAATTAGGGCTTAAAGCCAACTTCTGCCTTGAACCCTCGCAGGTGGGCAAAAAGGGTGTTTTTGTTACGGTGGGCGTGCTGTCAAGTGGCTTTGAATTGCCCGACGGCTCGCTTTCGGTGGTCGTTCACGGAAAGACCGCCGTCAAAAAGCGCAAAAAGCGTTTTTCGGGCGGCAGTGCCGTCGGCTCACTTGAGGAGCTTCAGCGTGGCGACTACGTTGTCCACGCCACCCACGGTATCGGTATTTTTGAGGGCGTTCAACAGCTCACCACCCGTGGAATGACCCGTGACTACATTAAAATAAGCTACGCAGGTAAGGACGCCTTGTACGTCCCCGTTACCAGCCTTGATATGGTGTCACGCTACATCGGCTCGGCCGAGGATACCGCAATAAAGCTCAATAAGCTCGGCTCATCCGATTGGAGCCGCACAAGGTCAAGGGTCAAAAAGGCCGTAAAGGATATGGCCAAGCAGTTGACCGTGCTTTATGCCAAGCGTATGCAACAAAAGGGTTATCAGTTTAGTCCCGACGGTGACCTGCAGTCCGATTTTGAGCGCAGGTTTGAGTTTGACGAGACCGACGACCAGCTTCGTTGTATTTCGGAAATAAAGCGTGATATGGAGCGTGGCGTACCGATGGACCGCCTGCTTTGCGGCGACGTTGGTTTCGGCAAGACCGAGGTGGCCTTACGTGCCGCATTCAAGTGCATTGCCGACGGCAAGCAGTGTGCCATTTTGGTGCCCACCACCATCCTTTGCTGGCAGCATTACAACACCGCCTTACAGCGCTTTGGCAATATGGCGGTCGAGGTTGAGATGCTTTCACGCTTCCGCACCCCCAAGCAACAGGAAAAGATAAGGAAAAACCTGCTTGCAGGCAACATTGACCTTATTGTGGGAACGCATGCTTTGATCTCCAAGGATGTTAAATTTAAGGACCTTGGACTTATTATAATTGATGAAGAACAGCGCTTTGGCGTTGCTCAAAAAGAAAGACTAAAGGAGCTTTACCCTACGGTCGATGCGCTGACGCTTTCGGCAACGCCGATACCGAGAACCCTTAATATGGCTTTATCAGGCCTTCGGGATATGTCCTCCATTGAGGAGGCTCCCATGAACCGCCACCCCGTGCAGACCTATGTTATGGAGCAGGATAAGTCCATTGTGAATGAGGCTATCAGCCGTGAGCTTCGCCGAGGCGGTCAGGTGTATTACCTGCACAACCGCACCGAGGATATTGATTCCTGCGCAATGAAGCTCCAGCAGGCGCATCCCGAGGCACGTATCGGCACGGCACACGGCAAAATGAGTGAGGACACCCTTTCCCGTGTGTGGCAACAGCTGCTTGAGCACGAGATAGACATCCTTGTCTGCACCACCATTATCGAAACGGGTGTTGACGTGCCCAATGCCAACACGCTTATCATTGAAAATTCCGACCGCTTCGGACTTGCACAGCTTCATCAGCTGCGTGGGCGTGTGGGCCGAAGCCACCGCACCGCCTTTGCCTATCTTTTGTTTACGCCCGGCAAGGCGCTGTCGGACATTTCGCAAAAGCGGCTTGATGCCATCCGCAGATTTACCGAGTTCGGCTCGGGCTTCCGCATTGCCATGCGTGACCTTGAGATCCGTGGCGCAGGCAGTGTTTTGGGCGGTGAACAGCACGGACACATGGAGGCTGTCGGCTACGATATGTATTTAAAGCTTTTGTCCGAAGCCTTGGCCGAGGAAAAGGGCGAAGAGCCCGAAAAGCAGTTAGAGTGTGTGGTCGACATCAAGATGAGCGCACACATCCCCGAGCGGTATATTTCCTCTTTGCCGCAAAGACTTTCGGCCTACCGCAGGATCGCCGCCATCCGCACAAATGAGGATGTTTTGGATGTTACCGACGAGTTGCTTGACCGCTACGGTGATCTGCCGCAGGTCGTGAACGACCTTATTCAGGTGTCCTTTCTTAAAAACAAGGCCGCCGAAATGGGCATAACCGAAATAAGCGACCAAAACGGCCGATTGCTGCTTTACTGCGGCGCTTTGACCGAAAGCATCAGCCGCCTTTTAACAAGTGACATTAAGCGCAGGGTCATGTTCAGCGCAGGCAGTAAGCCCTATGTTTCGGTACGGCTCCAAGAAAAACAACACATTCTTGACGCTCTCAAAGAGGTTTTGGAGTATATGCAGGCGTAATTATTTACAAATATGTCATAAAGAATATTAAAAAATGCTGGACTTTTTCGCTCATATAATATATACTGTTGAGTGTATCTGTAATTTTAAAAAACACCTTTTGGTATCTTTTGATGCTAAAGGGTAAGAATAGGAGTATGTTTATGAAAAAACTTTCAAGACTTTTGGCAGTTGTGCTGGCCGTTTTAATGTTGGCCGCCTGCTTTGTTGGATGTCACGACAAGGGTGAGATCGCCTTTACGATCGGCGAGTCCAAGTTCACCTCGGCATTCTTCAGCTGCACCCAGTTCTTTGCCGCCAACAGTGCACGCAGTGCGATTGATGCCTATATTTCGGAGAACAAGCTGGACGACAAAGACGTTGACTATGAGGATTATAAGTTCGATAAGGACGGCAACGTTGCCAAAGACGGCACTCCTTATGAGACCTTTGTCCGTGAGCAGGCAATAAAGACCCTGCGTGAGAACGCCGCCTTGGACGCTCTTATGAAGGCTGAAAAGCTTGAGCTTGATGAGGACACCCTTAATGCCGCTACCGCAGAGGCATGGTCGGTTTGGAACTACGGCTGTGACTACAACACCTATTATCAGTATGCACAGATGGGTATGGCAAACCAGCTTTACCAGTACTACACCCCCTACGGTCTGATTCTTGAGACCAACGGTGTTGGCTATGAAACCTACCTTGAGTACAGAAAGTACGATGCTAAATACGACTTCTATTTCAATCATCTTTATGATGAGGACGGCAAAAAGGCTGTTTCCAAGGACGATGTCACCAAGTATATGACCGAGCATTTCGCTATGGGTGATAAGATCACCTTCTCCAAGAAGGACTCTGACAACAAGACCTTGTCTGACGAAAAGCTGAAGGCACTCAAGGCAATCGCCGACGGTTATGCCGAAAGACTTAACGCAGGTGAGGACTTTAAGACCATCAACGATGAGGAGACCAAGCGTCTTGAGGAGGAAAAGAAGGCCAACAGCTCTTCTTCGTCCTCTACCACCACCTCAAGCAACACCTCGAGCACCGCTTCGGGCAATGCTTCGAGTGCGACCTCCTCGGGTGCCGCTTCCACCGATAGTGCTTCCACCGACAGCACCTCATCCTCGACCACCTCTTCGGGCGATAAGAAGTATTCTCCCGAAAGCTACAAGGGTCTTTACGGCGATGAGGATTCCGGCTACAACGATGCACTCTTCAGCGAGTACAAGAAGCAGGAAGTAGGCAAGGCAGTTGTTATTGACGACACCGCCAACTCGCAGTACATCCTCTTTGTTAAGAGAGATATGCTCGACGAGGAATACGAGGACTACTGGTACGACGGTCTGCGTTCCAACATTCTGTATATTCTCAAGCAGGATGAATATGATGCTTCGCTCAAAGAAAAGGGCGACGGTCTTACTTTGACCGAAGACACCCATGCAACATCTCCCTTTGATGTTGACGAGATCAAGTTTGAGCTCGAAGATTAATATAAGACTCATACCTGCCGTACAACGCCGTGCGGCAGGTTTTTGTTTTTCGACAAAAATCGATGCTTTTTTAGGAGACTACTATGACCGATTCCCTTAAATCAAAAGGAATTGCTTATTCCTTTATCCCTACAAAATCCTTTAAAACAACGCTGATCTCGGTCGGCTTTTACCTGCCGTCGGGCGAAGGCAATGCCGCCAACGCCCTGACCTTGAGTCTTATGAAAAGCGGAACCGAAAGCTTGCCCGACACCTATTCCTTCAACCGCAAGCTGGCACATCTTTACGGTGCCGGCGTATCGTCTTGGGTGGCCAAGCACGGTGACTGTCAGGAGCTTCGTATCGGTATCACCGTAAACGATGATAAATATTCGCTTTGCGGCGAAAGCACCGTTGATGAAGCAGGCTCGCTTTTGTGCGATATGATTTTTGACCGTTTCAACTCCAAGACCGACTACCCAAAAGACGCCGTCAACCGTGAGAAGCGCCTTTTGTGCGAGACTATTGAAGGCAAGCTGAACGACAAGCGCACCTACGCCCGCAACCGTTGTGAGGAAATAATGTGTGCTTTGGAGCCTTACGGCCTGCCCCAAGAAGGCACCGTTGAGGCTGTCAAAGCCTTGACCGATGCCGATATCAAACAGTCACTCAACCGTATGATAAAGGAAAGCTTTATTTCGGTGCTGGTTATCGGCGCAAAGGAGCCCACCCTGTTTGCCGAGCGCTTTGCGGCCTGCATAAACGCCGCCGAGCGTTGCTTTAAACCCTTGCCTAAGGATATTGTTATGTCGGCAGGCGATATTAAGACCGAAACCGAGGAAATGCCCGTAAAACAGGGCAAGCTTGTGCTTGGCCTGCGTTCCGAAAACGGCGGCAATGACCGTGACACCGTGGCCAATTGGGTTATGGGTGATATTTTCGGCGGCGGTCCTTACTCTAAGCTGTTCTGCAACGTGCGTGAGAAAATGAGCCTTTGCTACTACTGCTCGGCACGACCCACCCGCAGAAAGGGTATCATCCTTGTTGACAGCGGTGTTGAGGAGAAAAATATTGAGGCCGCAAAAACCGCCATTCTTCAACAGCTTGACGATATGAAAAACGGCAGCTTTTCGGACAAGGATATGACCTCATCCAAGCTTTCTATGTGTGACTCTATACGCTCGGCCGAATCCGAGCAAGGTGCCCTTGCACGCTGGTATGCCGCCCGTGCCTTGGAGGATTCACCTGCCTCACCTGCCGATATATGTGACCTTATAGACAAAGTAACACGTGAGGATATTATGAATGCCGCCAAGAGCTTTAGGCTTGACACGGTTTATATCTTAAAGCCCGACGGCAGTGTAAAGGAGGAAGAGGAATGAGCTTTGAAATAACCAAACTGCATAACGATGCCGCCTGCGAAGCCTGCACGGTTGCCACCCATTCCTCGGGACTCAAGGTTTATATCTGCGAAAAACCCGATTTTAAGGTCAACTATGCCGTTTTCGGCACACATTACGGCTCGGTCGATACCGAATTTTCTTTGGGTGACGAGCCCATGATAACCGTTCCCGAGGGCATTGCCCACTTTTTGGAGCATAAGCTGTTTGAGGGTGAGGACGGCGACGCCTTTGAAAAATATGCCGTGACGGGTGCTTCGGCCAACGCCTACACCTCGTTTGACCGTACCTGCTACCTTTTCAGCTGTTCTGAGCGTTTTTATGAGAATCTTGACATCCTTCTGGGCTTTGTAAGCTCGCCCTACTTCACGCCCGAAACGGTGCAAAAGGAGCAGGGCATTATCGGTCAGGAGATCAGGATGTATGAGGATGTGCCGGGCTGGCGTGTGCTTTTCAACCTGCTCCGCATTATGTATCACAACCACCCCGTAAACGTTGAAATTGCGGGCACCGTTGAGTCGATCGCTGAGATCACCGACAAAACGCTCTACGACTGCTATCGCACCTTCTATAACCCCTCCAATATGTTCGTTTGCCTGTGCGGTAATTTTGATACCGACAAGGCACTCGAAATGATCGACCAAAGAATCAAGGCAAGCGGCACGCCTGAAATCCACCGTTCCGAGTTTTCGGAGCCCGACACTCTGGTCAAGCCTTATATTGAGCAGAGGATGCCGGTTTCGATGCCGTTGTTTGTCACAGGTATCAAGGATAATGCTGCCAAGCTGAACCGCTCGCAAAAAACGGTCATTGCGTCCGAGCTTTTGCTTGAGATCACGGTTGGCAAGATATCACCGCTTTACAACCGCCTTTTGAACGACGGACTTATCAACAGCCGCTTTGGAACCGAGTTTTTCTGCGGTCACGGATATGCCGCATTCCTTTTTGAGGGCGAGTCCAAGGATCCCGAAGCGGTCAAAAATGCCATTATAGCCGAGCTTGAGAGCATTAAGCTAAACGGTGTTGATCCCCTCTTGTTTGAGGATGCCCGCCGCAAGATGTACGGCAAGGAGATACGTTCGTTTAACGACACCGAGGAAACAGTTGACGGCTTTATCGATTGTGCCATCAACGGCTTTGAGCCTTACGGCGTTTTGAACACATTAAGCGATATCGCCCCCGATGATGTCACCGCAAGAGCCCGTGAGCTCGACCTCACACTCTGCGCCTTGTCGGTGATTTCAAAATAATTATTACAAATTTAAAAATTTTAAAAAATACCCCTTTTCATAAAGGGGTATTTAGTATATAATGTATATGATATAGCATTTTCAAAGAAAGGGTGTTTCGTTTGTTGACACTTGCAGCCTACGATGTCGATATATTCGGCATTGAGCTTGATTTTGATTCGGTCGCCTTTACCCTGCCGTTTGGCGACGGTTGGAAGATCTATTGGTACGGTATCTGTATCGCTCTGGCTTTCCTTGCCGCCGTTACATACGGCTTTTTGAAGGCCAAGAAGTTCGATATCAACCCCGACCGCTTGACCGACGTTGTTCTGGTTACTACACCCATTGCCATTTTGTTGGCACGTGTGTATTACGTCATATTCTACCCCGGCGAGATGGAGATCAACTCGATCGGTGATTTCCTTGGCATTTCGGGTGGCTCGGGCATATCGGGCCTTGCGATCTACGGCGGTATCATCGGTGCCGCAGTTATCGGCCCGTTGATGTGCTGGTGGCGAAAGGTCAACATCCTTGACACGCTCGATCTCGCATTTATCTGCTTCCCGCTTGGACAGGCCATTGGCCGTTGGGGCAACTTCTTCAATCAGGAAGCCTTCGGCTCGCTGACCGAGGGCCCCGGTATGATGAGTAACGGTGTGCTCCGCTACATTCAGGAAAACCCCGACAAGTTCGGACTTTCGGATATGAGCTCGACCGAGATCGCACAGCATATTGCCGATAACGGTCTTTCGGTTCACCCCTGCTTCCTTTATGAATCACTTTGGTGCATTTTGGGCTTTGTGTTGCTTCATTTCTTGAGCAAGCACCGCAAGTTCAAAGGTCAGCTGGTGCTTACCTATGGCGTATGGTACGGCTTTGGACGTATGATCATCGAAGGCTTGAGAACCGACAGCCTTTACTTGGGACCCATGAGGGTTTCACAGTGGGTTTCGGGCGCAATTATGCTGGTCTGCGCCGCATTGCTCATCTTTATGTTTGTAAGACTGAAGAACGCAAAAGAGGCTCTTACCTATGAAACCATGTTTGATGATATAGATGGCTCCACCGTTGAGACCGTTTACTACGAGGGTGACGAAGCCGTTGAGGAAACCGACGGCGAGCCCGCAGAGGAGGCTGACGGTGAAGAACCTGAGGCTGTGGCTGAGGTTGAGGCTGAAGCCGAGGATTCGGCAGAAACCGAACCGACCGACAACGAAGAAGATAAAAAGGAAGATAAATAATGGCACAGATCATTAGTGGAAAGGCTATTTCGGCAGCAGTTAAGGAACGTATTGCCGCCGAAGTAAATGAGTTAAAGCAAAAGGGTGTGACACCCGGACTTGCCGTCATCATTGTCGGCACCGACCCTGCTTCGCAGGTATACGTCGGCTCTAAGGAGCGCACCTGCATTGAGCTCGGTATGTACTCCGAAAAGTACGAGTTGCCCGAAAGCACCACCAATGAGGAGCTTTTGGCTTTGGTGGAGAAGCTTAACAAGGATGACAAGATCCACGGCATACTTTGTCAGCTGCCGTTGCCCCGTCATCTTGACGAAAAGGCCGTTATCGACGCCATTGTTCCCGAAAAGGATGTCGATGCATTTCACGTGCAGAATGTGGGCAAGATAATGCTCGGCGATTACGATTTCCTGCCCTGTACCCCTGCAGGCATCATGGAAATGCTGAAATACTCAAATATCGACCCCCAAGGCAAGCACTGTGTGGTCATTGGACGAAGCAACATTGTCGGCAAGCCTATGGCAATGCTGATGCTTCACGCTAACGCCACCGTGACCATCTGCCACTCCAAAACGCAGAATCTTAAAGAGCTCTGCCGTCAGGCCGACATACTTGTTGCCGCCGTCGGACGTGCAAAATTTGTCACCGCCGACATGGTTAAGGAAGGCGCCGTTGTTATCGATGTCGGTATGAACCGTGACGAAAACTGCAAGCTTTGCGGTGACGTTGACTATCAGAACGTTGAGCCCGTTTGCTCGGCCATAACCCCTGTTCCCGGCGGTGTTGGCCCCATGACCATCGCAATGCTGATGCAAAATACCCTGACCTCTGCCAAGCGCACCCTTAAATAAATCTCAAATAGATCTTAAATTTACCAAAAGGAAGTGAACCGCAGTGAAGAAAACACTTATATGTGTTCTTACAATAATATTGTGCCTCTTTGCCGCGGTATCGGTATCGGCGGCTTCGACCGAGCATACCGTTAAAGACGTCACCTTTTCACTTGGCGACAGCTACGATCTTTTGACCGAGGAGGATCTTTTGGTATCAAGCTCGGTCGAGGGTCTGATATTCGCCGCCATCTCCAAGGACGAGGCTCATCAGATACAGTGCCGTGAAACGGTCACCGATTTCTCTAAAGAGCTTGGCTCGTTCAAGGGTCTGCTCGGTGAGGATCTCGCCCCCGTGGGACAGATTCTTTTCCCCGACGGATATGATACCGCCGAGATCGGTCACAACGTCTTTCTGAAAAAGTCGACCGCCAACGGTGAGCAGTTTACGGTAATATACGTCACGGTGTCCAACGGCAAGCTTTACACCTTCACCTATTTCGGTAACGACCCGTTGAGGATAGGCGAATTTATGGGAACCGTCACCCTGCCCGACAGCGCAACCGAGTCGGAACCCAACCTGCTTATGATAATCTTCCTTTGTCTGGGAATTGCGGCATTTGTAGCGCTGATAGTTGTGCTTGCGCTTTCCTTTGTAAAGGACTACCGCCGTCGCAAGATGGAACAGAGTGACAACATCGTCAGCAACTACATTAAAATCAAACGCAGAAAATACTAAATTTAAAACAGACACAAAAATACAAGCAGAAACGAAATTCGTTTCTGCTTGTATTTTTTGTATTCCTTAAACAGCCTTTTCGACAATGGCGGCAAAAACTGTAATATCATCATCGTGGCCGTCACGGCGACGGCGTCTTGCGGCGGTGGCTATGCGCTCCGACAGTTGTTTGGCACCGCCGTCCTTAAAGCCCTCGATCTCGGCGCATATCCAATCGGTTCCGTCGGTGCAGACACCGTCGGACATCATTATCAGTACGTCATTCTCTTTAAGGGTGACCACCGCTCGGTCAAAGCCGACCTCGTTGAGTATTCCTGCCGGCAGTGAGTGGCACTCTGCCCTGCCCGTGCGGCCGTTTCGGCGAACAAGGGTCGGTGCGGCACCCGCCTTGAGTAGCTCGGTCTTGCCGGAAAACAGATCGATACAGGAAATGTCAAGTGTTGCAAGCGACTCATCGGTGGATTTGTAAAGCATGGCCGAGTTGACCAGCTTTAGGGTACAATCATACCCAAAGCCTGCCTTTATCAGCCGCTCGGCAAGGCCTGCCGTCATAGCACTGTCGACCGCCGCACGTCCGCCCGAGCCCATTCCGTCACTGACAATGATGACCAAGCGACCCCGACCGTCAAAAAAGTATCGACAGGTGTCGCCGCAATGCTGATTTTTGCCCTGATTGAATTGAGTGCAACCGCAATCGACCGACAAAACCGCCTTTTCGGTGGCGGTGATATAAAAGGTTCTGCCGACACGGTTAATTTCGGGCGGCTCAAAATCACGCTCGCAGGTGCTTTCCAATCTTTGCAGAACCCTCAAACGGTTTATGGGCAGCTCGGGCTCGTGAAGCAGTTTTATTTCGACCGTCATTCGTCCGTATTTGTCGACCACACAGCTGCACTCATCGGCCGAAATGTCAAGCTCCTTCAAGGCGCCTGCCACCCTGCCCGCCATATTGATATCATATTTCTGCGCCGTTTTAAACTCGTCCGAAAGCTCGTTCAGCATATCGGCAATGCCGTTCATCTGCCCCGCCATAACCTCACGCATTTCGGCCACTCTGCGCTCGGCGGCAATGCTGCTTAAAAACTCGGAGTAGTGCTTTGTGAGCGCATCCTCAAACCGTTCGATACGCAGGCACCGCTCGGAAAAATCCTCGGGCACCTGAGCCATTGTGATAGGTTGTCCACGGCGCACCGTTTCACTCATTGCGAGAATGGCGTCGACCGTGTTGCTTTTTTGCTTTTCCCAACAGTAATTATGAAACGAACAGCCTTTGCAGGCCTCGTTTTCGGTCTTGTGCAGCACAGCGGCAAAGTTCGGCTTGCTGGAAAGCGAAAGACAGTTTGAAACCTCCTCAACCGTTTCGGAAACACCGTGCAACGCCGCCGAGGCAAGCCCAAGCCGCATTGTGAGTGTACGTCTAAGCCCCTTGGTGTCGGGGGTTATGACCTCGGGTGCAATGACCGTGCCAAGCCCTGCCGTAACCGTTTTGGGAATTATGGCATAGATTATGCCTGCCGCCGAGGCCTCGATAAGCATGGCAACCGACAAGGTATCGGCACCCGACAGTAGCGCCCAAGCACCTGTGACGGCAACGGGTGCCAGCACAACGGCAAACCGACCGAGGTTAATAAGCACACCTGCCAAAAGTCCCGATATGCACATTACCGCCGCCGTTTCGGCACGGCCACCCGACAAAACAACCGCCGCCGCAACCGCAACCGAACAGACGCAGGCCGTCCCAATACGGCCGTATCGTGCCGAGAAAAGTATCAACACGGTTGCGGCCGCACGACCAACCGATATTTCATCAAAGCCAACCCCCATAACAGATGTCAACACCAACGCGACCGAAATAAGCAGGGCCGCCGTTTGCTCGGGAGTGTTGCCACGTGAGTTGGAGGTAACGGTGCCTGCCCGACGGATGAAATAGGCGCCAAACCCTGCCAAAAGACCTTCAGCCACACTAAACACCACCGCATTGAAAAAGCCTTGACCCGAGGTTGAGATAAGCCCGACCGCCGTCACAACGGTGGCGGCATTTACGCCTGCCCACACGGCGCTTGAACCGATACCCTTTAATCCGCTTAACAAAAGTCTTATGGAAAACACGGCCAGAAGCACCGCCGTATAACGCAGGGCGGATACATCCGATAACGGCATTAAATACCCCAAAAGCGACCCCGTTGCCGCCACGATTATGTATCTTTTGGGCACTCCTGCAGTAAGCGCCGCCCCAAGCGGTGCCATGCCGTTCCAAAGCGACGTCCTTGCCATAAAGAATCCCATTGCCGCAAAGCCGATCTGCTTTAGCACCGCCACCCATCGGTCGACCGAGCCCAATATCTCCCACAATCTCGTCTTTTTAACCGACTCCTTTATCATTTTGTCCTCACCTTTCAGCGTCTAATTGTTGTTATGTAAACATATTATACAAGGTGTCGGCTGTATATTTTGTCAAACGGCGGTGTAGTTTCTTGATTTCTTTTGTATTATTGCAAAGTAAAGCCGCCGTGTGTCTTTTGAAAAGCACACGGCGGCTTTATGAGAGAGGAAGAACTATTTTATTTATACTGTCGATCTATTATTTGGTTATATTTTGCCAGGTACTCGTCAAATTCAACACCGCCCAGCATCCGATTCAATGCCTCGTCTGAAAGCTTGGCCTTTTCGCCGTCATAATCAAGCTCACGTGCAATTTTGTCGCAGGCTGCACTGATGACCGCAAAATAATCCTTACGGTAGTCGGCACTGTATTTTTCGGGTGACGCATTATTGATAACATATTGCTCGACCAAAGAGCTTATTCCGTCGTAGGACAGAGCAACCATAGCCTTAAATACATTAGACTCATCATAAAACTCTACCTTCCGACCGTTGACATCGTAAAAATGTCCGATATAACGTCCGACCTCGATATAATCCATTCTGAAGCCGTTGTACTGCGGAATGTAGCATGGATCGTTATACAACTCAGAACGGTTGAATTTTATGCAGCTTATATCAAAATACGAAAGTATCAGCCGTGTTCCGTTGGGATCGGCAAACATATAATACTGCACTGCATCAAGACCGCTTACATGGTCGAGAAATTCCTTGGAAACGGGTATCTCACCCGTGATGCCCGTGGCTATTTCGACACAGTTGATCTTATCCTCACCCTTGAGGTAGGAATACTTATATTTTCCATCCTTGGTCCAGACCGAAACCGAGCTGTTGCCTACACTGACCAACGATGAAGCTATTTCAAAGCCCTCGGGCAAAACGGTCTCACCGCTTGAGATTTCATCGGTAACATCGGCGCCATCGCCAAGACGGTAGCAGACCGTGTCATCCCCCTGAAGCATAACGGCATATTTGATGCCGCTGTAGGTACAAACCTTCAAAAGCTCACCCGAAAACTCATTGGCAACACCGTAATAGAAATACCATGTGTCCCTCTTGGTTGGGAAGCAGACCACTCCGTCAACAATCTGTGCGGGCTGTAAGGGATACGGACGGTCGGTAAGGTTTTCGGGAACGTAGGTATATTTTTCACCCAAAAGCGGTATGAATTTACCACTCACAAGGTCGATATAATAAACGTTCTGCTCGTTAAAGTTGGTCTTTAACGTCATACCGTTGTCTATATCAACAATATTCTCGTATCTGAAAAACGGTGCGGTGACCACCGCAAAGGTGTAGTCGGTCGAAACGTCGATGCTTGTGAAATTACCAAGGTCGGCCGACGTCATTCCTTTATAAAAGTTGGGACTTGCGACGTGGTTATATAAAACACCGCCGTTTCTGAGGTTTTCTCCGTCATCACCGTTAAGTGAAATAACCTCACCCGTGGTCAGATCCATCTTGAAATTTCCCCAGGTCGCACCGCTTTTGGAGGAGGCTATACCGTAAAGGCAGTATTTCGAGCTCATACCGAACTCCAACACGTTTATTACGGGGTATTTGTATTCGGCAATACGCTCGGCAACACCCGAATCGAAAAGTGATGTTACCGAAAGATTAAGCCCCAAATTTTCAACGGTGGGCTGTTGGCCATTCATAAACACCTCGTCGGCACCGTTTTTATATAATGTATCGATGAGTACGGTGTAAAGATACTCGACCTCATGCGCTCCCTTAACTTCATCAGCCGTGAGGATGCACTCCTCGATCAGCGCTCTGATGCAGGCATCGATATAATACGGCTCACACTTGACCGATTCCTTAATGGCGCAGGCAACACAGAAGATGCTACCGTCGTAAACGTTGAAATACAAGCCACGACAGCCTGCATGGTCACCTGTTTGGGTATTGATTCTGACAAGATTTCCGTCGGAGCAGGAAACTATCTTGGTATTGCCCAAAAATGAAAGGTCGATATTCTGAATTTCGATCACGGCTTTATTGGACAACGGTATGATGCCGCCGTTGCGACCCGGCGCCGAGGTACTGAGGGTGGTCAGCTTGAGCGTTCCGTTTTCCCACGGCAGTCCCAACGCATCGACCGAGCTTTCGGGCGGACGAACATAGCTTATATTGGGCTTTTGGGGCGTATAGATCACCTGCGGAGAATCGGGGGTAATGTTATCGGGCACAGTCGGCAAAAGAATCATCAGCGCAACGACTGCGGCCAAAACCGCCGCCGTTATGGGGTAAAATAGCCTACGGCGGTAAAACGGGAGCCTTCTTTTCGCTTTTTCGGGCAAGGGAAGCTCGCCCTTGAACTTGAAATCGCTTTCAGGCTCAAGTCCTTCAAGATTCTTCAGCATTTTATCAAGATCCTTCATTGCTCCAACTCCTTTCTCAATTTATTTCTTGCTCGCATAAGTATTATTCTGAAGTGGGTGTGGGTCTTGCCCAATATCTGTGCCGCCTGCTTGCCGTCGTAATCGTCGAAATAAAACAGTGTTATTGCGGCACGCTCCTCGGGCTTCAGCTTTCCTATGGCTTTATAAAGCTTGGAGTAGTCCTCGGTGTCCTCGGTTGATATTCGGCCCGAATTTATGAGCCGTTCCATGTGCTCTTCCGATTCAAAATAGGCCTCCTTAGGCTTTTTGCGGCACATATCAAGAAAGGCGTTTACACAAATTTTTGAAGCCCATATATCAAACGGTCGGGTGGCATCATAGGTATCAAGTGAACGGATGATCTTTATCCAGGTCTCCTGGTAAACATCGTCGGCATCGTGGGTGTTTTTGCAAAGGGAAAAGCAAAGCCGTGAGATCATGCTGCCGTAGCTTTCGATATAGTGCTCTATGGCTTTGTTACGTTGATCGGCACTCAAATTCTTGCGGTCGACCACCGAGCTCACCCTCCCTTCCGACATGCTTCGTATGTTATACGTACACAAAACTCAAAATGTTACACTTTTTTCAAATTAATTATACCATAAACTGTTTCGTTTTTGTATAATAATCGTTGCATTTTGGGACAAAACTTTACGCTCGGTAAATTATTTTCATCTTATTTGCAATAAATTTAACAATGTTGCTCGTGTTGGTTGCTTTTTAAAGAAATTTAATGTTAAAATATTGACAATTAGATACTCTTTGTATTACAATATAGGGTACCTCACAATTAAAGGAGTAGTATAGTTATGGAGAAATTGTTAGCTCTGTGCGCTTTTGTCGGAGCTGCGGTAGCACTGCTTTTTGCAATCTTTACCGCAAAAAAGGTCATGAAGTTCTCTGAAGGAACCGACAGGATGAAAAAGATCTCCCAGTCGATCCGTGAGGGCGCCAATGCTTACCTTAAAAGACAGTATAAGGTCGTAGCCATTTTCTTTGCCGTAATGTTTGTTGTTCTCGGCGTTATGGCAATTTTCAAGCTTTTAACACCTTATGTTCCGTTCGCATTCCTCACCGGCGGTATTTTCTCGGCTTTGTCGGGCTTCGTCGGTATGAAGATAGCAACCGCATCCAATGCACGTACCGCCAACGCTTGCCGTGAGGGTCTTAACAAAGGCCTTCGTGTTGCATTCTCGGCAGGCTCGGTCATGGGCTTCACCGTTGTCGGTCTCGGCCTTTTGGATATTGCAATCTGGTTCACCCTTTTGAAATTTGTTTTCAAATGCTCTGCTTCCGAGATCACCAGCGCAATGCTGACCTTCGGTATGGGCGCCTCGTCAATGGCTTTGTTTGCCCGTGTCGGCGGCGGTATCTTCACCAAGGCTGCTGACGTCGGTGCCGACCTTGTCGGCAAGGTTGAGGCAGGCATCCCCGAGGACGACCCCCGAAATCCCGCAGTTATCGCTGACAACGTTGGTGACAACGTCGGCGACGTTGCAGGTATGGGCGCTGACCTTTACGAGTCTTACGTTGGCTCTATCATTTCGGCCTGCGCTCTGGGTGTTGCCGCTTTTAATGGAATGGATATGGGCTTTAAGGCTATGGCTGTTCCGCTTCTCATTGCCGCTATCGGTATCATCTTCTCGGTCATCGGCACCTTCCTGGTTCGCACCAAGGAAAACGCCACCCAGAAGAACCTTCTGAAATCCTTGAGCCGTGGCACCAACTTCTCGGCAATTCTTATTGCAATTGCCGCATTCCCCATCGTTTGGTTCTGCCTTGGTAAGGGACATATCGGTCTTTACGCTTCCATTTTCTCAGGACTTGTTGCAGGTGTTCTTATCGGTCAATCGACCGAGTATTTCACCTCGGATACATATAAGCCCACACGCCATTTGGCCTCCAAGTCGGAGACCGGCTCGGCAACCATCATCATCGGTGGTTTGGGTCTTGGTATGCTTTCCACCGCACTGCCCATCATCATCATTGCGGTTTGCATTCTTGTTGCATACTTTGCCGCAGGCAATGGCTTTGGCCTTTACGGTATCGCTTTGGCCGCCGTTGGTATGCTTTCTACCCTTGGTATCACTCTGGCAACCGACGCTTACGGCCCCGTTGCCGATAACGCAGGCGGTATTGCCGAGATGGCAGGACTCGAAAAAGAGGTTCGTGAGCGTACCGATGCTCTTGACGCATTGGGTAACACCACCGCCGCTACAGGTAAGGGCTTTGCAATCGGCTCGGCCGCTTTGACCGCACTTGCTTTGATGGTTTCCTACGTTGATAAGGTCAAAGAGGTTGCTGCGAGCGCCGGCAAGGTTGTTGACGAGGTGTTCAACCTCACCAACCCCACCGTTCTGGTCGGTCTGTTCATCGGTGCCTGCCTGCCGTTCGTATTCGCCGCTCTTACTATGGAGTCGGTCGGTAAGGCCGCACAGTCGGTCGTTAAAGAGGTTCGCCGTCAGTTCCACGAGATCACAGGTCTTATGGAGGGCAAGGCCGACCCCGACTATGCCAAGTGCGTAAGCCTTTGCACCAAGGCAAGCCTTCGTGAAATGATCCTTCCCACCGTTGTTGCAGTTGTTGTTCCCGTTGTCAGCGGCTTGGTTTTGGGATATAAGGGTGTTGTAGGTTTGTTGGCCGGCGCAACCGTCAGCGGCTTTTTGATGGCCATATTTATGTCCAACTCGGGCGGTGCTTGGGATAACGCCAAGAAGCACATTGAGGGCGGAAACTTCGGCGGTAAGGGCTCCTCACAGCACAAAGCCGCAGTTGTTGGCGACACCGTCGGCGACCCGTTCAAGGATACCTCGGGCCCCGCAATCAACATCCTCATTAAGCTGCTTTCGATGGTTTCCATCGTTTTCGCCGCTTTGGTAGTAAAGTTCAGCATTTTCTAAAGAAAGACACACAAACCCCACAGCTTGTCGTTTGATAAGCTGTGGGGTTGTTTTTTTGCCACCGGGCTGTTTCTTCTTAATAATTTGAACTCCATTATTCCATTGAAATAAAGCACAGACAGCAGCTTCTACAATATAAGACTAAACTCTCGAAATATAAAATCGTGCCATAGCAAACGGATTATACTTCTTCACTAATTACCATTACGTATCACTTCCGCCGGAATCAACAATAAAAGAAAAATGAAAAAAGGAATAAAATCGACAGGCCTCTGTCGAAGCCTGTCGATTTTGGTGGAGACGGAGGGGATCGAACCCTTGACCTTACGGATGCGAACCGTACGCTCTCCCAGCTGAGCTACGCCCCCATGGTGAGTGGCCAAGCCACTCGTTTATAGCATGAATGATATCACTTTTCTTTGGGTTTTTCAACAGATTTCTTTCGGGATTTCAATTTTTTTGCTTTAGGAATTTTAATTCCCGACCACATTCCGATAATAATCTGCGCAGGGACACCTATAATGAACATCAGATACAGTCCGTATTGGATCAGCGTGAAGAACAGTGCGCCCAAAACGCTCCACATAAGCAGTGAGATGATGATAAAATTGCGCCTTTGGTTAAACCACATTGAGTTGAAAACAAGCCACACAACGAAGCTTGCAGGCACAGCGTATGCAAAGCTGAAGGCCAGCTTTTCGTAAGGAATAGAGGTTGTGGCGTCGAGTATGAAGAACACAACGGTGGCAACCAACCAAACAAGCACAATAGATATGCCCGTGATTATGACCTGATTTCGGTGAACACGGCGGCTGACCCTTGCGGCCTGCTCCTTTTCAGCGGTGTGATCGGACTTCAAAAGGTAGTCGACGGTTACGTTAAACAGGTCGGCGATCTGCTTCAAGACGCCGATATCGGGCAAGGATTCAGCCCTTTCCCACTTGGAAACCGCCTTGTCCGAGTAGTTTAACCTCTCGGCAAGATCCACCTGGGTGAGGCCGGATTCTTTTCTTAACTGTGTAATATTTTCGGCAATAATGCTTTTTAAGTCTTCCATTTTGACCTCTTTACACAAAATTCTACAGCTCTACTGTGCGGAGAACTAAGCTTTACAGCCACATTATAACACAAATAAAAAGGCTTTGCAACCCCTTATTTTAAGCCAATTCTACCATCGGTAGATGTTGTAAAATGCAACTCTACTGCAAAGAATTTAACAGTATAATTCGGTTGCTTATCAGTTGCGTGACTAATTTGGGGTGTTAGTGTATCATAATAACATAATAAATCCTACGGAGGAAACTGCAATGAATAACTATCAGATCATAACCGACTCGGCATGCGATCTTGGACTTGATTACCTTAACAGCATCAACGTCAAGAGTGTCAGCCTGACCCTTAAGTTTGACGGTGAGGACACGGAGCTTAAAAATGATGAGATCAACCCCAAAGAGTTTTATGACAAAATGAGGGCGGGCGGAGTTGCCAAGACCTCGGCTGTCAACGTTGACGGCTTCAAGTGTGTTTTTGAGGAAACCCTTAAAGAGGGCAAGGACATTTTGTACCTTGGCTTTTCCTCGGGTCTCAGCACCACCTACAACTCGGCTCGACTTGCAGGAGAGGAGCTGAGTGAGGCTTACCCCGACCGTAAGATCATCGTTATCGATTCCTTGGCCGCATCGACCGGCTTTGGTATGTTGGTCTATCTTGTTGCCAAAAAACGTGACGATGGCGCAACGTTGGAGGAGGCCGCTGAGTATGCCAAGGCAACCATCCCCAACCTTGTGCATTGGTTCACGGTTGACGACCTTGTATACCTCAAGCGTGGCGGACGTGTAAGCCCTGCTGTTGCTTTTGTAGGCGGATTGCTCGGCATCAAGCCGGTTATGCATGTTGACGATGAGGGTCACCTTGTAAAGGTTACCACCGCACGTGGTCGTAATGCCGCCATCAAGGCTTTGGCCGATAAGTTTGGCGAGACCGCACTCGATAACACTAAGGGCCCCGTTATGATCTGCCACGGCGACTGTGAGGAGGACGCTAAAAAGCTGTCCGATATTATTGAGTCGACCTACGGAGTTAAGACCGATCTTACGGTCTACACCGGTCCCGTTATCGGTGCGCATTCCGGTCCCGGAACACTTGCTCTCTTCTACCTTGGAAAGGTAAGGTAATTTAATGGAAAGAACGCCTTTAAAGGCACGCATTTTGCCCAACTACACCCGTGGTGAGGAGATCTTCAACATGGTCTCCCACATTGTGGGCGGTGCATTGGGTGTTGCGGTTTTGGCGCTTTGCGTTATAAAATCGGCACTTAAAGGTGATGCCTTCGGTGTTGTTGCGGGCGCAATCTACGGTGGATCAATGGTACTGCTCTACACCGTTTCAAGTGTATACCACGGCCTTGGCTTCAAGCTTCAGATGGCCAAAAAGGTTATGCAGGTGGTCGACCATTGCACCATTTATCTGCTGATTGCAGGAACCTACACGCCGATACTTCTGACCGCCATCCGACGGGAAAGCCCCGCCACGGCTTGGGTGCTTTTCGGTGTCGAGTGGGGCTTTGCCGTATTGGGTGCGACCTTGAACGGTATTGACCTCAAAAAGTATTCAAAATTCTCAATGCTGTGCTATGTCGGAATGGGCTGGGGCATTGTGTTTGCCGCTAAGGTGGCGCTAAAGGCCATCCCGTTTATGGGGCTGATGTACCTGCTTGCGGGCGGTATTGCTTACACCATCGGTGCGGTCATTTATGCTATCGGCAAAAAGCGCCACTACGCACATTCGGTCTTCCACGTTTTTGTGGTGCTGGGCAGTCTGCTGCAATTTTTCTCAATTCTGTTTTGGATAATATAAAGCAAACAACGAGGTGAAATTCACCTCGTTGTTTTACTTTATTTAAGAACAGGCCATTTTTGCCAATCGGTGCAACTGTGGTTGGCTTGTCGGTCATGTCCTTTCCAACCGCCTCCGGGGATCATACATTTTCCCTTTTCAGATGAGCTCGAAACGGTAACACGCTGACCGAAAGTCGCATTCTCTCACACCTGTCCAAAAGGCGCAGGTTGCACAAAGCTTCCAAAACCGTTTTTCCGTTATATCACGGCAAAATACAAAAGTAAACCCACAGCTCATAATCCATTTTTCGGTGGAGAGAGTAATCGTGGAACACCTTGACCGTAAAGGTGATTTATAGTATAATAAATAAAAACAAATTTATTTGCGCTAAAAGGAGAGGTAAGCATGAAATCAACCGGAATGGTAAGGAGAATCTACCCCAATGGCTCAATAGTTATTCCAAAGGAAGTCAGAACAACTTTATCCATAGAAGATGGCGATCCCTTTGAAATTTTCATAGGCGAAAACAATGAAATTATCCTAAAACAATATGAGCCGGAAGACATTTCATCCGATGAGGAGCAATAAGTCAGAATTGCTTCTGACCGTCATTAAAAGCGATACCTGAAGCAATAGCCGAACACCCGCATCCCGTCCGGATACAGCCTTGGCAACAATTGACAGGTGTTGTACGCCGTATCGATGAATGAGGTATAATAACACCAAGAACCATAAAGCCGCATAAACACTGAGCTTTCGGGCGATTTCGAAGCAACTTTTTGGCAAAAACAGCATATTTTGACCTGTACATAGCAAAAGCGGAGTGAATTTCACTCCGCTTTATATTTTTTGCGAAAGTCTGACGGTGACAGACCGGTTAATTTTTTGAAAGTGCGGCTGAAATTACTGTTATCTGAAAACCCGCATTTTTCAACAATATCCCATATGCTAAAATCGGTTTCGGCAAGCATCTGCTTAGCATTTGCAATACGGCAGGATTGCAAATATTCCATAACCGAAATACCGGTCGCCGCTCTAAAACGATGGGATAGAGAGGAGATGCTTAGGCACTGCTGTTTTGCCAACATAGCAAGGGTAAAATGCTTGTGAGATTCGTTTTCGAATTGCCGCTTTATATCCACAACGACTTCATCGTAGATATAATCAAAATTCAGGGACGTGCACCTGTAAATGGTAATCAACAGCCGTTTTACAAGTAACTGTTCCATTTCATCTGCGAGCTTGGATTCACCGCTGTGTTCTGATAAAATATGGTTAAAGGTATCCATGATTTCATCCAAATTTGATGAAACATTAATAACGTTACAAAAATCAACCGGGCGGTCGGTCAAAAGCGAATAAACGGGGCTTTTTCGGTTAGCAACGTACGGGTCAATATGCAAAACAAACCGCTCGTATTCGTCAGAGCAACCCAAAACCGAATGGTTTTCGTAACGGCTGAAAATGGCAATGTCTCCTGCAGCTGCGCTAAGCTTTTTATTATTTACACAAAAATCCGCCGCACCCTTTACGATAAATATAATTTGGTGGCAGTCGTGAAAATGGGGTCGTATATTCAACGATCCGGATGAACGGTAAACGGTTTTTACAATGCTTTGCATGGCTTATCACCTCGCTTTTAATTATATCATACAAATTCAATTTTGCAAGATTTACATAAATTTAAGCAACATTTATATAGAATACAATCGACTTTTGTATTATGATAATATAAAAGGAAGGGTTTATTATGCAAAAAGTGTATACGTCTACTGACGAATTTAATGAACAAAACAAAGAACTTGACACCGGTCTTCTCTTTGAGCAGAATACCGAAATACTAAAAACACCACTTAATATATGCGGTAAAACTGTGCCTAACCGACTTGTGTGTCAGGCGATGGAGGGCTGTGACGGCACGGCTCATGGTAGTCCCGATACTCTCACTAAGCGCCGATATGAACGGTTTGCCAAGGGCGGAGCAGGACTGATATGGTTTGAGGCCACCGCCGTGATGCGAGAGGCACGAGCTAATCCCCGTCAGCTTTATATAAACGAAAACAATCTTGACGATTTTAAGCGGCAGGTTGAAGAAATAAAAGAAACCGCCTTTAAAGCCAACGGTTACGAGCCGATAATCGTTATGCAGGCCACCCATTCGGGCAGGTATTCAAAGCCCAACGGCACCCCTCAACCGCTTATAGCTTATAACAACCCCATTTTTGAAAAGGATGCTCCCATACCGTCTGACCGAATCGTGACCGATGAGTATCTTGACCGTGTTGGCGAAGCGCTGGTAAAGGGTGCAATGCTGGCCGAAAAAGCAGGCTTCGACGGTGTGGATATAAAATGCTGTCACCGTTATCTTAATTCAGAGCTTCTGTCGGCATTCAACCGTGAAGGCCGCTACGGCGGTTCTTTAGAAAATCGCACAAGATTGCTTCGTGAAAGCGTTTTGGGCGCAATTCAAAGCTGTTCAAAGGACTTTTTGGTGTCATCCCGACTTAACGTTTACGACGGCTTCAAGTACCCTTACGGCTTTGGCGTGAAGAAGGACGGCAGTCTTGAGCTTGACCTTTCAGAACCCGATTGGCTTATAAAGGAGCTTTATAAATACGGTGTGCGTTTGCTTAATATCACAATGGGTAACCCCTATTTCAACCCTCACGTCAACCGCCCGTACGCACAAGGCGGTTACGAGGCGCCCGAGCACCCCTTAAAGGGTGTTGCACGTGTGCTTAACGGCACGGCCGAGCTTAAAGAAAAGAACCCTCAAATGGCAATTATCTGCTCGGCGGTATCCTTCTTGGGCGTTGCGGCGCCACACGTTGTGTCGGCATACATAAAAGAGGGCAGGTTTGATCTTGCCGGTTTTGGCAGAACAATTTTTGCTTATCCCGATTTTGCCAAGGATGTTTTAACAAAGGGCAGTATGGATAAAAATAAAATTTGCATCTGCTGTTCAAAATGCACCGAGATTATGCGAAAGCCCGGCGGCACACCCGGATGTGTTATCCGAGATAAAGAGGTTTATCTGCCTATATATAAGGAATTGTGTGGAGGAAAATAAAATGAAAACTGCATTGGTTACAGGCGTTGCAGGCGGTATTGGATTTGCCACCGCCGAAAAACTTTTGAAAGAGGGCATTGCCGTTGTCAGTATGGACATTGCACCTCAAATGCCCCAAAGCTTAGAGGGTGAGTTCACCTATGTTCAGGGTGACCTGAGCAAGAGTGCCGACCGTGAGCATTACATAAACACCGCAATGAAAAAGTACGGCCGGATCGACATTCTGGTCAATGTCGCAGGCGTGGCTCCCAAGGTGCGCAACGACATTTTGGAAATGACCGAAGAATCTTATGATTTTGTTATGAACATCAACACCAAGGGCACATTGTTTCTCACTCAGGCGGTCGCCAATATAATGAAGAATGATAACCCTTCAAATAAGGCAATAGTCAACATTTCCTCAATGTCGGCCTACACCAGCAGTACCTCACGTGGCGAATACTGCATTTCCAAGGCAGGAGTTTCGATGGTGACCAAGCTTTTTGCCGACCGTCTTGCAGAATACGGCATAACGGTAAACGAAATACGCCCCGGCATCATTGCTACGGGTATGACCGAAAAGGTTAAGGCAAAGTATGACGCTTTGATCGACGGCGGTCTGCTTCCCATCAAGCGTTGGGGTCAGCCCGAGGACATCGCCAACGCCGTGTGGACGCTTTGCAATGGCTCTTTGCCTTATGTCACGGGACAGTCCATCGACGTAGACGGCGGCTTCCACATAAGGAGATTATAATGAAAACATACACATACGACTGTATTGTTATCGGCACGGGTGCGGCGGGCTATAATGCCGCCTGCCGTTTGAAAGAGCTTGGCGTGGATGTCGCCATTGTTACCGAAGGGGTCAACTGCGGCACCTCCAGAAATACAGGCTCGGATAAGCAGACCTATTATAAGCTGGGCCTTTCGGGTGACAGCCCCGATTCGGTGCGCAAAATGGCGGGAAATCTGTTTGACGGCGGATGTGTTGACGGTGACAATGCGCTTTGTGAAGCGGCTTTATCGGCACGGTGCTTTTTGAATCTGTGCGAGCTCGGCGTGCCGTTTCCTCATAACCGCTACGGTGAGTATATCGGCTACAAGACCGACCACGACCCTTTTGAGAGAGCAACCTCGGCAGGGCCTTTGACCTCAAAATTTATGACCGAGGCCTTGCAAAACAAAGCCGAAGCGCTTAACATCAAGGTTTTTGACGGGCATACCGCCGTAAAACTGTTAAAACACAATGACAAGATATGCGGACTGCTTTGCCAAAGCCAAGGTGAAACGGTCGCTTTTCGTTGCCGTGATATAATAATGGCAACGGGTGGCCCTGCAGGGATTTATGCCGACAGCGTTTACCCCGAGTGTCATCACGGCTCCACGGGTCTTGCCATTGAGACAGGCGCAAAGCTGCAGAACCTTGCCCTTTGGCAGTACGGACTTGCATCCACAAAGCCCCGTTGGAACGTGTCGGGCACCTATATGCAGGTGTTGCCGAGGTTTGTATCGGTTGACGAAAACGGCAATGAGCACGACTTTTTATGGGATTATTTTACCGACAAATACGAAGGACTTTCTTTCGTTTTTCTTAAAGGCTATCAATGGCCGTTTGACCCCAAAAAAGCCGAAAACGGCTCATCGCAGATCGATATGCTGGTCTACCGTGAGTGCGTTGAAAGGGGCAGAAGGGTCTATCTTGATTTTACTAAAAATCCCTTCCCGATCAATTTCAATAAACTCTCGAATGAGGCATTTGAATATTTGAACAAAGCAGGTGCAACCTTTGGAACGCCCATTGAGCGCCTGCAGAAAATGAACGCACCTGCCATTGAGCTTTATAAATCAAAAGGTGTTGACCTTTATAGTGAATATCTGCCCATTGCTCTTTGTGCACAGCACAACAACGGCGGAATTGCGGTAGATATGTGGTGGCAGACCTCGATAAAAGGACTTTTTGCTGTGGGCGAGTGTGCAGGCACCCACGGCATCGCCCGACCGGGCGGCTCGGCACTTAATGCAGGACAGGTGGGCTCTTTAAGGGCGGCACAGTATATTTCGGAGCACCCCAATGAGCTTGTTGATGAAAAGCTGTTTTATGAACTTGCTGATAAGGTTGAAATAACGTTTTCGGACGATGCAGAGGAACGCATAAACTCAGCACAGCGTCGGATGAGCGACAATGCGGCCGCCGTGCGTGACCTCGAGAAGCTCAAAACCATGCTTAAAATCACCTTGAATGAGTTAAAAACGGCCAACGATTTTCGCTTGAAAGAAGTGCTTTTGACCCAAGGTGCGGTGCTTTGTGCAATGGCAGAACCCAACACCGACCCTGAAAAGGTTCAGGAGGTCACCCTCACCGAAAACGTTTTTGAAGCAACCGTCAGACCCGTCCGCCCCATACCGCACGAGGATGACTTTTTTGAAAATGTTTGGCGTACTTTCAGAGAAAATAAAAATATTTTTTAGGTGATTTGATGAAAGAAATATACCTTGATATAATGGAAAAGGCACTTTCCGCCTATACTTATGAGCGTATAAGGGATTATATTGACGAGGTGCACCGTGATGGCCTTACCGAGCACGGCTTCCCAAGGCTTGGTGCCAATATCGGAATTTTGATGGCGCACGGCAGGCGTCTTGAGCTTAAAGCAGAGTTTATTGAGATCATCGACCTTTGTATGGAAGGTTTTGCCCATCCGCAAAATAAATCAAAGGGCGGCAACAATTTTGCCGTCCGTGAGGTCTGTCATGCCTTGATTGAACTCCAAAAAACCGATATTATAGACCGTGAGCAGTTAAAGGCTTGGAAAGAAAAATTAAAGGCACTGGATATTCCGACGACCTATACCCATATTGTGTCAGAGGACGTTAAGCATCCCAACAACTGGGCGTATTTTGGCGTTTTGAGCGAGCAGGCAAGAGGTCTTTTGTGCGGCACCGACCCCACACCGTTTTTGGAGCATCAGCTACCGTCCCAGCTGCTTCGTCTTGACAAAAACGGAATGTACCGTGACGGAAGCGTTACAGGACCGCATCAGCCGATGGTCTACGATATGATGACAAGAGTGCTGTTAGGGCTATCGTTACACTTCGGATACAACGGTAAATATGCGCCCGAGATTGAAAAAATGATGGAAGCCTCCGATGAGCTCACCCTTAAAATGCAGTCGGTTACGGGAGAGCTGCCATATGGCGGAAGAAGCAACCAAACCGTTTTCAACGAAACGGTTTTGGCAAGTTATTTAGAATTACGCACCTCACTTCTCAACAAAAAGGGTGAGGTTGAAAAAGCCAAAAAGTTTAAGGCGGCGGCCGAAAAAGCACAAAAGGCGGCACTTTGGTGGCTTGAACAGAAGCCAATGAGTCACATTAAAAACCGCTTTGACCCCGATTTGAGGTTGGGTTGCGAAGACTATGCCTATTTCAACAAGTATATGATAACGGTGGCATCCAACGCCTATCTTGCCTATCTTGTGGCTGATGACAGCATAACACCGACCACGGCAGTTACCGATATCGGAGGTTTTATTGCCCAAACAAGTGAAGATTTTCACAAGGCGTTTATGAATGCGGGAGGATATTTCATAGAGATCGACTGCCACGCCGATACCCACTATGACGCAAGCGGTTTGGGCCGCATTCACAAGAAAAACTGTGATTCAAGGGTCTGTCTTTCGGTGCCGTTCCCGCGTGCCGAAGCCCACTATAATCTTGAAACACCCAACCCTCATCCGCTGTCGATATGTGGCTTCAAAAACACACCCGACGGTCTGGTCACCGCCGCAGACAGGGGTGCA
>JAZQCY010000091.1:0-18196 GCA_045546555.1 Acutalibacteraceae bacterium | reverse complement strand
TGCGACCTTGATGTCGATTGGTCAAGCTTTTATATGACCCTCGATATGTCAGAAAAGGGAAGTAAAAAGCTGATCTTTGAGGCTCCGTGGGATTTTGATTCATCGTATGGCATTATTAAAAGAGTTGTGTCCGATAATAAATTATATGCTATGGAAAGCCTAAACCCATGGTTCAATCTTTTGAAAAATGAAGATTGGTTTATAGGACTGATTATGGAAAAATGGCAGATAATTAAGCAAGCGGGTGTTCTCGATAATGCTTTGTCTTTGATTTTACAGCATAAAACTGTTTATGAGGATGCTTATAAGCGTAATTATGAGAAATGGAAAACAAGAGTAACCGGCGGTAACGGTGAGGTTGTTCCCGAGATCAACACCTATACCACTCAAGCCCAAGCCGCCGATTATTTGTATAGATGGCTCAAAGCAAGATTACTTTTCCTTGACGAGGCTTGGGGAAAGCTGTGAAAATTTTAAAAAAGTCCTTGAGAAAAATCTCAAGGACTTTTTCATGACGAAGTTGGATTTCATCGCCGAAGGCGATTTCACCCACCTGCAAGGGTGGATTTAGTTGAAAAAAGCACCGACAAAGTCGATGCTTTTTTCTGTATAAAGGCTACGAAAAAGATATTTTGTGGTTTGCATTAAGGATTCGAACCCAAACGCAAAATCACGCCAAAGTCGTGTATATCATCAATGCGGAGCATTGTATATCATCATTGCGAAAGAGGATACAGCCTGCGGCTGATGATATGCACCTTCGGTGATGAGATACACGCTAAAGCGTGATGATATACCATTGCTTTCGCAATGGATAAAAAAAGATATTTTTGCCGTTTTTGCGTATGAATTCGAACTCTCGCGAAATGATGCATCGACTTCGTCGATATGATGTATTGCGCTGTGCGCAATATGATGTAAATTCGCTTCGCTCATTTATGATGCGAAGCGTTCCTTAATGTTGCGAAGCAACACATCATTAACGAAGTGACATCATTAGCGTAGCGTCATCATGTTCCCGGAGGGAACGCTTCATTGAAAAACGACAAGTTTCTGTCGAAACTTGTCGTTTTTCATGGTGCGGGTGACAGGACTTGAACCTGCACGTGCGTGACACTAGATCCTAAGTCTAGCGCGTCTGCCAATTCCGCCACACCCGCAATTTTAAAGTAATAGGTAAGAAGTAATAGGTAATAAGTAAGGAACGACGCCTCGTAGTTCCGATTAAAATTCAAAATCGGATTTATATAGAAAGTCACTCTCAACTGTCCGAAACCTATTCACAGCCTCAACATTATATCATTTTGCACGAAGACTGTCAATGATATTTTACAATACTTACAATAAAATTTCTCTTTATTTTCAGCTTAAAAGATGTTATAATGTATATGTAGAGAATATACATACTCATGTGAGGTGCTTTTATGAAATCAGTTATTACTATTGGCAGACAGTTTGGTTGCGGTGGACGTGCGATCTGCAAGCGCTTGTCTGAGGAGCTTAATATTCCGTTCTATGACAGGGAGCTTATTGAGTATGCCGCTACTAAAAGCGGTATCAGCCCCGAGGTGCTTGAGCAATATGATGAGAAGGCTACCAACAGCCTTTTGTATTCGCTTTCTATCAGTGCTTATTCTTACGCCGGAACCGGTATGAACAGCCCCAACCTTCCTTTAAACGATCAGTTGTTTATTTCGCAGAGCGAGGTTATTAAGCAGTTGGCCGATGAAGGCCCTTGCATCATCCTCGGTCGTTGCTCAGATTACGTTCTCCGTGACCGTGATGACGTTTTAAAGGTGTTTGTCCACTGCGATGCAGATACTCGCATTGAGAATGTTTCGAAGCGCTTGGGTATCCCTGCTAACAAAGCAAAGGACATCATTAAAAAGACCGAAAAGCGTCGTGCATCGTACTACAATTATTATACCCATCGCAAGTGGGGCGATTTGAGCTATTTTGACCTTGCTATAAACAGTAATCTTGGCCTCGAAAAAGTAGTGGAAACCATCAAGAGCTTTTATATCAACAAATAAATCTTAAATTAACACCTTCCGTTGTATCTGCGTAAGATATTTCGGGAGGTGTTTTTTTGCGCCGTAATAAAAACGGTATAAGACTAATTGCACTGTTGACCGTACTGGTCATACTGATAGCTTGTGCAGTTAAACTGGACAGTCGTCTGCGTGTTTTACTTAACAATTACGGACAGTCGAGAGCCGCTATCATCTCAAACAGTGTTATTAACCAAACGGTATATGACTATCTCGAGCAAAACAAACTGCAATATACCGATCTTATAAAAATAAATACCGATGCAGCCAACAAGGTTACATCGGTGGAGTTTGATACTGTTGAGATGACCAAGCTAAAGGCCGGAATTATAGGCAAGGTTCAAGAAAACATAAACAAAAAGAAGGCAGTTGTGTTAAGTGTTCCTGTCGGAACATTGACGGGTAATCAACTGCTAAATAACCGTGGTCCGAGGATAAACATTGAGCTTGCGATAAGCTCGGCGGTCTATTCGAAAATATCAAGCAAGTTTATATCGGCAGGGATAAATCAAACCCTGCATCAAATTACCCTAAGCATCAGCACCGACGTATATTTTGTGATGCCGTGGTACAGAACGTCAGGTAAGTTTGAGACCGAGTTTATTCTGGCCGAAACGGTCATAGTCGGAGAAGTTCCCGATGCATACACTAACGTTATCGAATACCCGGGAAGTAACATTGCGGGCGAAATATTCGATTATTCCGCAGAATACTGATCAGATGACAAATCCGCCGTCAACGCTTAAAGTCTGGCCGGTTATAAACGATGCTTTGTCTGAAGCCAAAAATACAACAGCATTGGCAACATCCTCGGGAGTGCCAAGTCGCATCAAAGGTGTTTCATCGGCAAGCTCTTTTAAATCTTCTTCGGTAAAGCTTTTAAGCATATCGGTCTTTATGACACCGGGTGCAACGCAGTTTACACGGATATTGCTTGGACCCAACTCCTTGGCAAGCGACTTGGTAAGCCCGATGACCCCTGCTTTGGCGGCGGAGTAATGTGCCTCACACGAAGCGCCGACAATTCCCCACATCGACGATATATTGATGATGCAACCGCTTTTTTGAGAAACAAGGGTAGGGATGACGGCACGGCAACAGTAGAACTGACCCGAAAGATTAGTCGATATCATGGTGTCCCAATCGGAATTGCTGATATCGGTAAAAAGCTTTTGTTGCGCGATCCCTGCGTTGTTTACAAGCAGATCAATGCGGCCGTATTTATCTAAAGTGAATTTGATTAAATTATCGACACTTTCAAAACAAGATACATCGACCCTGCAAATACTGACCTCGCCCAAGGGTAATAATTTGCTTTGCAGAGCCTTGGCGGCTTGCTCAGATTTGCTATAGCCGATAACAACATTATATCCTTCACGGCAGAGTAGGGAAGACACAGCGGCACCGATGCCTGTGGCTCCGCCGGTGATGATGGCGATTTTACTCATATATACCAACCTCACTTTCATTATTTTACATTGTAACATACTTTTTCAAAAAAATAAACACTTAAATTGTAGATAGTTAGGTTTACATAATGATGTATAAGCACAATTTGTAGTGGTTTACATAAATAGTTTACATAATATACTTAAAATATGAAAAATAGTTGTTGACATAATGTATTTTTTGGTGTATAAATAATATAGCGCTTGATTTGGTCGTGTTTTTTTATTTTAAGCGAGCCATTTCAGCGCTATATTTCACCGCAAAATATAGGGGCGTTTTTTTATTATAAGGTTACATAATATTGCTTATGATATCCGATTTTGTGTTTTGCGACTGAAAATCGTCTATATATTGTGCTTTTAATTTTTTGTAATTTTTCAACGGCTTGTCTCATATTTATTACTAATCTTGTGAGGGGAGCCAAATAATATGCAGATAATAAAAGTGCAAGAAACCGAAAAGCACAGCATAAGGCGCTTGTTTGATGTAATAGGCAATAACAAGTATTTTCTTATTTTGTTATGTTGCCTTGTTGTCGGAATGCTTTTTGGAGCATTATCTGTTAAGGGTACCAACCCTGAAGAATCCGATATTTTGTATAATTGGTTCCGTTCTTTTATTGAAGCAAGAACCAATTCTGGCCTTTGGCAGATATTTTTTAAAAGCTTTTTAACGGCTTTTTTATATCTCTTGGTGTTGACTGTTTCAGCGTTTGGTGTAAGCGGTATCCCGATTTTTCCTGCAGTAATGTTGTTCAGAGGCTTTGGCACGTGTATGTTGTCAGGTTTTTTGTACCGTGATTGCTCATTAGAGGGGATAGCGTTTGCCGATCTGATACTTTTACCGTCGTCGGTTGTTTTGGATTTTGTACTTGTTTATTATTCAAGCAAGGCGATGGAGCTATCGGTCAACTTTTTTAGCGTGTTCAAAGGCTCGGTTCAGAACGTTCAGCTTTTAAAGACCGTTGCATTGTCGCTTTTAAAAAAATGTCTTATCTGCGTTTGTACGGTGGCAGTTTCATCGTTTGCGGATGCCGTTTTTACGGTTTGTTTTTCAAAATACTTTAACCTTATGTAAATAAATAGAAATGAGAAGTTAAAAATGAAGGCTTATATCAAGGAATTTGAGATTTATCTGAAGGAAACGAAAAAGAGCTCCAGTAACACGCTGGAGTCTTATCTTCGTGACGTAAATCAGTTTGCCTTCTATTGTGATAATCTTAAATTACGCTCGGTTTCATCGGTCAAACAGGCCCATATTTCCGATTACATAGCCTCACTTCAAAAGGCGGGCAAGTCCAATGCAACAACTACACGTGTGTTGGCCTCGTTGCGTTGTTATTTCTCGTTTTTGATGTCTCAGGGACTTTGCAATGAATCGCCTGTTATCGGTGTTAAACAGGTCAAGCAGGAGAAGAAACTGCCCGAAATTTTAACCTCTAAAGAAATATCAATTCTTTTATCACAGCCTGATGTTAACGACCTTAAAGGCTGCCGTGATAAGGCCATGCTTGAGCTGCTTTATGCTACCGGAATCAAGGTTTCCGAGCTTATCAGTATCGAGGTTAGTGATCTTAACCTTCAGATAGGTATCCTCCATTTAAGAACCGGTAAAACCGAACGTGTAGTTCCGATGTATCCCGAGGCCATCAAAGCCCTGACTAACTATTGTAACAACGTTAGGGAAGTGGTGGTTATTGATAAGAATACCACCGAGTTGTTTACTAATATGAACGGTCAGCCTATGACAAGACAGGGCCTTTGGAAGATCATCAAGTATTATGCTGAAAAGGCAAATATAAATAAAGATATAACTCCTCATACTATCAGACATTCGTTTGCGGCTCATTTGTTAGAAAACGGCGCACCGCTTAAAGATATCCAGGAGATATTAGGTCATTCTGATTTATCTTCGACTCAAGTTTACGCACAGTTGATGAGAAACAGATATGCGCAGAGCTATAAAAAATATCACCCGATGGCAAGATGACCTTCGGGTGATTCTTGTTAAATAAGAAAATTGTTTTGATAGGGTTATATTGGAGATTATATATTTTTTTGAATATTATATATTAGTATGATACTTATATTATTTGCCGTATAGTAGTATTTAAAATATAACAATAACCCCATAGGGAAGACAAATATATCAATATCAATCGGCTAAGAAAATTTTACTAATAATTATACAAAATGAATGTTTTGTATAATTAAGGGGAGGCGTTTTAGGCAGTTTAGGTGTTGAAAGGCCGGTTTTAGGATGTTATATCCAAATTGGTTCTATCTCTTTTGCGTGCGGTCGGTATAGTATATAATTGTGCTTAATTTTAGTTATATCCTATTATTCTATAATTGTTCTTAAACAATTTTCTTCTTAACACATTTGAAATTATAATTTAAAATGTTCTTTCTTTAATTTCTGAATTTAACACCTTTATATTTTATTACATTATGTAATCGTCTGATGAACTGCAGCTCACAGTTTTTTCAAAATTTTCTGAAAAACAATTTGCCTTTGTAGCCTCTCAGTTTTTTTCGGACAATGCTGACATCATTTTGAATCACGCTATTCGATGGCGTTTTTCGTGCTTTATTACCGCAATACTCATTTCTGTTGAATTTTGGCTTTTAACACTTATTTATATTGGTATATTATAGCTTTATCTTATATTCATTAAACCGCAGACTCTTTACTGCGGTTTAATTCTTTATAATAACCGATAACTTTTTGTATAGATGATATTTAATCCAAGCTACATCCTTATGCTACCTTTTAGCTTGTTATATCTGAATTTTGTATAATTATAGTATCGTTTTGTATAATTGCACAAATGTTCGCCTTCTGTTTTGGTGTAACGGTCAATTGCAATTATACAAAATATTTTGTATAATTGTGGTGTACTATTCTTTTGAAAATCTTAATTAAATCTTGGATGTGATATTTTGGACCGCAACACATTAAACTCAACTGCGCCTATTTTACGTGATTTTTTGGTTTACAGTGAGACTATCAAAGGAAAATCTGCCAAAACCGCCGAACAGTATTACCTTGACCTTACCCTATTCTTCAAATATTTAAAGCTTCAGCGTGGTCTTGTTCCCGATGGAGTTGATTTTTCCGATATTGATGTTAAAGATATCGATGAAGATATTATAAAATCGGTTACCATGACCGATCTGTACTCATTTTTAGTATATTGTAAGAATGAGCGTTCCAACGGCGCTGCCGCAAGAGCTCGCAAGGTATCGGCTTTGAGAGTGTTTTTCAAGTATCTGACCAACAATATCCACCTTTTAAAGGTCAATCCTGCGGCTGAGTTGGATACTCCAAAGCTTAAAAAATCCTTGCCGGTTCATCTTTCTTTGGAACAAAGTATTGATCTTTTAAAATCGGTTGACGGCCCCAATAAAGAGCGTGATTTCTGCATTTTGACGCTGTTTTTGAACTGTGGAATGCGTTTGTCTGAACTGTGTTCCTTAAATTATACTGACATTCGTGAGGATGGCTCGCTTAAAATCACCGGTAAAGGCAATAAAGAACGTATAATTTATCTGAATGAGGCTTGTATGTTGGCTGTAAATGCTTATATGCAGGTTCGCCCACACGATGGAGTTGAGCAAAAGGATAAATATGCTTTGTTTTTAAGCGGACGCAAAAAGCGCATCAGCAACAAAACCGTTCAGCATATCGTATATACATTTCTTGATAAAGCAGGCCTTGGCGGTCAAGGCTTTTCGGCTCACAAGCTGCGCCACACGGCGGCAACCCTGATGTATCAAATGGGCGGAGTTGATATCCGTGTTTTGAAGGATGTTTTAGGACACGAGAATCTTGGTACAACTCAAATATATACCCATGTTGCCAACCGTCAGGTTGAAGAAGCATTTTCTAAAAATCCGCTGTCAGGTGTTAAACCGACCATTGCTAAACCTAATAAAAACGATCAGGAGGACTCATGATGAGCCCTCCTTTTTTATGTTTATCAAAAATCAAATATCAACATAAGATATATAGGACAAATAAACAGTAGGTGTTATTATGCCATTTAACGCAAGAGAGCTGTTGGCAAGGATCATTCAGTGTGAAGCAGGCGGCGAAGGCTTAACGGGTCAGCAGGCCGTTGCAACGGTGGTTATGAACCGAGTGCACGTTGCAGGTGGCGAGTATTTGAGGACCGGTCAGGGTGATATCAGAAACGTTATCTTTCAGCCATATCAGTTTGACTGTGCCCGAACCGAGATCGGCGGACAGTACAATTCACAGAACATTTATAACATGTCACCGACAACCGAAAACTATCAGGTTGCCGATTGGGCGCTGGCCGGTAATTCCCTGCCCGCCGTTGGTGACTGCTTATGGTATTTTAATCCGTTTTCCGCCAACTGTGAGCAATATTTCCCGAGAAATGGATCGGGAGTTTTTCACACAAGGATCAACCAACATTGCTTTTATCGACCAACCTCCCAATACTGGGAAACTTAATTTAGGAGAATCTTTATGAATTATATGGGAATGAACGGTTCAAATAGTTTAAACGCATCAGACGGCGGATTTCAGCCTGCTACGAGGCAACTGACGCCCGACCAGCGTATGTATATGCGAAATCATCCTGATACCACGGTCAATTGGGACAACAACTACCGACACACGCACGGTTGTATGAATAATAGCGGTATGAATATGAACGCTATGAATACCACTCATAATACCGGCAATAGTATGATTAACAATACGTCTATGATGCCAATGCCGCAGAATAATATGATGACTACTGCTCCAAGCGGTAACACGATAAGCTTACGTCCTGAAACCATGACCAACACCGATTTTTTGCCGGCATATTTAAGGCAGTTTATCGGTCGTTGGGTACGTTGTGAGTTTTTCATCGGTGATACAGTTGAACAGCGTGTGGGCGTTCTTCACGATGTCGGCGCAAGTTATATTATAATTGATGTTATCGAGCCGCAGACGCTTATTGTTTGCGACATATTCTCTTTGAGATTTGTTACAATAGTGCTTGACGAAGAATACGGAAGGCTTTTAAAGGTGTAAAAAATAACCCGTTACTTTAACAGTAACGGGTTATTTCGATTTATTGAATTATAAAGTTGTGATCTTATGGAACACCTTTTTACCTTTTTTGATGATGATGCCGTCACCCTCAAAATCGGCTTTTGTAAAGCGTTTTGCAGGGTCGGTAACCTTCTCATCATTGACCGAAACGCCACCCTGCTGGATAAGACGTCGACCCTCACCCTTTGAAGGAATAAGGCCTGCAAGCAGCATTACATCAAGAATGCCGATCTCACCGTTCTGGAACATATCACAAGGAACTGCAGTGTTGGGCATATCGGCCTTAGCACCGCCTGCGAACAACGAACGTGCAGTCTGCAAAGCCTTTTCGGCCTCTTCTTCACCGTGGATCATCTTGGTCAGCTCAAATGCCAAACGCTCCTTAACGGCATTAAGCTCACTGCCCTCTAATTTTTCAAACTCATAGATCTCCTCAAGTGGAATGAAGGTAAGTAGCTTCATACACTTGACAACATCGGCATCGTCAACGTTTCTCCAATACTGGAAGAAATCATAGGGAGAGGTCTTGTTGGCATCAAGCCAAACGGCACCGTTAGCGGTCTTGCCCATCTTCTTGCCCTCAGAATTGAGCAACAAGGTAATGGTCATTGCGTGGGCGTCTTTACCGAGCTTCTTTCTGATAAGCTCGGTACCGCCAAGCATATTGGACCACTGATCGTCGCCGCCGAACTGCATATTACAGCCGTATTCCTTGAACAGATGATAGAAGTCGTAAGACTGCATTATCATATAGTTGAACTCAAGGAAAGAAAGACCTTTTTCCATTCTCTGCTTGTAGCACTCGGCACGGAGCATATTGTTGACCGAGAAGCAAGCGCCAACCTCACGGAGAAGCTCTATGTAGTTGAGCTTCAACAACCAATCGGCGTTGTTGACCATCTGTGCTTTGCCTTCGCCGAACTCGATAAACTTACTCATCTGCTCCTTGAAGCAATCGCAGTTGTGCTGAATGATCTCGGGGGTCATCATGCTTCTCATATCGGTTCTGCCCGAGGGGTCGCCGATGTAGCCGGTACCGCCGCCGATAAGGGCGATAGGCTTGTTGCCTGCCATCTGCAGTCTCTTCATAAGGCAAAGTGCCATAAAGTGACCGACATGCAGGCTGTCTGCTGTGGGGTCAAAGCCGATGTAGAAGGTTGCTTCACCTGCGTTGACCATCTTTCTTATTTCTTCTTCGTTGGTGACCTGAGCTATCAGCCCACGTTCAACGAGCTCGTCATAACAAGTCATTTAAAATTCCTCCAGATAACTGATTTTAATATCATATCACAGTTGAGCGTGATTTTCAATAAGTTCTTTTGCGGATTTGTAAAGATTTTCGGTCATTCCGCCGCCCGACATAATTCGGGCGATTTCAAGAATGCGGTCGTCACCCGTGATGGGCTTGATGTTTGTGTAGGTATTTGATTCGGTAGATGATTTTTGAATGAGATAATGGCTTTCGGCCGAGGCGGCTATCTGTGCAAGATGAGTTACACATAAAACCTGTCGGCTTTTGGACAACTGTTTCATCTGACGTCCAACCTTATCGGCGGCTTTACCGCTGATACCGGTGTCGATCTCATCAAAGATCAAGGTTTCGGCATCGTCAAAGCTGCTCATAACACTCTTGATAGCCAGCATAATACGTGACAGCTCACCGCCCGAGGCTATCTTAGCAAGCGGACGTGCCTCCTGTCCAAGGTTGGCCGAAATCAGAAATTCAACCTCGTCACAACCGTCAACGGTATACATTTTAGGCTTTATATCAACTAAAAATACCACCTTCGGCATTTCAAGGTACTGCAGAACGTCGCAGACCTTTTTGGCAAATTCATCAGCGGCGGTACGACGTTTTTGGGTCAGCGCACTTCCCTTTTCGACCAGCCTGTCCTCTAATTCCTCGGATTGACGCTCAAGTTCAACGATCATTTCATCCGAAACGGTGATATTTTGAAGCTCATCCACGGCGTTTTTGAGAAAATCAAGCACCGCCGCCTCATCACCGCCGTATTTTTTATTGAGTGAGTTTATTAGGTCTATCCTTTGCTCACACTCGTCAAGCTCATTAGGGTCAAAGGCTACCGATTCGGCAAGATCTCTTATTTCTGCGGCAATGTCGGTTATCTCGGACACGGCAAAATCAAAGCGCTCAAGCAGTTTTTCGGTATCCTTCATTATCTTGGAAACACTTGTAAATTCATTAAGGCTTTGTGCCACCATTGTTTCGGCGCCCGAGGTATCATCGTCACCTGATAATAGTGATCTGCAGATTTCCAAAGACATACGAAGCTTTTCGGAATTGCGGATAAGCTCACGTCTTTCCTGCAGTTCTCGAAGCTCACCTATCTTGATATCGGCCGCTGTGATCTCGTTTATCTGATATTTTAAAAGGTCGACCTTACGGAGCTTTTCATCCTCGTCAGTTGAAAGACTTTTAAGCTTCCTTCTTACCGCTCGAAGCTCGGAATAACAAGTCTTGTAATCCTCTAAAACGTCCGAATAACTGCCGTAAGAGTCAATAAAAGACATGTGGCTTTCCGGATCGAGCAAGGCCTGATTATCGTGCTGACCGTGGATATTTACAAGCAACTTGCCGACATCACGCAAGGCCGCAACATTAACCGAAACACCGTTTATCTTGCACAAGGAACGACCGTCGGCGTTGATGGTGCGGAGCAGCATTACGCTGTCATCCTCACACTCGATACCGTATTCCGAAAGTTTTTCGGCGGCGCCCCTTGAAATGCCATCAAAAACGGCCGATACAGAGGCTTTTTCACAGCCTGACCTCACCAATTCCTTGGAGGTTCTCTGCCCCGTGACGGCGTTTATCGAGTCAATAACGATAGACTTACCTGCACCGGTCTCACCCGTAAGTACATTGAAGCCGTGAACAAAATCAATATTACATTTTTCAATTATTGCGATGTTTTCAATATTGATCGATCGTAGCATAATTCTTCCTTATTTTATAATCTCCTGCAGCATTTCGCAAAGCAAAGCGGCATCCTTTTCGGTCTTGGTAATGACAAAAATCGTATCGTCACCTGCAAGCGTTCCAAGCACATTCTCGCACTTCATCATATCAAGCGAAGCGCAGGCACCCTGAGCCATACCCGGATGGCATTTAATAACAACATCATTCATAGAGTATGCCACCGAAACGGCCGAATGAGCAAACATATCAATATATTTTATTGATTTTGAAGATGCACCGCCATTCACTGCGTAGCGGTAAACACCGTTACTGTCAAGCATTTTGACAATACGAAGCTCCTTGATATCACGTGAGACTGTGGCTTGGGTGACATCAAAACCCGCATCGTATAACCTCTGCTGAAGCTCCTCCTGGGTTTCTATAGGAAACTCCTCAATAAGATGCAACAATTTAGACTGACGTTCTTTTTTCATAACGTTCTCCTTTAATAGCTATCGGTCTTGACCGACAGTATTTTGTAGACCGAAACATTGTTCAGTTTAATGAATTTTGCGGTTATATTAGAAAGACTTATTCTGATTTCAGATCTTTCGTCAAGCTCGAAGCCCACACGACCGTCACACATCATATTAACGGTACCGTCCTTTGTGCCGCTGACCGAAATTTTAATAGAAGTGTTGCCGTCAACGACCATTGACCTTGTGACCAAGGTATGAGGACAAACGGGGGTCAGAATAACACATTTCATCTGCGGATCGACCACGGGACCGCCTGCCGATAATGAGTATGCCGTTGAACCCGTGGGAGTTGCGGCGATAATCCCATCTGCACGGTATTGAATCGTGTCGTTGCCTATCGTTAATTCAATATCGATAACATTTGACAGACAATCCTTTGAAATAACTGCATCGTTAAGGCAATCACACACATCCGAAACACGTCCGTTAACCATTTTTTCGGCTTTTATAAGACAACGGCTTTCAACGGTATAATCGTTGTAAAGCAAGCGTTTTAAAGCGCTCAGATCATTGCGGTCAAGTGAAGCAAGGTACCCTAAATGTCCTGCATTTATACCGAGTATCGGGCAATCGAACCTTGCGGCGGCTTTTGCAACCTTGATAATGGTTCCGTCACCGCCGATAACAATTATGATATCGGTATTTTTCGGAATTTCGGGTTCTTTTGTCTTGCAGAATTTCTGAACGGTCAAACAAACCGAACTTTCGTTAAGTATTTCTTTAACCTCGGCGGCTACCGAAGCACCCGATTCACTGTCGGGATTGAAAATCACGAGGATATTCACAAAAATTCCTCCTTTATTTATCTAACTCCTTGTGGGACATTTCGACCACATCTTTGGCAGTCACACCCGAAACATCCTCGGGAGTATCAGTTTTTTCTATGTAAACAAGATACTCGATATTACCCTCGGGGCCCTTTACGGGTGAAAAATCAAGCCCTAAAACACGCATATTGTTGTTGAGCATCATATTAACGGTGTTTTCAACGACCTCGACGTGCACCGCTTTATCTCGGACAACACCCTTTTTGCCGACCTTGTCCTTCCCTGCCTCAAACTGCGGTTTTATAAGGCAAACCGCCTTACCGCCGTCCTTCATAATGTTGCGCATCACGGGAACTATTATGGACAGAGAAATGAACGAAACATCGACCGAACAAAAATCCAATTCCTCGGGTATCTGCTCATGGGTAACGTAGCGGAAATTGGTACGCTCCATATTAACAACACGCTCATCGGTGCGAAGCTTCCACGCTAATTGACCGTAACCCACATCAATTGCGTAGACCTTTGTTGCGCCGTTTTGGAGCATACAGTCGGTAAAGCCGCCGGTAGAAGCACCGATATCGGCACAGATGAATCCGTCCAACAGTAAATCAAAGGACTGCATAGCCTTTTCAAGCTTCAAGCCGCCACGGCTGACGTATTTTAGTGGGTTACTGCGAACCTCGATAGTGTCATCATCCTTGACATTCATACCGGGCTTGTCGGCCTTTTGGTTGTTGACATATACAACGCCTGCCATAATAAGGGTTTTTGCCTTTTCACGGCTTTCGCAAAAGCCTTGCTCAAAAACTGCGGCGTCAAGTCTTTTTTTATTGTTCAAACTACAAAACCTCTTTAATTTTTTGGTACATTGAATTACTGTCAAGTCCGTATTTTTCTCTTTGAGAGCTGACCGAAGCCTGCTTCACAAATCCGGTAATTGCGGTTGCAAAATATTTACCCTCATAGCCCGATGTTATTAGCTCGAATCCCGTCTTTTCTGCAATTCCGCCTTGCAATATTCCTTCTTCAAAGAAGAAAACGTTATCAAAACCTTTAAGTGCATCAATAAATCCGTTAGGTAACGGGAAGATCTGCTCAAGCTTAATGACGGCAACATCAATCCCTTCTGATTTAAGCATATCCTTGGCCATAATCGCTTCGGAAATAAGCGTTCCGTAGGTCACGATGCAGGTCTTGCCCGTTGAGTAGGTTGAAAAGCCGTCAAATTGCGTCTTATTTTCGCTTATAAGCGGTTCTCCGCCTCTTGGGTATCGAATTGCGGCAACACCTTTCGGCGCTTTTAAGCGATTTTCAAGCATAATTTCAAGCTCTTTGAAATCGCTTGGTGAATAAACGGTTACCCCAGGCACAGAGGATAGAAACGAAACATCAAATATACCCTGATGCGTTTCGCCGTCATCACCCACAAGACCTGCACGGTCAACACAAAGGGTCAGAGGCAGACCCGCAATGGCGGCATCGTGGATAAGCTGGTCGTAACCTCTCTGCAGAAAAGTTGAATAAACCGCAAAAACAGGTTTAAGACCCGACCTTGCCAATCCTGCCGCAAAGGTCACAGCGTGTTCCTCGGCGATACCTACATCAAAAAATCTGTCCTCAAATCGCTTTGCAAACTCAGAAAGACCGGTACCACTCGTCATAGCGGCGGTTATAGCACATATTTTGTCATCCTTTTCGGCAAGCTCACACAGTTTTTTGCCAAAGCAGACCGAAAAATTCATTTTAGACTGCGGCAACGCACCCGTTTCACGGTCAAAACCGGATACTCCGTGAAAATCACCTGCATTTTCCTCAGCAGGCTTATAACCCTTGCCCTTTACCGTTTTTGTGTGTATCAAAACGGGTCGGTCAAGCTCCTTTGAGAGCTCAAATATCTCGCAAAGCTTTTCGATATCGTGTCCGTCGACGGGACCCATATAATAAAAGCCGAGCGACTCAAAAATATTACTGTTGTAAAGTGCATTTTTGAACATCTGCTTCAGATTAAATACTGCAGAATACAAAAACCTTCCTATAAGCGGTATTTTTTTCAAAAAGCGCTCAACGCCCGATTTGAATTTATGGTATTTTTTACGTGTTCTTATGGTGCTCAAATGTCTCGACATAGCACCTCTGTTTTTGGAGATCGACATTTTATTGTCGTTCAGTACAACAATGAGGTTGGCGTCCTCTTTTCTGACGTTATTGAAGGCCTCATAGACCATTCCGCCCGTCATGGCACCGTCACCTATAACGGCAACGGCAAAGCCATCCTTTTTCAAAAGCTCGTTAGCAATACACGTGCCAAACGCCGATGATACCGATGTCGAGCTATGACCCGTTATAAAGGCGTCGTGTTCGCTTTCCTGTGGCTTCATAAAACCCGATACACCGTTTTCCTTGCGAAGGGTTGAAAAATCGTCAAAACGACCGGTGAGCAGCTTGTGCGGATAGCATTGATGACCGACATCAAACACTATGGTATCCTTTGGCGACTCAAAGCAACGGTGCAAGGCAATGGTCAATTCAACTGCACCGAGATTTGAAGCAAGGTGTCCACCGTTTTCTGATACCGTTTCGAGAATTTTATCACGCATCTCGGCACACAGCACGGTCAGTTCTTCGTTATTAAGTTTTTTGACATCGTGCGGTGATTCAAACGTACCGAGATAACGATATTCCATTCAAAACTTCCTTTAATTTCTTCTGTCAATGAGTTTTAGCGCAAATGCTTTAAGCTCCGTAGTATCTGCGCTGAAGGCATCCAAAGCGTTTATGGCTTCATTAGTGAAGCTTATAACATCCTCCTGCGCCTTATCCAAACCAACCAATGAAACATAGGTGGATTTTTCTGATTCGGCATCGCTTCCGATAGGCTTTCCCAGCTCCTCTGCGGTGCTGATGATATCAAGTATATCATCTCTTATCTGGAAAGCAAGCCCAATTCTTTCTGCAAAACAGCAAGCGGCGCTTATCATTTCTTCGTTTGCGCCTGCTAATATACAACCGATGGTGGCGGCGGCTTTAAGTAAAGCTCCCGTCTTCAAACGGTAAAGCTCCAAAACGACATTAAAGGGAGCTTTTTGCTCCTCATATTTAAGGTCAATGACCTGACCGCCTATCATACCGTCAGAGCCTGCACATTCAGACAAAACCTTGGCCGCTCTGCAAACACGGTCAAACGGTACGTTTTCGGTTGATAAAGCAACCGAAAATGCATCGGTCAGCAAAGCGTCACCTGCCAAAAGTGCGGTTGCTTCGCCGAATTTTATGTGACACGAGGGTTTACCTCGTCGCATATCATCATCATCCATGCAAGGCAGGTCATCATGAATAAGCGAATACGTGTGTATCATTTCCAAAGCACAGGCAAAGTTTATGGCATTTTCGGGATTTCCGCCAGCAACACGCATAAACTCCATCAAAAGCTTGGGTCTGATACGCTTACCGCCTGCTTCAGCGCTGTAAGCCATTGCATCTATTAAATGAGAATATTCGCAATCCTTGGATGAAAATATCTCACTCAGCTTGTTTTCTATATCTTTTCCGTATAGCTCAAACATATTGATTATTCCTTATTATAATCGGATATCTGTTCGATTTTTTGTCTTGCGGCTTCAAGCTGCTTTTTGCATTCGGCCGAAAGCTTGATACCGTTGGTATAAAGCTCGATCGACTCATCAAGACCGCATTCTCCCGATTCAAGCTTTTGAACAATTACTTCAAGCTCTTTCAGATTATTCTCAAACGATTTACTCATAATCAGTTCCTTTCGGTTGATAAAACCCTGCACTCGGCGCTACCGTCGGCAAATTTTATCTTCAAAATGTCATCATCGGCAATTTCATTTACGCTCTTTACGGCTGTCCCCTGCTTTTCGGTAATCGAATAGCCTCGCATAAGGATTTTAGCCGGATTCAAAGCATCAAGCTTTGCGGTGTATTCAGCCAAGCGTTGCACCGCTGTAGCTGAAGTATTGCTAAAGCAGGTATCAAGGCGGCTTTTGAGGTTATCGAGCCTTAAAGCAAACTGGTCGACCGAGCCGAATTTATCTGACAAAACCCGTCTTTCGGTCAAAACTCTCAACTGATTGCTCAAAAGCTGAATATTTGAATTTATATGCGTGTTAAGACGTTGCTCTGCACCCAAAATATACATCATTATCTCGTTTATATCGGGTACTGCAAGCTCGGCCGCCGCAGACGGAGTAGCGGCTCTTTTATCGGCAACAAAGTCACATATTGTGAAGTCGGTTTCGTGGCCGACAGCCGAAATCACGGGGATTTTTGACGATGCTATTTTACGAGCAAGGTCTTCATCATTAAAGCACCACAAATCCTCGGTCGAGCCTCCGCCACGGCCTATAATTATAACATCACAATCGGTGCAATTATTAACAGCATCAAGTGCTTCACACATTTGCTCGGCAGAACCCGCCCCCTGCACCCTGACGGGACACATAACAAGAGTTGCCAACGGCCAACGTCGACCGATTACACTTATCATATCTTGAACGGCGGCACCTGTTTCAGACGTGATGACCGCAATTTTCATAGGAAACGGTGGCAAAGGCTTCTTTTTGTTTGCGTCAAAAAGACCTTCTTTAGAGAGCTTTTCCTTCAATTGTTCAAAGGCAATAGCAATACTTCCTGCGCCGTCGGGTTGAATATCCGAAATATAAAGCTGATAAGCGCCGTCACGCTCATAAAGTGTCACGCCTGCACGGCAAATGACCTTCATGCCCTCGGTCGGTAAAAACCGTAGTCTTGCAACACTCGACTTGAACATAACAGCCTTTACCGAAGCGCCCTCATCCTTCAGGGTAAAATACATGTGTCCGCTAAAGGAGTTGATCTTTAAATTGGATATTTCACCGTTAACAAAGACATTTTTGAGGTTTAAATCACCATCAAGGACCGACTTGACGTACCTATTCAATTGTGAAACGGTAATCAACTGTCCGTTCATAGTGTCCTCCGTCAATTATTATGCAGTATCGAAGTCATAACTGCGGTTCCGACCGCATTGTCCGAGGATAGCTCGGCGCTCGCAAAGAAAGCACCGTGTTTTTCGGTAATATATTTTCTTATATATGAGTTGGACATAACACCGCCTGCAAAGACGAACGGTATATCCCCAAACTGCTTTTTTAACTCAACGGTCATTTTATCGACCGTTTCGGCAAGATAAGCAACGGTGAAAAATGCAACGTCCTCTTTAGGTGTACCCTTTTTGATCAGCTCCTTGGCCTTGTTTTCAAGTCCCGAGATACTGCAATCGGCACCTTTCATTGATGCACGCATAGGTATCGGCAATGTGCCGTTAAGGGAAAGCTTATCAAGCTCCTTACCGGCAGGAAAATCGAGCCCTAACATAACACCGACACGGTCGACC
>JAZQCY010000090.1:0-4122 GCA_045546555.1 Acutalibacteraceae bacterium | reverse complement strand
ATCCATTATATACACCTTGTCAATTTCAAGTTTATCGAATTGATTGCATTATACCATAAATTATTCAAAATTTCAATATTTCCTGCAATCTTTATGAGTTATAACGATTCTTAAAATGCTTTCATCTTTGATGTGTTAATATCAGCAAAATTTAATCTCCCCAGTGTATCACGAACAAATCTATCATACATAATTCAGATCACAATCGGAGAAGGTGACACAGCCAACCTTTGTTTCGCCGCCGTTTTGCTTAATTTTAGCAATGATTTCATTTGCTTTGTTGGCAAAAAGACCGTTGAATACCATCTTAAGTCCCACGATTACAATAATGGCAGGTACAATAAGCTTCCAAAATATAGAAAAGCTTAATATATCCTGACAACACAACAGCAGGAACACACCAACTGCTATGCCAATACTGTTGCCTGTCTTTTCTCGTTCGGTAAACAAACCTACGGCACAGGGCACGATGATAAACAATGTCCACCAACCTTCAAAGAAGATGTCAATGTTCGTTATGTTTAATGCGTTCAGTGCAAATAACGCACCTGCTGCAATAAGCACGATTCCCCATAAAATACTACTTGCCTTTTTCATTTCCTTCTTTCTTTTTAGATACAAACTTATTCCAAAGAATAATAATCCCTCGTTTCGTTCCGAAAGCAATAGTATATAAAACGAGGTAAATGCCTAATTCAAGCCAAAAGCTTTCAGAGAAAAACACTTTTAGCAACACGACATCTTTATTTTCGCGCTTGTTTGTTTTACTTATTTCATTAAATCTGCAAGAGTTATACCGTCGAAATAGTTGTTTACCATATTGTGAAACTCTGTCCACATAGGAAGTGTGGGGCATGTATCAGCGCGGTCGCACTTTTCGGCATTGCACTGAAGACAGGTGACGGGGGCGAGATCCCCTTCGGCGAGTCTTAAAACATCTCCAACTCTGTACTCTTTTGGCTCTTTCGAAAGACGGTAGCCTCCGCCCTTGCCATGAACGCCCTCGACATAATTATTCTTTGAGAGTACCGGCATGATTCTTTCGATATATTTAAGCGATAGTCCTTGGCGCTCAGCTACTTTTTTCATTGCAATATACCCGTCGCTTCGATTATCTGCAAGATCGAGCATTACTCGCAAAGCATATCTGCCCCTTGTAGAAATCAACATTATACCTTACCCCCAATAATATTCTCTGCATAGCGGACGGCTTCCATTGCGTCCTTTGCGTATTTATCTGCACCAATTTTATCTGCGTACTCCTGTGTTAAAACTGCACCGCCGACAACGGTTTTGCACCAAGGCGCCTTAGCCTTTAGTTGCTTGATGGTTTCTTCCATAGCAGGCACAGTGGTGGTCATAAGAGCACTAAGACCTGCAAGAGGTGCATGAAGCTCAACGACCTTTTGGACGATTTGCTCGGGCGGCACGTCCTTTCCAAGATCCACCACATTAAAGCCGTAGTTTTCAAGTAAAAGCTTCACGATATTTTTGCCGATATCGTGAATATCTCCGTAAACTGTGGCAATTACAAAAGTACCCTTATCGGCGGATTTTTCACCGCCTGCCATAAACGATTTTATGACTTCAAAGGCACTTTTGGCGGCTTCAGCACTCATAAGCAGCTGTGGTAAATATACTGTCTTTTCTTCAAAGCCTTTACCTACGGTATTGAGTGCGGGGATAATTTCGTTATTAACAATTTCGAGTGGGTCAACACTTAAAAGAATGGATTTTGTAAGTTCTGCCGCCTTTTCCTTAAAACCCTTAATGACCGCTCGCTGAAGCTCGGAAGAAAATTCTTCAGCACTCTTTTTTGTTTCAGCGGTTGTAGCAGGTGCGGTAACGGTAAACAGGTCTGCCGCACAGATATATTCAGCGCAGTTTTCGTCCATTCCTTTAAGCGCCTTATAGGTGTAATAGGTCTTCATCATATCGGCAGAATACGGGTTCATAATCGCAGCCGAAAGACCGTTTTCAAGAGCCAAAGCGAAAAACGTGCCATTTACAGCATCTCTGTTCGGCAATCCGAAAGAAATGTTTGAAACTCCGAGGGATGTATGGCAACCGAGCTTATTTTTTATGGTTTTAAGCGAGGACAGAGTGGCAAGAGCCGCTTTGTTGTCAGAGCTTATGGTCATAGCCAGCGTGTCGAAAATGATATCCTTTCTTTCGATGCCGTATTTTGCAGCGGTATCGAGTATCTTTTCGGCAATTTTCACTCTACCTTCAGCCGTTTCAGGAATACCATCCTCATCTAAAGTAAGGGCAACCACCACGCCGCCGTATTTTTTAACCATCGGAAATACGGTTTCCATGCTTTCTCGTTTACCGTTTACGGAATTAATCATCGCTTTACCGTTATAACGGCGAAGCGCCGCTTCCATTGCAGTAACATCGGCGGTATCAATCTGTAAAGGTAGGTCGGTAACTGACTGCAATTCACAAACGGCATTTTTTAGCATCCCCACTTCGTCAATATCGGGAAGTCCTACGTTGACATCAAGTATGTCAACACCCTTTTCCTGCTGATTGACACCCTCAGACAGAATATAATCCATATCGTTATCAAGCAGTGCCTGTTTAAAGCGCTTTTTACCCGTAGGATTGATACGCTCACCGATAAGGATCGGCTTTTCGCCGAATTCTACAGCGTGGGTATAAGAAGATACCGTTGTTATATTCTTGTTATGGGTAGGCACCGGTGCAAAATCACAAGTTTTCTGATATAAAGCCTTGATATATTCCGGTGTCGTACCGCAGCAACCGCCCACAACACGAACCCCTTGTTTTATAAGTTCGCCTACTTCATCCGAAAACTCATCGGCCGTTACATCAAAAATGGTTTTTCCGTCTACCGATTTAGGAAGTCCTGCATTGGGCTTGAGTATAACGGGAACAGATGCATATGTCAGCAGTTCCTCTGCAACCGGGCGAAGCTGTTTGGGGCCGAGCGAACAGTTCGCACCCAAGGCATCAACACCCATACCCTCAAGAAGCGCAACCATGGCGGCAGGTGTTGCACCCGTCATTAGTTTGCCCTCTTCACCGTAGGCGTTGGAAACGATTACGGGAAGGTTGCTGTTTTCCTTGGCGGCAAGGAGAGCGGCTTTGGTTTCGTAGGAATCGTTCATTGTTTCAATGATAATGAGGTCTACCCCGTATTTAACGCCGAGCTTTACGGTTTTTACAAATACGTTTACCGCATCCTCAAAATCAAGATCACCCAAAGGTTTTAACAGTTTTCCCAAAGGGCCGATATCAAGAGCAATAAATTTTTCGCCTTTCTGTACCGAAAGGGCTCTTGCTCTATTTGCATTAGCGACAGCCGCTTTGATTATTTCTTCAAGTTCATCCTCTGAAAATTTAAGTATATTGGCGCCAAAGGTATTGGTACAAACAATATTACTGCCCGCATCAAAATAGGATTTGTGAATACTTGTAATCACGTCGGAGTGCGACAAATTCCAGCGTTCAGGATGCTCACCGGGGCGAAGTCCTTGCGCCTGCAACAGCGTTCCCATACCTCCGTCAAGATAAACTATGTTATTTTTTAAATATTCTCTGAAATTCATTAGACACCTCTGAATGTGCAGTCCTTGTTATCGCAAAAAGCACATTTGTTAGTTATTGTGTTTTCTTTTTTACCGCCAAGTCCCACTATTGCCGTAACCGATTTGGACGGTGACATAAGCAGACTGTCGGTTAAGGTCAGCCCTATCTGCTTTTCGGGGGAAAGCACGGCAAACATATCCTTTTGAGCCGCAAGCGGTAAATCGCCGTAACCGGGACTAAAGCGTGGCTTTGTACCAATGTTATACTCTTTTGAGATATCGGCGCAAAAAGCATCACAAAGCGCCTCAATACGTTCTGCACCGATAGCCTGAAACATCAGCGCTTTTGAAGGAGAAATCCGTCCGTATTTGGCAATAAGACGGTCAATTCCGACACCGACGGTTGCGGCAAACAGTATGGCACTTTTGCAGCCGCTTAAATCAAACGATAAATTCTTTGACCGCAACGTGAATGCACCGAAATCACAAATATCATCACATATTTTTACATCAAACAGACGGTAGCACACCCAAGTCGGACGTAGCCATGTCGTTCTGTGAGCCAAGG
>JAZQCY010000089.1:0-14226 GCA_045546555.1 Acutalibacteraceae bacterium | reverse complement strand
TTCGAGTCCCTCCTTCTCCGCCAGAAAAAAGCACTTGCGAAAGCAAGTGCTTTTTTCAACTAAATCCACCCTTGTGGGTGGGTGAAATCGTCTTCGACGATGAAATCCAACTTCGTTGGGTGAAATCCGCCTCGACGGCGGTGGGTGGATTTAATTTCATCTGAGGCAAAGCCGAAGATTTCATCAGCGTCAGCCGATTTCATCCTTGCATCAGCAAGGATTTCATTTTTTATATGGGAGTTTAATTCATACTATATTCTCTTTTGTGATCGTTTGAGGTACTCGCAGAACTTGACTAACCGTTGTTTTTCTGATTTGTCCTTTGGTCAAAGCGGATTTTGACGTATTCGGAGGGCGGCATTCCCACCGTTTCACGGAACACCTTTGAAAAATAGAGCGGATCCTGAAAACCCGACAAATATGCCACATTTTTGACCGATTCGACACCGTGCTCCATTAGAAAAACAGCGTTGTTGATACGCAGGGTTTTGACATATTCCGAAAAGCCGATGTTCATCTTCTGCTTGAAGCAGGTCGAGAGATACTTTGCGTTGTAGCCCAGCTCTTCGGCGGCGGAATTAAGCGATAAATTGCTATCGGAAAAGTTTTCCTCGGCATATTTCGTGAGGATGTAAGCCACATCGTCCAACGGCTCGTGTGCAGCCGTCAAACGTGAAAAGGTGTACATCAAAACGCTTTCCGAAACAAGGTCGATGTTTTGTTCGGTCGCCCTTGAAATGTTCTCCTGCCAAAAAGGAATCAACCCCTCGTAACCCGAAAAATTGCGGTTTAAGGCCGTTACCCCAAACCGTTTGAACAGCTCGTCCGAGCGTGAGCCCTCAAAACAGATGTAATAGTACTGCAGGTTAGTGCCGACGGCCTTGAATTTTTCACCAGAAAAACCAAAAACCGTATCACCGGCCTTGACCGACACCGTTTCACGGTTAAAGTTCATTACTCCCTCACCGCTTTTTATCAGAAAAACGAGGTGAGTTTTCAATTCGGTCTGGGCCTTTTGCACCAGAGGATCGGTTTCGAGGATAAATTTCACTGTTTTTAGCTCATTCTTCGCCCTGTCGGGAATAAATTTACAAAGATTTTTTACAATCATAGTTATCTCCTTTTGCTTACAACCCACGCCTACAACAGGCAAAAAGACATTTCGTAGGTGCACACCTATGTGTTCACCCGCGGTTGTTTGTTTCGTTCAGGTTTACGGGCGCACACATAGGTGCGCCCCTACAAGAAACCTTGATGTCTGATGTAGGGGCGATTCATGAATCGCCCGACAGCCGTGCTTATAATGATTATGGTTAGTCGAAACGCTAAAAGCGCTTCGACTAACTACAATCATTATAACGAATATACCACCCCAACCGCAAACAGTCAACCTTTTTCCATATTTCAATGGAAATTTTCCATTTACGAAAGAGCAAAACGGCAATATAATGTGATTGTGATTTGGTTATTCGGCGGTGATTTTATGTATTACGGTTTAATTACGTTGAGCGTTTTGATGTTCAGCTCCAATTTTGTTTTCAGCCAACAGTACCGCAAACGTATGGGCTCGGGGTTTTTTCAGACCTTTTTGCTATCGTTTATCGGCTCGGTTGCAGGCATTATTTCAATGGCCGTTATCAGCGGTCTGAAATTTGAGTTTACAGTGTTTTCGTTCATTATGGCGTTTTTTGCAGCTCTTAACGGAATTTTGCTTAACTATTGCAGTCAACGCACTCTCGGAATCGTCAACCTTTCGATGTATTCCATAATTATGATGCTTGGCGGTATGGTTCTGCCGTCGGTCGTCGGCGTTGTGTTTTTCGGTGAAGGAATGACGCTTGCCAAGGGACTCTGCTATCTGCTTATTGCGGCGGCGTTGGCGCTGACCTTTAAAAAAGATGACCAAATGGATAAAACGCCAAAAATTGCCTATCTTTTTTATGTCGGAGTATTCGTTCTCAACGGTATGTCAGGCGTAATCTCCAAAATTTTCAACGCATCCGACTTTGAACGTGTCAGCTCCGCAGGTTATTCGTTGTTGACCTCAATGTGCACCTTTTGTATATCTGGAGTTCTTGTTTTAATACTTTACCGCACCTATAAAGGGAAAATCAGCCTGCCTGCCCTGTGTTTTGCTTGCGGTGGCGGCGGTATCAACCGAGTTGCCAACTTTTTGTTGGTTGCGGCATTGTTGCACGTGCCGGCATCGGTGCAATATCCAATGGTCACGGGCGGTGTTATGATTGTTTCCACCATTATAGCTTTCTTCACATCGTCAAAACCGACAAAAATGCAAATCACCTCGGTCGCACTGTCGTTTGTGGGAATTGTTTTGTTGGTCACCGTGCCGATATAAACAACAAAATATAAACATCAAATTTTATTTTTCGGGCGAACACAGTTCGCCCCTACGAAGAACCTCCCTCTGACGAGGGAGGTGTCAAAACCAACCCATTTTTGGGGGCGGACGCCTCCTTTATAATAGCAAAATTTTAAAACAACAAAAATTTTTCAAGGAGTGAAAAAAATGAAAACTATCAGATTTGGTATTTTTGGTTGCAACCGCGGTATGAACTTTGCCAACCACATTATGATGAACAATGCAGAGGTTGTTGCGGTGTGCGACAAGGAACAGCGCTTTCTTGACAGCGCTCGCAAAAAATTAGGTGACAGCGTTGCTTACTATTCCGATTTTGAGGAATTTTTCAAGCACGAAATGGATGCCGTTTTGCTCGCAAACTACTTTAACGAGCACACACCCTACGCCATTCGTTTTCTCGAAAAGGGCGTTCACGTTTTGAGCGAATGCACCCCTGCAGGCACTATGGCCGAGTGTGTTGAGTTGGTTGAGGCCGCCGAAAAGTCAAATGCGATATATATGATCTGCGAAAATTATCCATTTATGGCCTTCAACCGTGAGATTACACGTATTTGCCAAGGTGGAACTTTGGGCAAGTTTATGTTCGGTGAGGGTGAGTACAACCACCCCGGTCATGGCAAGGATGCCTCTTTTTCGAGAATCTACATTCCTTATGAGAAGCATTGGAGAAACTATTTGCCTGCAACCTATTACTGCACCCACGCATTAGCACCGCTGATGTATGCCACAGGCGCCGAGCCTGTAAGGGTTACCGCCTTCCCCATCTTCGCACCCCCAACCGAGAAAACGGTTTGCTCCAAGATGAACGGTGACCGTACCGCCATTATCACCACCCTCAACAACGATGATTCTGTATTCCGATTCACAGGTTGTGCCGCCTTCGGTTTTGAGGAAAACTCCTACCGCGTGTGCGGAACCAAGGGTCAGGTCGAGAATTTGAGAGGCACCGACGGTAAAATCTCGCTTAACTATAACTGGTGGGATAAGCCCGAAAACGTTGAAAACAATAGTACGATTTATTTCCCCGAGAAAAACGACCCCGATCAGGAGCTTATCGATAAAGCAGGTCACGGTGGCGGTGATTTCATTGTTGTGCGTGAGTTTTTGACCTGCCTTAGAGAAAACAAACGCCCCTTGATGGACGTGTATTTTGCCACCAAGATGTCGGCCGTTGCTATACTTTCGCACCGTTCGTTGCTTGAATACGGTCAACCCTATGACCTGCCCGATTTCAGAAAGCAGGAGGATCGAGACAAGTGGCGCGAGGACCGTTCGACACCGTTTTACGGTCCCAACGGTGAATTGCCCACCATTCCGTGCAGCTCTAAACCCTGGCATCCCTCCGAAGAACAGCTCAAAGCCTACCGCGAAGGAATTAAGGATTTATAATAACAAAAGGAACTCCCTTCGGAGCGTTCAATTAGGGATAATTCGCCCAAAACAGCGCCTTTTTGCGGTCTAATGCGTCAAAAGCCCACGGTACGCGTCAGCGTTCCTGTGAGCTTTTTCCTTTTATACTAACAAAAATTCATCTGTTTTGGGTGCAAGGCAGTTTTGTAGGATGAAATTTGAAGATGTTGCGAAGTTGAAAAATGCAGGAATACTGCCGTATTTCAAGGCTTTTCAACGAGCGGCGGCTCAAATTTCACCGAAAAACCGATTTCTCCCTAATTGAACGCTCCGTTTAGGGAGTTCCTTTTGTTATTTTTTATATCAACATATCGGTTTCCACGCAAAAATTTGCCATATCCACGTGGGTTTCGTCCAAAAACCGCACTCCGTCGGCCTTTAGCATCTCAATCTGCACGTTTTGACCACCGAAAACAAAGGCGGGCGACACCCTTCCCTCTCGGTTTACTACACGGTAGCACGGGATGCTTTCGGGGTCGGGGTTACAATGCAACGCATAGCCGACCACCCTCGCCCAACGGGGATTTCCCGCAACAAGAGCAATCTGCCCATAGGTTGCGACCCTGCCCTTTGGGATGCGCTTCACAACGGCGTATATTTTGTCGAATACTGTCGAGCTTTGACTCATTTTATCTCAGGCACCTCGGGATAATTGCCGTTGATAATGTTCTCAAGGTCAACGCCGGTCTCGACCTTGGCGGTCGAGAAAACGATCTGCGTCTGGGTGCTGCCGAAGGTCTGAAGCTGACCTATAAATATATCCAAAGCCTCGGTGCTTTCAAAAGCAACCTTTATAAGCATTGAATAATGACCCGTGACACAAGAGCACTCCAAAACGTTCGGATGAGCCTTGATGAAGGGGTAAAACACAGCCTTTTGCTGGGGCTGAACCTCCAGATTTATAAAAGCCGTGATGGGGTATCCCAACAGCTTATGATCGACCTTGACGCTGTAGCCGCTGATGATACCGCTTTTTTCAAGGCGCTCAAGACGTGCGGCGGTGGCAGGAGATGACAAAAAGACCTTCTCAGCCAACTGCTTTAGAGGCATTCTTGCGTTTTCCTGCAAGAGGGTTATCAAACGGTAATCAATTTTATCCATATTATTATCTCCTCTTTTGTTGTAAAATCCGAAAATATATGTTACAATTTACGTGTGGCCCGAATGGGTTGGTAAAAACCTTTATTTATTAAATAATTATATACTTAATTATTTACTTTTTCAAGTACCTATTTAATAAAATTTGAAAAAACGGATATTTTCTTACTTTTGTTAATCGGAGATGCGTATGATAAACATTGAAAATTCCTGCTGCTTCACGGGGTATCGCCCCGAGAAATTTGACTTTCCTTTTGAGGAAAGCAACCCACAGTACCGTCAGTTCTTCACCCGACTTGTGACGGGGATCGCCGATATGATAAGCAACGGCTGTACCGACTTTTACTGCGGAATGGCGCAGGGCTTTGACATTGTGGCGGGCGAGCACGTTGCCTTGATCAAAAAGCTGAACAAGCGCATCCGCCTTATCGGTGTTGTGCCGTATGAGGGTCAGGAAAAGGGTTGGAGCGACGAATGGCAGAGCCGTTACCGTGCCCTTTTGGCCGAGTGTGACGAGGTTATTACGCTCAACGCCCAATACACAAAATGGGTATTCCAACAGCGCAACGAGTATATGGTCGACCGAAGTCGCTATTGTCTGACATATTTCGACGGCAAACGTGGCGGCACCGACAACACGGTGAAATATGCCGTAAAGCATAGCCGTGTCGTGCTGAACATTTATGACACCGACCCGAATGAGGATCTGATCTCACAGTTCAAATGCGGTGTCCACCTCCTCCCACCCGAGGATTCGGAATGATTATACCGTGACGGAGAGGGTCAGCGTGCCGTAAGGCAAACCTATATCAAAAAACTTAAAAAAAGCGCAGAGAACGTCGGATGCTCTCTGCGCTTTTGATTTTTCTAATGATGTATAAATCTCGGGTGGTGGTGGCGATGCTCACGGGTGAAGAACTTTGCCGCAACACACATAATGCAGGAAAACACAATAACGGCGCCGAGCACGAGAAACACGTTGTACCAACCGCCCTTATCGGCAACATAACCCAAGGTGTAGGTACTCAGGGTACTGCCGATATAACACATTCCCTGACCGATACCTGCCATACTTCCCGTGTCAAATCGGTCACGGTAGTAAAGCGGAATATGGTTGGTGGTGATGTTGGCAATGGCGGCACAGCACAGTGTAACAATAATAAAGCAGGCAAGCGTTATAACCACGCTGTTGAGGCTGTAGCAGGACACAAGCACGGCCATTGCAAGCGATGCTACACCCACAAAAAGAATGGACAAAAGCAGGAAATCCTTGCTTTTCTTTTCGAGTGCGACCAATATAAAGTTACTGAACGATCCCAATAACGGCAGCAGCAGGGTCAGCGCAATGGAAAGGGTCGAGGGAAGATCGTATACCTCATAAAGAATGCTCGGTACCCAAGCGTTAAGACCCTCACGTGCAAACTGTGTGAACATACCAGCCACAAACATTATAATAAGTCCGATAAGCAATGCTTTTGTGAGCTTGGCCTTGGGCTTTGCGGCAGAGCCGTTATCCTCGGCCTTGGGTTGCGGTTCCTCAACGGGGGTGGCGCTTCGCTCGATATCGTTAAGTGTGAAATACCACAGTATGGCCATAAAGGTCATAAGTGCGGCGGCGATCCAGAACGAAACACGCCAATTGAAGAATGTTGCCACCAAAGCGCAAAGTCCGTAGTTAAGCGCCGTGCCTATGGGGGTGGTAAGACCCGTCATCATAAGCGATCGTGGCATATTTTTGTCAGAAACATATTTGCCCTGAACCTTTACAACATTGCACCAAAGCGGTGACATTGCGATACCGTTTAAGAGCCATATATACTTCATGACCTCAACGCTTGGAGCAAAGCACATGGCAACGTTACAAACAGCCGAGCCGAAAAGCGCCGCCGTCATAAACAGCTTTTCGTTCATACGCTTGGCTAAAAATCCGTTGACCACCTGACCGATTCCGTAGGCAAAGAAGAAGAACGAGCCGACCATACCTGCGGCGCTTTTGGTACAGCCCATTTCCTTGATTATCTCAACCGTCAGCGCACCGTAGTTCAGCTTGGCAAGGTATACGCTGGTATACATTATAGTAACAATGTATATCAGCTTTTTTTGTTTGGATTCACTTAATTTCAGCATCACGGCTCCTCCGTTATCAGAACAAAGCCATTTTCGGCAAACGTTGTCTTGACCTCGTCGGACACCCTGCTGTCGGTTATGTAGATAAACTCGGGGTCAAGCTCCATCACCTTATACATTGCTCTCGAGCCGAACTTGTCTGAATCGGCAAGCACAAACACCTTGTCGGCGATCTGCGAGAGGGCACGGGTGATGGAGACGGTGGTCAAAAGGTAGCTCTCGATACCGTTTTCGACCGACAAAGCCGAAGGGAAAACAAACGACTTGTTAACGTGGAACTTGCGCAAAAACTCCTCGGCCAGCATACCGCCGAAGCAATCATCCTCTTTATAATACTCGCCGCCGACAAGAATGACACGAAATTTCTCTTTTAAAATATTGAATACCGTGTTGGATTGAGTTATAATGGTGATATCAAGGTCGGTCTTCAGCAGTATCTTGGCCATCTCGACCGCCGTACTGCCCGACTCAATGGCGACGATGTCACCGTTGTCGATCATCTTGACGGCATAGCTTGAAAGCTCGGATTTAAGGTCGGCATTCTGATCCAAACGGGTCTCAAAGCTGGTGAAATGCTTGGACCCCTCAATGGCAACCGCACCGCCGAAAACACGCTTTAGTTTGCCGTGGGTCTCAAGCATGATAAGGTCACGGCGAACAGTCTCGATAGACACCGAAAGCTCACTTGCAACATCGGTTGCCGTGATCGATCCCTTGTTTTTAAGCTGACCCAAAATGTAGTCATATCTTTGCTGTGCTAACATCAAATTCCCCCAAACTTCCACAATCTTGCAACAGTATAGCACGCAATTTGCACAAAGTCAATACAAAAATCCACAAATTTAAACTTTTTTGGAGGAAAATATGCTCGACACCTTCGCAGGAAACAAAGAAATAAAAGAATCGGTCAGAAGCTTTATAAAAAGCGGACGTTTTCCGCATGCCTTTATCATCGAGGGTGAAGCGGGAAGCGGCCGTAGAACGCTTGCAAGAATACTTGCGGCAGCTGCCGTTTGCGAGAGCGAAAACGCACCCTGCGGCAGCTGCCGTGTGTGTGACCTTGTATCCCGTGACGGTCACAGCGACGTACTGACCTATCAGCCCGAGGGCGCTACATTTAAAATAGACACCGTGCGTGAGATAAGGGACAACGCATACATTATGCCGATCGAAGCCAAGCGCAAGGTCAATATTCTAATTGATTGCGATAAAATGAACGAGCCTGCGCAGAATGCATTTCTCAAAGTTTTGGAGGAGCCGCCCGAGTTTATGATGTTCATCCTCACCTGCCAAAACGCACAAAGCCTTTTGACCACGGTGCGCTCACGCTGTGTAACACTCACGGTGCAGAACCCCGACCGTGACGAGGCAATGAGCTATATTTCGCTAAAAACGGGAAGCGCCGAGGAAGATATCAAAGAGGCGCTGGAAAATTCCCACGGCAACATCGGCAAGGCTTTGGACATCCTTTCGGGTACCGCCGCCGAGGCCGTCACCGCCGCCAAAGCGATCTTTGCGGCCGTAAAAGAACGTGACCGTCTGTCGGCGCTCAAAACGGTACAACCGTTTGAGAAGGATCGTCTTGGGTTTACGGCATTTTTGGGCGAGCTGCGTCTGCTTGTCCAACGTGAGGCCGTAAAGTGTGCCAAGGGTGAGGGTGACGTCAGCCTTTCGGTGGTCTCACGCTTACTTCGCATAGCCGAGGACACCGAAATGCGTGTCCGTCGCCACGTCGGTCAGCCGTTGTCCTCACAGCTCACCGCCACCGCAATGGTAGCCGAGATTTTTGACGGTATGTGATCTATCGTAGGGGAGAACTATGTTCGCCCGCCGTGAGACGGCTATGTTGTATTATTTTTAGTCCGTTGTAACGGTGGACACCTCATCCGTCAGGCTTCGCCGTCTACCGACCCGTCCCTCTCTGTCTGCTTCGCAGACATCTCTCCCATCTTATGGGAGAGTCTTCCACCTTCCCCTCAAGGGGAAGGCTAATTGTAGGGGAGGCCATTGGCCGCCCGCCGCAAGACGGCTTTGCGGAACGGATAAATCCGTTCCCTACAATTAGACCTACAGACACTATGTAGGGACCGACCTCCCGGGCGGTCCGCCGTAAGTCGGCTCACAGAATCCCTCCGTCTTTTTGCTTCGCAAAAATCCACCCGCTTACTGCGGCGGCCCCCTCTGTCACTCCGTGACATCTCCCCATTTTATGGGGAGTCACCCTTTAGGCAAGTGATGCTGCGTAGGGGCGATTCACGAATCGCCCGCCGTGAGCCTGCTTTTCGGGTAGCGCAGAGGCATTCCCTTACAATAAAATAGAAATACATTATTTACAAACTGCAGAATATCAATAAACTATTGTAATTTCGGATAAAATGTGCTATAATACTATGTTGTGAAACTATTATCCTAAATACAGGAGAAAATAAATGGTTGAAGTAATCGGAGTAAAGTTCCGTTCGGACGGACGTATATATTCTTTCAGTCCCAAGGGTGAAAAGTTCGCCGTTGGGTCGTATGTCATCGTCACCACCGCAAGGGGAACCGAATGCGGCGAAGTTGCAAGCGAAAACCACAACGTGCCCGACAGTCAGATAGTCGGTCAGCTTAAAGAGGTTGTGCGTGCCGCAACCGAGGACGACCTTAAAAAGATGCGTGAAAACCGTGAAAAGGAAAAGGTTGCCTTTGATTTTTGTGAGAAAAAGATACTTGAACGCAAGCTTGAAATGAAGCTGGTCGATGTTGAGATCGCTTTTGACGGCGGCAAGATACTGTTCTTCTTCACGGCTGACGGTCGTGTTGATTTCCGTGAGCTGGTAAAGGACCTTGCAGGTCATTTCCACACCAGGATCGAGCTTCGTCAGATAGGCGTTCGTGACGAGGCCAAGATGATGGGTGGCCTCGGCATCTGCGGACAACCCTTCTGCTGTCAGAGATTTTTGTCGGATTTTCAGCCTGTTTCCATCAAAATGGCCAAGGAGCAGGGCTTGTCTTTGAACCCCACCAAGATTTCCGGCACCTGCGGAAGGCTTATGTGTTGTCTGAAGTATGAGCAGGATGCTTATGAGTATCTTGGTAAGATAACCCCCCGAAACGGCAGTTACGTTGACACTCCCGAGGGCAAGGGCACCGTTGTGGATGTCAGCCTGCTTACGGGCAAGCTGAAGGTTCAGCTTGAAAATTCCGAGGGAATGCCCATTTCGGTGCACCGTGACGAGGTAAACGTTATCCGTGGCTGTAAGGGCTGTAAGAAAAACAGCAATAACAACAATAACCCCGCCGACAGCGAGGAAGAATAATCTGATAGACCAAACGGTCATCACATAATTTTGCATACTTTTAAAAAGGGGACTTTTTTATGAAACTTACTTACGCAGGCAAAACCAAGGATGTATATGCTTTGGAAAACGGCAACGTTCTTCTTAAATTCAAGGACGATTGCACCGGCAAGGACGGTGTTTTTGATCCGGGCGAGAACTCGGTAGGTCTCACCATTGACGGTATAGGCAAGGCAAACCTTCAGACCTCGGTCTACTACTTCGAGCTGCTCAAAAAGGCAGGCATCAAAACCCACTACGTTTCGGCCGATATCGAGAATGCCACTATGGAGGTTCTTCCTGCAGAGTGCTTTGGTAAGGCTCAGGGCGGTAACGGCCTTGAGGTTATTTGCCGTCTTGTTGCAACGGGCAGCTTCGTTCGCAGATACGGCGAATACATCAAGGACGGCACTCCTCTCGAGGGCGGCTACGTTGAGTGCACCTTCAAGAACGACGAGAAGGGCGATCCGCTCGTAACCGGAGAAGGACTTGCGGCACTCGGCGTTATGACTCCCGTTATGTTTGAGTCTATGAAGGAGCAGACCTTAAAGATCACCAAGATTGTGGCTGATGACTTAAAGAGCATCGGACTTGACCTTTGGGACATCAAGTTTGAGTTTGGCTACAACAACGGCGAGGTTATCCTCATCGACGAGATCGCGTCCGGTAATATGAGAGTTTACAAGGACGGCAAGATCGTTGAGCCCGTTGAGCTCACCAAGATGATCAACAACAGATAAGTTTCTTTAAATCTCCGCTGATTTCTCGGCGGAGATTTATTTACAAAAGGGGGCAACAGAGTGCGCCGAAAAAATAAATCAAACCGCTTCTCCGAGCTTGCAACACCGTTTGAGGGCACACCAAACGCGTGGAGCGCTTATCCGCGTCCGCAGATGGCACGCGATTCGTATCTGCCGCTTGATACGGCGTGGGAATTATGGATCGCAAAGGGTGAGGAGATCACGTTTGTCGGCAACATAAATATGCCGTTCGTGCCCGAGTCGCGACTCTCGGGAATATCGCGTACGCTCGGCGACGGGGAAACGTGGCAGTACACCTGCCGCTTTACCTTGCCCGACGGATTTAACGTAGGGCGTGTACTGCTTCATTTCGGTGCGGTCGATCAGATCGCGCGCGTGTGCGTGAACGACGTCGACTTCGGCGAGCATATCGGCGGGTATTTGCCGTTTTCGTACGATATAACGGAGGCTCTCTGCGAGGGCGAAAACATTCTCTGCGTGGAGGTCATCGACGGGCTTGACACGGATATTCCGTACGGCAAGCAGTCAAAAAAACGCGGCGGTATGTGGTACACGCCGATAAGCGGTATATGGCAGAGTGTATGGCTTGAGAGCGTACCGCGCGAGTATATCTCCTCGCTTCGCATCACGCCGACGCTTGACACGGTTACCATAGAAACGGTCGGCGGTGCGGCAGAGAAGCGTGCTCTGATAGAAACGCCCGAGGGTATCATTACGCGCGATTTCGTCGGCGACGTATGCGAGATCGCGATACCTTCACCGATGCTGTGGACGCCTGAAGAGCCGTATTTGTACGATTTTACACTCTACTGCGGCGAGGATAAAATACGCTCGTATTTCGCGCTTCGCACGGTCGCGGTGGACGGCAAACGGATACTCCTTAACGGCAAGCCGTACTATTTCCACGGACTGCTCGACCAGGGCTATTTCAGCGACGGAATATACCTGCCCGCATCGCCCGAAGGGTACATTTGGGACATTAAAACGATGAAATCGCTTGGCTTTAATACGCTTCGAAAGCACATTAAAATCGAGCCCGAGCTGTTTTACTATTACTGCGACAAATACGGTATGATCGTCTTTCAGGATATGGTCAACAGTGGAAAATACAATTTCCTTGTCGACACCGCCCTGCCGACAGTCGGACCGCGCCGCGGTATTACGCATAAAGCTTCAAGGCGTAGGCGAGAGATATTTGAAAAGCACTCTGCCGAAACGGTGCGCCACCTCTACAATCACCCGTGCGTGTGCTATTATACACTTTTTAACGAGGGATGGGGACAGTACGACGCAGATCGCATTTGTACAGAGATGAAAGCGCTCGACGGCACACGCGTATGGGACGCGACCTCGGGGTGGTTTTGCGAGAAAATCAGCGACGTGCAAAGCGAGCATATCTATTTTAAAAAGGCGGATTTCAAAATGGGCGAGCGTCCTGCGGTGCTCTCCGAGTTCGGCGGATACGCCTGCCGTATTGACGGGCATATTTATAATCCCGACAAGGAGTACGGATACAAGTCGATAAGCGATGGCACGGCGCTGTCCGCGGCGCTCAAGCGGTTGTATCTCGACGAAGTCGTGCCGCTTATAAAGCGCGGGCTTTGCGCCTCGGTGCTAACGCAGGTGAGCGACATTGAGGACGAGATAAACGGTCTTGTGACCTACGACAGACAGGTCGTGAAGGTTGACGCGGACACGATGCTCGAGATACGCGCGGCGATTGACGAGGCGTTTTCTTAAAAATAAAACAACACAGCACACGCTTAGGCGTGTGCTGTGTTTTATAATATCTAAATAATATCTAATTTTTTGGTATGTCGCAAAGTTTTTTTGCCCATTCAACGGCAGATATAAAGCGTTCATCGGTGCGTGCGCTGTTAAACCACGCCCATCTTGGATTTGTGAGAAATTCATAGAGAAAATCGTTGTAGTCGGAGATAATTCCCGTTCTACCAAACAGCTTATATTTATTTCCGTCTGTATCAATCACAAGGAATCCGTTTTTATTGAGCTTTAGTCCTGCAAAAAGCTCGCCACCGAGGTCGAGATATTTATCGGGGTGGGAATACCAACGCTTGAATTTTTCTATGCCGCCCTCAAATTCTTCCCACGCTTCGTCCTTTTTGCCTGCGCCGAAAAGACACGCTGACAGAACAAGCTGTTTATAGCCGTAAAGGTAAAGCCAACCGTCGGGAACGTTACCGTCCTTGCCGAAGCTTCGTATTACCGCAAGAATGCTTTTTTGATATTCAGCCTTTCTAACGGCACCGAGCTGATCGGGGAAACGCTCGTCGAGTAGAGTAGATAAATTTTCAAGCTTACTGATACCTTGATGAATGAGCCACAACTGATTGTTGGCGTGTGCGCTATATCGATCTACAAGTAACGCTCGCCGCGTGTAATTTTGATTGTAGGCGCACTTTTTAAGCCATTTTTCTACATCCTCCTCTTTGCAAACTCGCAACATAGTAGCAAGTGCCGTTTGGCGATATTCAGTGTCAAGCAGTGCTTCGACAGTGCTGTGCATAGTCGGCATATATTTATCGTAAAGCTCCGGATTTGTCATAATTAAGTCGCAGATAAATACGCAAAGCGAGCATAGATAGTACATATCCTTGGGGTACTTGCGACAGTATTTTTGAATGAACTCGATTTTTTCTTCACTTGCACCCTCGAAGGTATCTAACTTTTCGATGAACTCCTCTTTTATTGCTTCCTTCGCTTCTTCGTTATTGGAGAAAAGCTCATCTATTGTTACGCCGAAATAGTTTGCTATAGCGGGAAGCTGGGTGATGTCGGGAAATCCGTATCCACACTCCCATTTGCTGACCGATTGTGCGCTTACACCGAGTGCGGTCGCGAGCGCGTCCTGCGTTATATCAGCGCTTTTGCGAAGGTTTCTGATATTGTTACTGAAATATAGTTCCATATAATTCTCCATAAGTTGAATTTGGCGAGAGCTCTTGCCTATATTAATTTTAACACACAAAGCCGTTTCGGTCAATAACCGTGTTTTTGAGGGCTTTACAACTGTTGCGATATTTTTTATCGTCTTGGTTGAGTGCACTATAATAAAACAACACCCACACAGCTTGAACCGAACCGTTAAAAACGGACAATGACAAAAACACCC
>JAZQCY010000088.1:0-7988 GCA_045546555.1 Acutalibacteraceae bacterium | reverse complement strand
GTGAAGCATTGCGCCGCCGATAAGCAGGTCGGGATTGACCGACGGATAGATCCTGCAAACGGCCTGCGCCAGACGGACGATGGACAGCGTATGGTACAAAAGTCCGCCACGGATGGCGTGGTGCAGACGGAAAGCGGCCGGCCAATAGGTCAGCTTTTCCTTGTATTCGGTGTAGATGTCAACAACCACCTTGCGTATCTCGTCGTTGGTCATATTGTTGGCAACCGTCATCAGCTCGGAATACAGCTGTTCACCGCTGACATCGGCACTCGGCACGAAATCGGAGGGGTCAACGCCGTCGGACGGCAGAGCCTTGCGGATCTTTTCGATGCGAAGCTGATCGACACCGTTGTAAGGGCTGACGGTACCACGGATCTTGACGATGGTTCCGGGCTCGAAAACGCCCTGAACCTCCTCGTGGTAGTCCCACAGCTTGGCCGAGATCTCACCCGTTTTGTCGCACAGCATAAGGTCAAGGTACGGCATACCCTTTTGAGTGACCTTGCGGTCGGCGGTCTTGACCATCAAAAAGGCATCCTGCGCACCGTTATTAGAAAAATCCATAACCATTCTCCTTAAGAACATTTGTTAAAAACATTATACATTATTTTAATGCGTTTGTAAATCATCAAATGTCGGTTTGATAAAAAGAAAATCTTTTATTACTGCGTACATTTAAATCCTCAAACGCACGTAGGGGCGAACTGCGTTCGCCCGCGGGCGACCACAGGTCGCCCCTACGGTCAGAATTTTAAAATAATATGTTTGATTATGCCTTTTCGTCGAATTTTACGGGGGCGCCGTTCAATGCATCGGATGCGAATGCGGCCTCCATAACCTTCATAACTCTGCGAACCTGCGGCAGGGTAACAAGGGCAGGCTCAACGCCGTCGATAGCCTTGACAAGGTTGCGGTAGTAATCGTGAACGTCACTCTGCGGACGCTCGACCTCATAAGTGTCGGTCGTGATCTCATCACGGGGAGCCATGGTCTTGGTGATACCTGCGGCGGTCTGCACGGGCAGAACGTCGTTCTCGTGCCAAGCCTTGCACTTCACGACCTTGGCATTCTCACGCCAATCCTGAATAATGGCGGTACCCTTCTTGCACTGCATATAGAATCTGGGAAGTGCGATAAAGTTGAAGGTGCCAACCTCGATATAAGCGGTCTTGCCGTCGGTGAACTTGATGTTAAGCTTGAAGCCGTCGTCAACCTCGTCGGTGGTGATATGGGTGCAGGTGCAGGAAACGGTGTCGATCTCGCTTGTGATAAGGAACAACATCTGGTCGATAAGATGCACGCCCCAGTCAAGGATCATACCGCCGCCGTAAGGCTTATGGCATCTCCAGTCGGAGGGGATACCACGTGAACCGTGGATTCTCGATTCAATATTGATGACCTCACCGATGTCGCCGCCCTCGATGATCTGTTTCATTCCAAGGAAGTCAACGTCCCAACGGCGGTTCTGATGAACGGTGAACAGCTTGCCGGTCTCGTTTGCGGCGGCAATCATTCGGTCAAGGGCCTTAACGCCCATCTCAACCGGCTTTTCGCAAACAACGTTCTTACCTGCCTTCAAAGAACGAATAACGATATCTTCGTGAACGTCGTTAGGTGTTGCACAAACGACAACGTCAACCTTGGGGTCGGCCAAAACAGCCTCAAAGGATTCGTAAGTATGGATGCCCTTTGAGCGTGCATATTCCATACGTTCTTCCTTAATATCATATATACCGGCGAGTGCTACAACGTCACTTTTAAGCGCATGGTCGCCGTGCCAGCCACCCTGACCGCCGAAGCCAACGATTGCAATATTCTTTTTCATAAAATTTACCTCTCTTTTCTTTAGAGAACAATCTTCAAGTGCATCCTTCACCCTCACGCAGATGTCGGACGGTGTCAAAAAACTAATTTGTGAAATCGTAGGGGCGTTCTTTGAACGCCCGCGGGCGAACGCAGTTCGCCCCTATGGTTGAATGAATCTAAACAAGTGTAGCTCTCATTCGAAGGGTCAAACTCCCTCAGTCAGCTTCGCTGACAGCTCCCTCAAAGAGGGAGCCATCAGTGTGAGCAATTGACTTAAGTAAGAAATCAGATCTCGGGGATCTCGATCTCGATCTCCTTGCCAAGCTGGTTCGACTTTACGATACCGTCGATGATAGCCTGGTTGTAGATGATCTCGCTCGAAGGAACGGTAGCGGTGCCGCCTTCCTTGATAGCGTCAACAAAAGCACGGAGCTTCTGGCTGAAGAGGCTGGTCTTGGTGGGAATAAGCGGAACCTCGTACTGAATGTTCTTGCCTGCAACGGTCTTGTAAACGGTCAAAGGCTTGTTGAACTCGCCGTTCCAGCACTCGGTCGAGGGGATTCTCAAACCACCCTTGGTACCAAGGATAAGTGCGTCGCCGCAGGTATCCATGTGCATTGCCCAAGAAATTCTGAAGTCGAGAATGATGCCGCCCTCAAGACGAACAAATGCAGCTGCAAAATCATCAACGCCGAACTTCTCTGCATATTCAGGATGGTTGCTGTTCATGTAGTAGTTGGGATCGGTTCCGAAGAAGTTGGACATATAACCGGTAACGGTCAACGGCTTGGGATAGCCAACAGCCTTAAGCAGCATATCGAGAGAGTAAGAGCCGATGTCACCAACAGCGCCGATACCGCCGGTTTCCTTCTCGATGAAGGTGGTGCCAAACGGAGTGGGAATACCGGTACGGCGTCCGCCGCCTGCCTGCAGGTAGTAAACCTGACCAAGCTCACCCGAATCTACGATTTTCTTGATCATCTTCATGTTCTCACTCATTCTGGGCTGGAAGCCGATGGTGAGGATCTTACCCGACTTCTTCTCGGCCTTCATAACCTCGACGGCCTCGTCCAAGGTTACGGTGAAGGGCTTTTCGAGCATAACGTTTACGCCGTGCTCAAGAGCATAGATGGCGGGTGCTGCGTGCTGGCAGTTGTAGGTACAGATGGAAACACCGTCGATGTCCTTCTCTGCGTCGATGAGCTCACGGTCAGAGTTGTAGAAGTGAATATTCTCTACATCAAGTCCGTGCTTCTCAGCGAATTTCTTTGCCTTGCCGGGAATGATGTCGGCCAAAGCAACGATCTCAACGTCGGGCATATTCTTGTAGCCTGCGATGTGAGAATCTGCGATCCAGCCGGTACCGATGATACCGACCTTGACCTTCTTTGAAAGGTCAATTTCTTTTACTTCCTGGTTTTCTTTGAAAGCGTCTAAGCCTGCCATAGAAAAAACCTCCTAAAAATTTAATTTAATACTAAAACCGAAATGTTACTTTGCGGTATATTAGATTTCAGGGATCTCAACCTCGATCTCATGACCTGCCTTGGAGGAACGGTTGATACCGTCAAGGATGGCCTGGTTGTAGATGATCTGGCTGGTGGGTACGGGAGCCTCTTTTCCGTTGATGCAAGCATCAAGGAAGGAACGAATCTTTCTGTTCCAAAGGTCCTCGGTCTTGGGCAACAGAGGAACCTCGGTCTGGGTGGGAACGCCTGCGACATCGTGATAGATGGTCATAGGCTTGGTGAAGGTGCCGTTCCAGCAATCGGTCGAAGGAATTCTGAGTGAGCCCTTGGTACCCATGATGATGGTGTCACCGGGAGTGTCAAGGTGCATATACCATGCAATTCTGAAGTCGAGGATGATGCCGCCCTCAAGACGGATGTAAGCCGAAGCAAAGTCATCAACACCGAACTTCTCTGCGCACTCGGGCTTGCCGACCTTGGCATAAGCCTCGGGAGTGGTTCCGAAATAGTCGGTAGCAGTACCCGAAACGGTCAAAGGCTTGGGGTTGCCCAAAGCGTTCATAACAAGGTCAATGGAGTAGCAACCAATGTCACCCAATGCACCAAGGCCTGCCTTATCCTTCTCAATGAAGGTCTCAGACCAGGAAACAGGGATACCGTGACGGCGTCCGCCACCGGTCTGAACGTAGTAGATACGTCCCAGCTCGCCCGACTGAACGACCTTCTTGATCATCTGCATATTGGCATCGAATCTGGGCTGGAAGCCGACCGATACGATCTTGCCCGACTTCTTCTCGGCCTTCATAACCTCGATAGCCTCAACCAAGGTTACGGTGAAGGGCTTTTCAAGAAGAACGTTGAGACCGTGCTCAAGTGCATAGATAGCGCACTCTGCGTGGGTGCAGTTATATGTACAAACAGAAACTGCGTCCATGGGAACGGTGTCGATCATTTCCTTGTAATCGATGAAGAACTTTGCGTTAGCAACCATTTCGGCATTGCCAAACTTCTCAGCACAGGTAGCAAACTTTGCTTCTGCCTTGCCGGGGATAAGGTCACAGCCTGCAACGATCTCAACATCGGGCTGCTGCATATAAGCCTTAATGTGGCTACTGGAAATACCGCCGCAACCGATGATACCGATGCGCATTTTCTTGCCGGTGTTTACGACTGTTTCCTCAACCTGGTTGGAGGAAAAATCATTCATATCGATTTCTTTTGCCATTGTTATCTGCTCCTTCTGATAGATGAATATATCTTTAAATTATTAAAGAACCAATTAAAGCGACTTGATGTAGTCGATGCTCATTTTAGCGCATTCCATAGGAGTCTTGCCGAGAGAAGGCTGATCCTGCTCAACGATAACGGTCTCGGCACCTGCGGCCTCTGCTGCTGCGATGATAGCGGCAACATCCTGAACGCCGTAGCCAACGGGACGAAGCTCAAAGGGTACTGCAGGCTCTGCACCGTTGTCCTCGGTCTTGCCGCCGCCGATAAGTCCGTACATATTGTTGGATTTCTGACCGACAAAGTCCTTAATGTGAACCAGAGGTGCACGGCCGGTGTACTTCTTTACGTATTCGGCAGGATTCTCACCGCCAACGTTTGCCCAGCAGGTGTCGATCTGGGTCTGAAGCTCATCGGGAGTGGTATCTGCATAAAGAATGTCGAGCTTATTCTTGCCGTCGACCTTCAGGAACTCAAAGTCGTGGTTGTGATAACCAAGCTTCATGCCGTACTTCTTGAGCTCGGCGGCAATGGTTCTGATATCCTTAAGGAACTGCTCATACTTGGGGCCGCCGGGGAGAGATTCACCGTTCATCCACGGAATGACCATATACTTACAACCGATATCGGCATAGGTCTTAACAACGCCCTCAATGTCGGGGAGAACTACGGTGGGAGCAACGTGAGCTGAAATGGGGGTCACGCCTGCCTCAGCACAGATAGCCTTGACCTCCTCTGCCGAGTGGCCGAAAAGGCCAGCGAACTCAACCTGGTCATAGCCCATCTCGGCAACTGCCTTGATGGTGCCGGCAAAGTCCTTCTCCATTGCGTCTCTGACGGAATAGAGCTGAAGTCCGATAGGTAATTTTGTCATAATGTTTCCTCCTTGAAATTTCAAGTTTGAGTTATATATTGCCAAACAGCGTGGAAGTTATTTTATCAATTCCTTCAATCTGTCTATGCACAAATCTATGCGCCGAATTTCAAAATGAAAAGTGGAATAAAGTTGAACTGACGTGAATAAGTCGGTCAAAATACCCCATTTCCTCACAATAACGGCATTTTATACTTGTATTTTACATTATTTTGTTATACAATACAAGTCATAAAGAGAAAAAAAGTAGACAAATATTGCACTAATAATTTGTTCAAAAGGAGAAAATATCGATGTATTTTCATTTTGAGACAAAAAAATCAGCCTATGAAGCACGTCTCGGTCACGGGCTCGGCCCAACACCCCACCTGCACAGCCATATCGAAATGGTGCTGACCGAAACCGGAACAACGGTGGCCTTTGCCGACTCGACCGAGGTCAAGGTTGAGGCAGGCGACTTATTTATTGCCTTCCCCAACCAGATACACTATTATATCGACAAGCAACGTCCTGTTGAGCATAAAATACTGATAGTTTCTCCCGATATGTGCCCGGAGTTCAGCCGAATTTTTAAATCAATGGTGCCTAAGGTGCCACTGCTTAAAAACGCCATTGAAAACCCCCGAATAGTGTCGGCGGTGGAAAATATGGTGCAATGCAAAAAGGAGCAGGGCGAATACTCCGAGACCGAAGCCCGAGGCTGTATGCTGATTTTGATGAGTGAGATTTTCCGCAACGTTGAGCTGCAGGAAAAGGAGCCTTATGACAACGATCTTGTCAAGGACATCATCACCTATTGTTATGAAAATTACAACAGCGATATAAGCCTGCAGGCCATTGCCGACGAGCTGCACGTCAGCCGATGCTACATTTCCCGACTTTTCAGCCGAAGATTGCACATCGGCTTTAACGATTACATAAATTCATTGCGTGTGAGAAATGCCTGCGAAATGCTCAAAACAACCGATCTGTCAGTCACCGAGGTAGCCTATGCCGTGGGTTATAACTCGGTAAGAACCTTTGACCGAGCGTTTTTTAACGTGCGCCAAATAACCCCAAAGGAATACCGCCAAAAGGCCTTTGAGAAAAAGTAAAAACAGTAATATGGGACAAACAAAGCCTCATAATCTTTAACGGGAGTTGAGATTATGAGGTTTTTAATTTTGACAAAAAAGCATATTTTGATGATTGGATGTGCCGTGCTGGCGGTTATAATCGGAGCCGCCGTTTCGGTCAATGCGTTTGCCAAAAGCGAACGTCTTTTGCCGATATACTGCGTTGAAACAGCCGAGAAAAAGGTCGCCCTGACCTTTGATGCCGCTTGGGGTGCCGACGACACCGACACTCTGATAAGTGTGCTCAAAAAGTATAACGCTACGGCCACCTTTTTCGTGGTGGGTGAATGGGTGGATAAGTACCCCGACGAGGTCAAAAAACTCAGTGACGCAGGCTTTGACGTGATGAACCACTCGGCCACACACCCGTATATGACCAACCTTAATGAGGATGGTATGAAGGAGCAGTTAAAAACCTGCAACGACAAAATTGCCGCCATCACGGGCAAGACCCCTACCCTGTTCCGCCCGCCCTACGGTGACTACGACAACAAGGTCATCAGCACGGTTGAAAGTGTTGGAATGAAGACCATACAATGGGACGTTGACAGCCTTGATTGGAAGGACACGGCCACGGTCGACAGCATCGTCACAAGGGTCACGGGGAAGGTCAAACCGGGCAGTATCGTGCTGTTTCACAACGATGCCGACCACACGCCCGAAGCATTGCCCATCATCCTCGAAAAGCTGACCGCCGATGGGTATTCATTTGTCAAGGTTGCAGATTTGATTTATAAAGACAACTACGAGATCCTCCACGACGGAACACAACGTAAGATTGAAAATTAAAAGCCCTCCTTGCCTAAAGGAGGGTGGCAGCCGTAGGCTGACGGGAGGATTCCGTAAATCCAAGAAATCCCTCCACCAACCTTACGGTTGGTCCCCCTCCCTTTAGGCAAGGGAGGCAAAAAAAGACGGCTGACGCCGTCTTTTTTCAGGTGATAAGTAAGAAGTAATAGTAAAGAAGTAAGGTGTACCTTCGGCACGGAATAAACAGAAAAATCTCGTAGGGGCGAACTGTGTTCGCCCGCGGGCGTCCGCAGAACGCCCCTACGGCAAATGAAAAACAAAGTCATCGTAGTGGCGATTCACGAATCGCCCGTAAGTCCTTGCGAGACGCAAAAAAAGACGGCTGACGCCGTCTTTTTTCTTTGTAGGGCAGGGGCTTGCTCCTGCCATTTTTGGTTAATTGTCGGCGAGAGCAAGCCCTCGCCCTACGCTGTAATTATGGAACAAATCTGTTTTGAATAATTGCTTTTTACTTCTTATACTTATTCTTGGTTGCGGTGCAGGTGGGGACGGATAATGGGCTGTTGGGATCGATGGAATGCTCCTTGGCCAACATCTGCTTGGTCGTGAGATTGAAGAAATCGTAGGTCTTCATATCGACCTTACCTCCGTTAACAATGGGGTCATCCCACGTAACGTCGATCTGATACCACTCGCCGTCCAGCTTTACAACGTTCCATTCATGTCCGATTCCGTGAACCTGATTGG
>JAZQCY010000087.1:0-11936 GCA_045546555.1 Acutalibacteraceae bacterium | reverse complement strand
CTGTCCGCTCTTAGCTTTAGTCATCGGCATTTTCCTCCGCTGCTGCTGCCTCGGCGGCTTCCTCGTTCATCTCGTCAAGCTCGTCACTGTAAGAGCTGTAATCACCGAATTTACCCGAATATTCACTCTTTTTCATAATATGAATTGCGTCAGGCTCAATAAACAGGCCGACCGTTTCGCCAACGTCGTGGAAATCGGTGGTCTGAATCATCCATTTGAAGTTGTTGATGTCAACGATAATCTCATAGTGAACACCCAAGAAGGTGACAGAGGTGACAACACCCTCAAGCATTCCTTTATCGACAGGAACAATATCAACGTCCTCGGGGCGAATGACAACGTCAACGCTCTCATTGGTGCCGAAGCCTGCATCAAGACACTCAAAATCTCTGCCGTTTATCTGCACCAGAAGGTCCTTTTTCATAATACCGTCAATGATATTACTTTCACCGATAAAGTCGGCCACAAAGGCATTTTCGGGCTCGTTGTAGATATCTGCGGGTGTGCCGATCTGCTGGATCTTACCTTTATCCATAACCACAACGGTGTCCGACATCGAAAGCGCCTCTTCCTGATCGTGGGTGACAAAAATAAAGGTGATACCCGTACGCTTTTGCAGATTCTTCAATTCGACCTGCATATCCTTTCGGAGCTTTAAATCAAGTGCAGACAAAGGCTCATCCAAAAGTAATACTTTCGGATGATTGATAATGGCTCGGGCAATGGCAACACGCTGCTGCTGACCGCCCGAAAGCGTATCTATCTTGCGCTTTTCAAGACCTTTAAGGTTAACCAGCTCAAGCATTTCAAGAACCTTGTCATGTATTTCTGACTTTGGCGTTTTCTTGACCTTCAGACCGAATGCAACGTTGTCGTAAACATTCAGGTGAGGGAAAAGGGCATAACGCTGAAAAATTGTATTGATGTTTCTTTTGTGAGGCGGTACTGCGTTAATATTTTTGCCTTCAAAAAAAACATCACCGCAGTCCTGCGACTCGAAACCTGCTATAATACGCAGAGTTGTTGTCTTTCCGCAACCCGAAGGGCCGAGGAATGTGACAAACTCTCCGTCCTTGATGGTAAGATCAATACCGTCAAGCACAGTTTCTCCGTCATACGACATGCGGATGTCTTTTAATTCAATAATGTTTTCTTTGCTCATTTAAGCATCCCCCTTTGCGGCAATAAGGCCGACAAAACCATAATGGCTCTGCGCAATCCCCGTGGAATCTCTGTGATAAGCCCTCCGCAAAGGGTTTTTCATAGTTCTCTGACAAAGATGTCGGAACTACGGCTTAAAACTTGATACCACTCAATATAACACAGATGCAAAAACGCATTAGTGTAATATTATTGTTTTTTTGTCGTTTTGTCAATAGTTTTTGCAAAAATACTGCTTGAATCCATCAATTTCCTGCAATTTTGTCCGAAAAATACAGTTTTAGCTGTATATTCCTCATTTATTTTCATAAAATTACAGTTTTTCGCAAAAATAATCGACCGTTTTTCACTCTGATCTTGATGTGAAATTTGTGTTAAAATTGACTTTAACTATTGCCTTTTTATAATGTATATGGTATAATCCTAAGATGAATTATTGTGGAGCAATGTTGTTTTATTTCAGGAGGTGATGGGTGTGTATATATTAGGCATCGACCCCGGGTATGCCATTGTAGGCTACGGCGTGGTAAAATATGAAGGCAATAAATTCACACCCGTGACCTATGGTGCAATTACGACCCCTGCAGGTATGCCGTTTGTCAAGCGGTTGGACATAATTTTCAACGAAATGACCCGTATTTTTTCAACCTATAAAATTGATGCAATGTCGATTGAAAAGCTGTTTTTTAATACCAACACCACAACGGCTATTGATGTGGCGCAGGCAAGGGGAGTCATTGTGCTTTCGGCTGAACGAAGCGGTGTTCCCGTGTTTGAGTACACACCGTTGCAGGTCAAATCAGCCGTTACGGGCTACGGTAAGGCCGAAAAGCGTCAGATAATGGAAATGACCAAAATGCTGTTAGGGCTGAAATCCGTCCCAAAACCCGATGATACCGCCGATGCCTTGGCCTTGGCCGTGTGCCACGGACATTCGGCAGGCTCAAGCCTTGGACGACTAAATCTAAACTTGAGGTGATTTTATGATATATTCACTTAACGGAACACTTATTTATGCCGATCATCAGTTTGCTGTGATTGAATGTGGCGGTGTCGGTTATAAGTTTTTGGCCTCGACCAAAACCTTGTCGGCTTTGCCGCAAAAGGGCAAGCAGGCCTTTGTTTATACCTATATGAACGTTAAAGAGGATGCTGTTGATCTGTTCGGTTTTGCTGACACAAATGAGCTTGAGCTGTTTAAGCTTATCACCTCGGTAAACGGTGTCGGCCCCAAGATAGGTATTGCCATACTTTCGGATTTCACGGTTGATCAGTTGAGCTTGGCCATTGCTTCGGGTGATGCCAAAACGCTCACCAAGGCAAGCGGAGTCGGACTTAAAATAGCACAGAGAATCGTGCTTGAATTAAAGGACAAGCTTGCAAGCGGATTAACGGTTCAAAGCGATAGCGGTTCTGCTACCGCCGCCGACATTGCCGACGGTTCTTCGCCCAAGGATGCTATTGCTGCTTTGGTGCAGTTTGGCTACAGCCATTCCGAGGCTGCCGCAACCGTTTCAAAGTGCGATCTTTCAAAATCGACTGAGGATATCATCAAGCAGGCTTTGCGTTTGCTTTCAACCAAATTTTAACGGAGGTTTATTATGCAGGAATTTGATTACGAAAGCCGAATAGTTGCCCCCGAGTATACTCCGGTCGACGTTGATATTGACACATCTTTAAGACCTAAGATGCTGACTGAGTACATCGGTCAGGATAAGGTCAAGGAAAACCTTGATATTTACATCAAGGCCGCTAAGCTCCGAAACGAGTCGCTTGACCATTGTCTTTTGTATGGCCCTCCGGGACTTGGTAAGACCACCTTGGCAGGTATCATCGCAAACGAAATGGGTGTTAATTTAAGGGTGACCTCGGGACCTGCCATTGAAAAGCAGGGTGACCTTGCGGCGTTGCTCACAAACCTTAACGAGGGTGATGTGCTTTTTATTGATGAGATACATCGTCTGTCCCGCAGTATTGAGGAGATACTTTACCCTGCGATGGAGGACTTTGCACTTGATATCATCATAGGCAAAGGCCCTTCGGCACGTTCTATACGTCTTGACCTGCCCAAGTTTACTTTGGTCGGTGCAACCACCCGTTCGGGTCAGCTAACCGCACCGTTAAGGGACCGTTTCGGCGTTTTATTGAGGTTGGAGCTTTACACACCAGAGCAGTTGGCCGACATTGTAACCCGTTCGGCAGGTATTCTTAATATCGGTATAGAACGTGAGGGTGCTTTGGAAATCGCATCACGTTCCCGTGGAACTCCCCGTATTGCCAACCGTTTACTTAAACGTGTGCGTGATATTGCGCAGGTTGAATACGACGGTGTTATTACCGAAGAGATCGCTATGAAGGCTTTGTCACGCTTTGAGATAGATGAGCTTGGACTTGACGATTTTGACCGCAGAATGCTGACAACTATTATCAAGACCTATAACGGCGGCCCCGTCGGACTTGATACTTTAGCGGCGGCCGTTGGTGAGGACAGTGTTACAATTGAGGATGTTTATGAGCCGTATTTGATGCAGATAGGTTTCCTTTCACGTACCAACCGTGGCCGTTGCGTTACCCATGCGGCATACGAGCATCTCGGCATCCCTCACGGAAATGCAAACTGCGACTGTGCAGAGCAAATGAAGCTGTAAAGGAAAATTATGAGAGTAGTTACAGAATTTGATGATTATGAGCTTATAGATGCGTCGGACGGTGAACGCCTTGAACGTTGGAAGGATATTATACTTATCCGTCCCGATCCGCAGGTTATGTGGCACGGCGACCGTAAAAATCCGTTGTGGCGCAATGCTCACGCAAAATATCACCGCTCTGCTTCGGGCGGCGGTCATTGGGAAATGCTTAAAAAGGTTCCGTCTGTGTGGAACGTCAGCTTTAAAGACCTTACCTTCCGCTTGAAGCCTATGGATTTCAAGCACACGGGTCTTTTTCCGGAGCAAGCCGTCAACTGGGAGCTTATGGGCGAGTGTATAAAAAAGGCCAACCGTCCCATAAAGGTGCTTAACCTTTTTGCTTACACCGGCGGTGCCACCGTTGCCTGCCTTAAAGCAGGCGCCTCGGTTACCCACGTTGATGCATCTAAGGGTATGGTTTCCTGGGCAAAGGAAAACGCCGTTGTATCAGGCGTTGGTGATCGACCTGTCAGATGGTTGGTCGATGATTGTCTGAAGTTTATAGCAAGAGAAATCCGCCGAGGTAATAAGTATGACGGAATCGTTATGGATCCGCCGTCTTATGGCAGAGGACCCAACGGTGAGGTATGGAAGATCGAACAGCAATTGGACGAGCTTTTGTATCAGACTGCACAGATCTTGAGTGATGATGCAATATTTTTCCTGCTCAATTCATATTCGGGCGGAATTTCGCCGACCATAATCAATTATATGGTCAAGAGTATTATTATCGGCCGTCGCAAGGGTGATGTCACTACCGACGAAATCGGTCTTAAAATAACCGACCGTGATATTGCTCTGCCGTGCGGATGCACAACCCTTTGGACAAAGGAATAAAGGAAGTATTTAATTTGGAAAACTTGATAAATGTGGATAATATCACATTTGAATATGATACCGATGACGGTGCGCAAGAGGTTTTGAAGGACTTTTCCGTTTCGTTTGAAACGGGCGCCTTTACGGCTGTTTTGGGACACAACGGTTCGGGCAAATCGACCTTGGCCAAGCTTTTGAACGGTCTTTTGACTCCGTCAAAGGGCAAGGTAACGGTCAACGGTATGGATACCGCCGATGAGGAGCGCTCGATCGACATAAAAAGAACGGTCGGAATGGTGTTTCAGAACCCCGATAACCAGCTTGTTGCAACCGTTGTTGATGAGGATGTTGCTTTCGGTCTTGAAAATCTTGGAATCCCTCACGACGAAATGGTCAAAAGGGTGGATGAGGCTTTGGCGGCTGTCGGTATGTCGGAGTTTAAGAAAAGCGCACCGCATAACCTTTCGGGCGGACAAAAACAGCGTGTTGCCATTGCGGGAATTATTGCAATGGAGCCCAAATGTATCGTTTTTGATGAGCCTACCGCAATGCTTGACCCACGTGGCCGCAAAGAGGTTATGGATGTTATTTTAAAGCTTTGCCGTGAGAAGAATATCACCGTTATCCTTATCACACATTATATGAACGAGGCCGCCTTGGCCGACCGTGCGGTGGTGCTTGACAAGGGTAAAATAGTCCTGGACGGTAAGCCTTCGGACGTTTTTATGGAAATAGACACTTTAAGGCACGCAGGTCTTGATGTTCCTCAACCGACCGAGCTGTGTGCATTGCTCAAAAAGTCAGGGATAGACCTTAAAAAAGGCGTTCTGTCGGTTGAAGACAGTGTTGAGGCTATCACCCAAGTCTTATCGGAGGAAGTTTAATGTCGCTTTTAGAAGCAAAAAATTTGGTTTTTACCTACGGCCACGGCACTCCGTTTGTGACTCATGCGGTTAATGATGTGTCTTTTACCGTTGAAAGAGGTGAGATAATTGGTCTCATTGGTCACACCGGCTCGGGTAAATCCACTATTGTTCAGCAATTGAACGGACTGATCAAGCCCGAAAGCGGTGAAATTCTGCTTGACGGCAAGAATATCCACACTGATTTCAAAAAAATAAAGGAAGTCCGTTTTAAAATAGGTCTTGTTTTTCAGTATCCCGAGTATCAGCTTTTCGAGGAAACGGTAGCTAAGGATATTGCCTACGGCCCTAAAAATATGGGATTATCGGAGGAAGAGATTGCCGAGCGTGTGAAATATGCCGCAGAGTTGGTCGGTTTGACCGAGGATTTTATGGAAAAATCTCCGTTTGACCTTTCGGGCGGTGAAAAGCGCCGTGTTGCCATTGCGGGAATCATTGCAATGAAGCCCGAGGTGCTTGTTCTTGACGAGCCAACCGCCGGTCTTGACCCTAAAGGCCGTGATATGATACTTTCCCGTATCAAGGAGTATCGCAACGAGACCAATGCCGCCGTTATAATCGTTTCCCACAGTATGGAGGATATGGCCAAGACCGCCGATAAGCTGTTGGTTATGAATAAAGGCTCGATCGAAAAGTTTGATACGGTTGCCAATGTTTTTGCCGATGCTGAGAGACTTTTGGAGATTGGTCTTGATATTCCTCACGTCACAAAAATCGCTATCGAGCTGAATAAAAGGGGATTCCCGATACCCAAAAATCTCTTTACCGTTAAGGATCTGCACGATGCTATCCTTAATTGCAAAAAGGGAGGTGCCGCTAATGTCTAACGTAACCTTCGGACAGTTTATCGACACTAACTCCTTTGTGCATAAGCTTGACCCAAGAGCAAAGCTACTGTTCCTGATAGCCTTTATAGTTTTCATTTTTATTGCCGGTAACTTTGTGTCATTGGGACTTTTGTGCGTTCTGCTCATAGCTTCAATGATTGCTTCAAAGATACCCGTAAAAATGTATCTAAAAAACATTAAGGCAATTATACCGATAATCCTTATAACCGCCTTGCTCAATGTGTTTTATACCTCGGGTGGCAAGGTGTTGGTCGATTGGTGGATATTTACTATCACCACCGATGGCATCTACCGTGCATCATTTATGGCTTTGAGAATAGTTTTGCTGATACTTTCGAGTGCGGTTTTAAGTTATTCAACCTCACCGACCTCGTTGACGGGCGCTATCGAAAGCCTATTAAAGCCGCTCAAATTCATCGGTCTTGGCGGTGCGGTGCATACCATGGCCATGACCATGACCATTGCTCTGCGATTTATTCCAACACTCATCGAGGAAACGCAGAAGATAATGAACGCACAAAAGGCAAGGGGAGCCGACCTTGATTCGGGCAACCTTGTCAAAAAGGTAAAGGCTTTGTTGCCGATACTGATTCCGTTGCTTATTTCCTCGGTAAGACGTGCTTATGAGCTTGCCGAGGCCATGGAATGCCGTTGCTACAACGGCGGCAAGGGCAGAACTAAATTCAGAGTTATGAAATATTCTGTTCGGGACCTTGTTGTTGCTTTAGGCTTGTGTGCTATCTTTGCAGGCTCGGTGCTTATCAATGTTTTTCATACTCAAATATTATCTCTTGTTCCGTTAATCTGATTTTTGAGGTGCTTTATGAATAGGTTTTTGCTGACAATTAAATATGACGGCACAGCCTATTGCGGATGGCAGGTTCAGCCAAATGCCGTTTCGGTTCAAAGCACAGTTCAAAAGGCTTTGATTGAACTTTTGGGTGAACCGAATCTTTGTGTCACGGGTTGCAGCAGAACCGATTCGGGCGTTCATGCCAATATGTTTTGCCTTCACTTTGACAGTGAAACTAATATACCTTGTGACCGTTTACCGTATGCTTTGAATATCAAGCTGCCCGATGATATCTCGGCGGTTGATTGTAAGATCGTTCCCGATGATTTTCATGCAAGGTATTCGTCCAACGGCAAAACCTATATTTATAAAATTTACAACTCACCGTTGCCCGATCCGTTTAAAAATAAGTATTTCCTGCAGGTGGGTCGTAAAATTGACGTTGATTTGTTGGATAAGGCCTGCAAGTGCTTTGTCGGAACATACGATTTCAAGGGCTTTTGCTCGGTCGGCTCGTCGGTGGTTGATACCGTCAGAACTGTATCGGATTGCCATGCCGAACGGCACGGTAACGATATTATAATCAGTATAACCGCCAACGGCTTTCTCTATAATATGGTACGAATCATCGTCGGAACCCTTTTGGAGATTGACCGTGGTGCAATATCTGTAAACGATCTACCCGAAATTATTAGATCCTGTGACCGTGATAAAGCGGGCCCCACGGCCAAGGCACACGGTCTGTATCTAGAAAAAGTCCACTACGAGCTGTAATTGGGGGAAATAAATGGCTACCGAAAGAAAAAAGCGTAAAATACGCTTGTTCAAATTTAATAAGTCAAAACCTCAGAAGGATAGTATAAAACAAAAGCCGCAAAAGCCTAAAAAACCGAAGAAAGAACCCGAAGTAAACGATAACGAACATGCTCCCGGTTCAAAGCTCAAGGTTATTAACGGCACGAGAAAGCGTAACCGTATTATCCGTTTTGTTGTGTATGCTATAATTCTTGCAATCGTCATTGCGCTTATCGTTATAAACATAATTACACCGACAGGTATCGTTGAGGCTTTGCAGAACGCATATAACGCAATGGGGGAAGGCACCTATCCCGTCAGCGTTTATTCGACCAACGCCTTGAATTACAGTGATTATAATGGAATGCAGGGTATTGTAAACGAGTCGTTCTTTGAGCTTTACAATTCCGATGGCAAGCTTATTCAAGCTGTTTCGCACGGTATGTCCAAGCCTCAGCTTGAGGTGTCCGAGGCAAGGTATCTTTTGTATGACCGTGACCGATATACCGTAAGTTTGTATAATTACGGTGACGAGCTTTATACTCTTGAACTGGAGAATGCCATAATGGCGGCTGATATCGGTCGTGACGGAACATTTGCTGTTGTTACCGATTCTAAAACATATCAAAGCACCGTAAACGTATATAATAGGGATAATGAGGTTGAATTTACGTGGAACTCGGCCAACTATTACGTTACCGACGTTGCGGTTGCCGATGACGGTGAAAAAATCGCCGTTTCGCTTATAAATGCCAACGGCGGTGCCTTTGAGTCGTTTGTTTATATCCTCGAGTTTGGTAATGCAGAGCCGATCTACCGTTATAAATTTAACGATATAGTATCGTCCTTGACATCGTGCGGCGAGAATTATCTCCTTGCCAACGGCTTTGACCGTGCTTTCTCGGTTCCGTGGAACAGCGGTGCAGAGCTTGATCTTAAAATATCGGGTGTTGTCCGTTGCTTTGATTTTGAGATAAACGGTGCATCGGTCGTTATTTCGGGTCGTGAGGATAATGCACAGATAAATACCGTTACTGTTATCAATCCCCTTGGTACGGTTGCTGTCAGCTTTGATTTTAACGCCGCCGTGAATGACGTTTGCATCAACGAAACGCTGATAGCTGTCCTTACCGACAACGAGGTTTATGTTTACGACCATCTCGGTAATGCAGTTAAAACGGTTAAATCGTCGGTCAAGGGTGATTTTGTCGGCTTATCTGATGAAGGTGATATCCACGTGCTTGACAGCTCAAAGCTTATAAGATTAGAGCAGTAAGAGGTGCTTTTATGGTTATAATTATTGATTCGATTCTTGTTCTGCTTGTTGTAATATTCTTCTTTGTGGGAATAAAACGAGGCTTTATCAAAGAGCTTGTAAGCCTTATCGGCTTTGTAGTTGCTTTGGTTGCAGCATATTTTCTGTCGGGCTTCGGTTCGTCTCTTGTGTATGATACCTTTGTTGACGGCTACGTTCAGGAAAAGGTCAGCACCGCCGTCATAAGCTCGGTCAATAACGAGGTAGACGGTGTTATGGTCAGCATTCCCGAATATTATATTAATGCCGCCGAGACCGTCGGCGTTGATTTGGAGCACGTTATAAAGTCTAATATGGGCTCTACCGTTCAGGAAACGGCCGATTCGGTTGCTCAAACCGTCAGTGCCGAAATTGCCCGACCTGTTATCGGTGGACTTATTAGAATAATTCTTTTCTTTATACTGTTTGTAATTGTTAAACTGATAATTGATTGGATAGGGCGAGCACTTGATATTGTGGCAAGATTGCCGATCATTCACGGAGCAAATAAAATATTAGGTGGCTTTGTCGGTGCGATCCGTGGCGCCGGGATTGCCTTTATCGTATGCTTTATATTCTACCACGTTGTCAACTTCAGTAAAAACGGCGTTTTTGGCATTACTGCCGCAACGCTTGACGCAACAAGGATATTCTCCTTGCTTGCCGAGATTTTTAAATAATATTCGGTCCGGTGACCGATAGCACTTTGTCTAAGGAGACCTTATGAAACTTTGTTACAAATGTAAAAAAAGACCTGCTGTTGTGTTTATCCAGGGTATGGATCAGAACGGTCAGCAGGTTGGAGGACCTAACGGACTTTGTCTTGTTTGTGCTAAAGAGGCGGGCATTCAGCCTATAAACGATATGCTCAAAAATATGAACATCTCTGATGAAGAGATCGAGGCTATGAGTGAGCAGTTTATGGGACTTATGAACCCTGAGGAAATGGGTTTGGATTCTGCCGATGACGATGATGCCTTTTCTCAAGGCGGCGCACAGACCTTTCCGTTCCTTGACGGTATTTTCGGCAATATGAATAAGGCGGGTAACCCCGATTCTGCCGAAAATGATACCGATGATAATAAGAAAAAGGATAAGAAAAAGAACAAAAAGCGTAAGTTTATATCGCAGTTCTGTACCGATCTTACAGCTAAAGCTCGCAACGGCGAATTGGACGTTATCATTGGACGTGATGCCGAGCTTTACAGAACCATTCAGATACTGTCCCGCCGTACCAAGAACAACCCTTGCCTTATCGGTGAGCCGGGTGTCGGAAAAACCGCCATTGCAGAAGGCTTAGCCCTTAAAATTGCGGCCAAGGATGCACCTGCAAAGCTTTTAGATAAAGAAATAATGCTGCTTGACCTTACGGGTCTTGTTGCGGGAACACAGTTCAGAGGACAGTTTGAAAGCCGTATAAAGGGTCTTATAGACGAGGTCAAGGCTGAAGGCAATATCATTCTGTTTATTGATGAGGTGCATAATCTTGTCGGCGCAGGTGACTCCGAGGGCTCAATGAGTGCAGGTAATATCTTAAAGCCGGCGTTGTCCCGTGGCGAGATTCAGGTTATTGGTGCCACAACCTTCAAGGAGTACCGCAAATACATCGAAAAGGATGCCGCATTGGAGCGACGTTTCCAGCCCGTTACGGTTGAGGAGCCGTCTATTGAGGAATCGGTCAAAATGCTGAAAGGCATCAAGGGTTACTATGAAAATTATCATAACGTAAAGGTTACCGATGAGATAGTAAGGGGAGCGGTTTTGCTTTCGGAGCGCTATATCAACGACCGTTTCCTGCCCGATAAGGCTATTGACCTGCTTGATGAGGCTTGCGCCTGCGCTTGCTTGAGGAACAAGGCTATTGATGAGCTTTTCCTTGCTGAAAAACGTACAAAAGAGCTGTCGGACGAGCTTGCTTTGCTTGAGGCAGAGGTTGAGTCACCCGATTACGAAAGGATCGCCAACGTTAAATTTGAGCTTGAAAAAGCCAAAGGAACCGTTGAAAAGGCTAAGCCTAAGGCTTCTAAGAACAAAGTCACACCCGATGATCTTGCACGTGTAATTGAGTTGTGGACAGGTGTCCCTGCCGCCAAGGTTAAGCAAAACAACCTTGAAAAGTTGTCAGCTCTTGAAGAAAATATCAAAAAGCGTATCATCGGTCAGGATGAGGCTGTTGAGGCCGTTGTTCTTGGTGTCCGCCGTTCAAGCGTTCAGATATCGAGCCACCGCAGACCTGCATCGTTTATTTTTGTCGGTCCTACGGGTGTCGGCAAGACCGAGCTTGTCAAGGTGCTTGCTAAGGAAATGTTCAACACTCCCGATGCGCTGATAAGGCTTGATATGTCAGAATTTATGGAAAAGCACGCTGTTTCCAAGCTTATCGGAGCGCCTCCCGGTTACGTGGGATATGACGAGGGCGGTCAACTTACCGAAGCGGTAAGGCGCAAACCGTACAGCGTTGTACTGTTTGATGAAATAGAAAAGGCGCATCCAGACGTCTTTAACGTGATGCTCCAGGTTCTCGACGACGGAAGAATAACCGACAGCCACGGCAGAACAGTAGACTTCAAAAACACCATAATTATAATGACCAGCAATCTGGGGTCTGACATTATTCTC
>JAZQCY010000086.1:0-3005 GCA_045546555.1 Acutalibacteraceae bacterium | reverse complement strand
CTTTTTTATTTGTTTACAAGGTCGATATTTCGGTGTTATTGAGCTTCAAACCGTCAACAAAGCGCACAGTAAACGGATTTATACCGCCGTTTTGCGACGAAGCACCGTGCATTTTGCGATTTGGAAATTCGCTTCCGTCGGTACACTCAAAACTGCAATCGGTGAACCATATATTTTTAAAATGGCAGCTTGGACGGCCAACAAGCCTAGGCAACGAAGGGCCTCGTGAATGAACGTTATTGAAATAAATGTTGCGGATCGCTTCACACCGTGTACCCTCATCTTCACTGATCACAATTTTAATAGGCGAATCGCATTGCTTGTCCATTATGATATTATTGAACGACATATTCTCAATCAGCGTGGCTTCTCTGCCCTGGTCAGAGCCTCTTGTAGTCACCTGATTTATTTCACCCAAATACGGCAAGGTGATGCTAACACCTGTAGTACAATCGGTCATAACAACGTTGGAGACCGAGCAGTTGCGGATAACACCGTCGTTCATCCAACCGATGCGTATGCCTGCAGAATAGCTGGTCAGGTTGCAGTTGGTTATAACAACCCTCTCGCAGACCTTGTTTTCCTTGAGTGACACGTTGTTAGCACGGATAATAAGGCAGTCGTCACCGCAGGTTATCGAGCAGTTGGACACTGTAACATTACGGCTTGAATTGATGTGGATGCCGTCGTTGTTGGGATAATCGACCGATGCATTTATCTTCAATTTATCGCAGGTGACATAGTCGCAATCGTGGATCCAATAAGACCAGCCTGCAGGCTGATTGACCATTGTTATATCCTCGATCTTGACATTTTTACAACCTGTAAAGAACACACATCTCGGCGGTGTGGGACGGTCAAAAAAGCGTACATATTTCCAACTTTTGACCTCCTCCGGCGGCAGCTCACGCACAAAATGTGTGCCGTTGCAATCTATGGTACCCATACCCGTCAGAGCAATATTTTCGCACTCGTCGGCATAGATAAGACAAGCGTTGCGCCAACGCGGCAACAGAGTTGAATCGACGTGCTTTGTTTCGTGCTCGGGGTAATCGGCACAATCGGGAGAGCCAAGCAAAACCGCATTGGCCTCGATGTGCAGATCAACATTAGAGTGCAAAAACAAAGTACCCGTCATAAAGGTGCCGTTTTCGAGCAAGACACGACCGCCGCCTTGCTTTGCGCAATCGTCAATAGCCTTTTGGATGGCAACAGTATTTAAGGTTTTACCGTCACCGATCGCTCCGTAGTTTTTAATGTCAAAAATCATAAGATCACATCCTTTATACTAAGTTTAATATCTTAACATTCGGTTTTCAATGCATAAATATATTTATTTTAATACAATATTGAACTATTTATTGAGTTATGGTATAGTTTTATTATACAATACTGTACCGAGAGGAATTTTTATGTATATCGACACCGAAAAACCCATTTTAGTCACAAGCCACGGTAGAGTCACTCAGCCCAAAGGGTTCTGGCACAAGGGCAATTCTTTAAAAAAACACCTTTTGATCGTATTCACCGGTGGTGAGGTCGAAATGAAGATCGACGGCAAGATTTATAAAGCTTGTGGCGGTGATGCTTTGCTCATCCCCAAAAACACTCTTTATATACCTTTGGCTTCTGCGGGTTGCGAGTATTATTTTTTCCATTTTTTCACCCCCGAAGCTCAACCCAATCAAACCGCATTCCGCATTTCCAATAACCCTCACCTGCCCGACGGCGAGTATTCCTATTCATACTCATTTGATGTCAGTCCCGTTATCGAGGTCAACACGTTGACCAAAAATTTTGATTTGAGGGCACAAAATGTGCTTGATAGGGTCAGCCACTTGAACGTGTGGCAAAACAGCACCGAAAAGCTGTTGCTTGACAGTTATTTAAGAGAACTTCTGACACTTTTCAGTGTCGATACTTCACACAGTAACGGTATTGACCCCACCCTGCGAAGGCTTGTAAGATACATTGGAGTAAACTTCAAAAAGGACATTTCACTTTCAACGCTTGCGGCAAATTTCGGGATTTCGGAATCATATATCGCACGACTTTTCAAAGAAACCTTAAACACCTGCTCGGTGGATTATATAAACGGCTTACGCATCCGTTATGCCTGCGATATGTTACTCAATTCCGAGCTGTCGATTGGTGAAATTTCGGCGAAAGCAGGCTTCAACAATCAGTATTACTTCACACGAGTGTTCAAAAAACAGCAAGGCATCACCCCTACCGAATTTCGCAAGCACGGTAAGAAAAATACACCGTAATAAACAAGCAAGCCTTCCCGATTGGGAAGGCTTGCTGTTTTACTTTTTCTTCTTTTTGGGCGGTTCGGGGATGTATTTCCACTCGACAAAATGGTAGCTGTCAAGTATCTGGAAATATCTCGCCAAGCGCTCGTACAAAGGTTCGGCTTTTTCACCGAAATGCTCCTTGACCTCAACACCCAAAGCGGTTATATCCTTTTCGCCGTCCAAGAGCGGCCACACAAAGCTACCCATCTCATCGAGATGAACGTAGCTGATTTTGGGTCGCTTGAACAGCTTTTGAGCAATTCGGTTTGCCCAGCCGACATTTTCTATCTCTAAAGTCACCTTGCCGTCATCAGACGTTTTCCATTGGATGTCACGGTGACGGGCGGGCTTACGCTCAAGATAGTTTGCGGCGATTATGTGTTTTTTCTTAGCCATATCAGTTCGACTTCTTGTTCTTCTTCATAATACCGAAGAATACAAAGCTCAGGATAACAAGGCCAAGCATTGCGATGCCGCCGAGATTTGAGCCCCAGGTGGGAAGGTTGAGGTTATCGGAAAGATCTATCACCTTGTCAACACCCAATACGGCAAGGACGGCCAGTAACAGACCTACAATACCCTCACCTGCGATCATACCCGAGCTGAAAAGAATGCCGTTGTTGACAGCTTCCTTTCTCTTGTTCTCGTCCTTGATCTTGTCAACGACCCAACGGATGATTCCGCCGACCATAATGCAGGCATTGAGCT
>JAZQCY010000085.1:0-18359 GCA_045546555.1 Acutalibacteraceae bacterium | reverse complement strand
TGGCCTCCGACTTCCCACGAAGACGCAGTATTCCTCAAAGGTGTTCACCACGTCGTCGTAAAAAGCGCGGCGGCGGCTGCGGTCCGGGTCAAAGGCCAGCTTGTCCTCCTGTCGGGCCTTGGTTCCGAGAATAGCGAACGTAACGCATCCCGAGGGGTGAAACTCGACCGAGTCACCTGCATATTTCGTGAATCCGTATTTTTCACGCAAGGCATCTACCTTTTTATTTATAGCTTCTTTGTCGCAAACAATCGTAATATCTCTTATAATATCCATTCCCTTGGTATCGGGGTTGTATTTGCCGTACTGCAGGCCGTAGTTGCCGATAATGTCGATAGGGAACTGCTCAAGCTGGTTGAAGATGCGCATTACCTGACCTGCGCCTGCCATAAGCAGCTTGTATTTTTTTGAAAGTTTCGAGAGAACCTCACGGTGCTCTGCGCTCAAAGGGGTCTTGTGCTGTGTGAGCGTACCGTCAAGATCCATTGCTATTACTTTAATATTTTTAAACATTAGCTTTGCCTCCAAAAAGGTCATAATTCAACCACAGACAGGTGTAGCGGTCCTTAAGTTCCTTAGCGTATTTCACGGCATCAAGAATGTGCTGTCTGCCGTAGCGCATAAAGAAATCGTTTATGTCAAGTCCGACATTGGAAAGTATTTCGTTTATCCTCCCAGCCGAGGGCATTTCGGACAGTATTGCCTTGATATCGGCTTCATTTTCAAGATAAACGGAAAGTCGGTCAGCCTTGTAGTTGCCAACCTTTTCCTGCAGTTCAATACAGCCGTTGGCAACCTTAGTATATATTTTATCAATTTCAGCGTTGCGTTCGCTTTCAAGCGGACGGTACAGCTTTTTGGGGAAAGGTGTTTTCGCAATATCCTCACGCAGCTTTGCGGTGATAACGGTGGAAAATGCCACGTCGATGCCGTGGGGGAAGTAGTCGGTGCCGTTGATGATTCCCGTTATCTCAAAGAAGTGCGACAAGTGATGCTCACTTCCCGATGCGGGTCGGGAGCAACCGACAAAGCTCATCATAATGCCGATGACCACCAAAGCCTCCATAAGCGCTTTTACGCTTTGGTCGTCACGCTTTAAGATGCCGTCGGCCAACGACAACACGGTGTTTATCTGCTCGAAGGTAAGGTCGTAGATGTATTGGCAAAGGTATTCGCCGTTTATAAGGTGGCTTAATTTCCAATCGTTTAAAGCGGAAAATTTGCCGATAACATCGCCAAAGCCGGCTTTTATCATATCAATGGGAGCGTTCTTCAGCACGTCAACGTCGCCGATAATGGCGGTGGGTAGACCTGCAGGATAAGATTCCTTCATACCGTTGGTTATCATGGCCGCACCGGTCGAGGCATAGCCATCCATTGAGGGGGCGGTGGCAACGATCAAATACGGCACCTTGTTATAAAACGAAATGTATTTGCAAAGATCCTGAATAACGCCCGAGCCGATGCCGACGATCATTTCGGTTTCGCCCAAAGCCTTGGTCACGGTGTCGATAGCCGCTTCGTTGGGAACAAGGATCTCTTTTCCGCTGAAAATGACCTTGTTTATGGTTTTGCCGTCTAAAGCTTTTACGGTGAGATCACCTGCCGCACCGTAGGTGTTTTCATCAGCAACGATCAGTATGTTGTCAACATTAGCACAGATCTCCGAAAGACGGCTGATCGCACCGCTTTCAATGTAGACATACTTAATGTCGCACGAGTGGTGCCTGCCACATTCACAGTCGAAGCCTTTTAATAATTTGTTTATATCCATAACGCACCTCTTTACAAATTTGTCTGTTTGTAGTATACTGTTTCTGTCAATAAAAATCAATAAGTGACCTGAAACTTGCATAAAATCAGAACAGTTTGGATAAATAATGCTTAAATCGGTCAAAAACAATCAAAATCGGAGGACGATATGTATAATAAGGAACGGGAACAGGAAATATTGAGCATATTAAAAACTGCCAACGGTTTCGTCTCGGTCGCACAGCTTTGTGAGGCACTTTTTGCCAGCGAGTCGAGCATCCGCAGGGACTTGAAGGCTTTGGAGCAAAAGGGACTTGTAAAAAGAAGCTACGGCGGTGCCACTCCAACGTCCAACTATTCAAACATCGTCACGTTTAATCACCGCACCCGTCAGAATGCCGAGGCCAAAAGGGAAATTGCCAAAAAGGCAACCGACCTTGTAAAAGACGGCGATGTGATCTTTCTCGACCAATCTTCTACGGCATTTTATCTTGCCGCCGAGCTGGTCGGGCGCAGCTCGTTGACCGTTGTGACCAACAACATTGAAATAATGATGCTGTTGTCAAATTCGGCCGTCAGGGTCATTTCATCGGGCGGTGCGTTGAGCAACGAAAACCGCAACTGCCTTATTGGAGGAGATGCCGTCAAGACCTTCCAAGATATTTTTGCCGACACCGTGTTTTTCTCGGTCAAGGCCGTGGATGACGACGGTCAGGTCACCGATTGCTCCCGTGAAGAAATTGATGTTCGCAATTCCATGCTAAAAAACGCCTCTAAAAAGGTGCTTTTGTGCGACAGCTCCAAGTTTGGTATAAGATCACGATTCAAGCAATGCGAGCTGACCGACATTGACTATCTTATAAGTGAGGACAGCGGTTCGGGATTTTTGAAAAAAGTAAAAGGTGATTTCAAGCTCATTTAAGAAACTCATACCGTATAGAAAAACCTCTCCGTTCATCATCACCGGAGAGGTTTTTGATATTTATCGCAAATGTCCTTCGATTTCGGTTAAGCCTTGGTCAAATATGCTCCAATCCTTGTGCCAACGTAAGTTTTCAAGTCGGAATGCACACGGCCAGGCGGAGAGCCATTGAGTGGGGCTGAAGGCAGGGGTGGAGTTGCGCTCCCAGCGTGTGTGAGCAATGGCCTCGTCCTGACTTCCTGCAGGGCGCAGTCGGTCGTTTATCACAAGCGTTCCGTCCGAAATTCCTTGTGTGGCGTTGCACCAGAACGCAAGCGCACGTTCACGCCATTGGGTGTTGCCTGTCAGCTCATAAAGCTTCATAAAGGACAGCACATCCCGAAGCGCATACTGGTCGCAGGCGTTGTGCGGCGTGGAAACGCTTGTCGAGCCAAATGTATCGTAGTTCATTTCTTTGATGACGCAACCGTCGGGGTATTCCACGGTGAAATGCATCATCCAGGTGCAAAGATACCAGGCAATTTTTTCAGCCTTGGCAATATAATCACGGTTTTTGGTCACATCAAAAAGCGCAAGCGCATCACGGAGCAGGGGAGATGAAGATTCTTTATCTATACTGTAGGTATCCAAAGCGCCTGCCGTGGTAAAGCCTTCACGCTGTAGCTCCTCATAATAAAAATCAAACGCGCGAACGGCCGAATCGAGATATTTTTCATCGTTGGTTCGTTTGTAAGCATTAAGCAAGGGGAGAATGAGGAAGCAACCGATGGTGCCTTTCTTGGAGATCACGTTGCCGTCTTTATCCCACGATTTCGCAAAGCAACCATTTTCATCCTGACTTTGTAACGCAAAATCGCAGGTGGAAAGTGCGGCTTTCAGGTATTTAGGTCTGTCAACACCGATTTTTTGCAGCAGGTCGTAGCCTTCAAAATATCCTTCGGCGGCAGTTCCAAGGTTGCAGGCATCGTGTGCCACCGCAACACCCTTGCTACGCTTGGGTTTACCTGCGCTTTCAAGAATGCCCTCAAGCTGAGCCTCGCCCCATTCCCAACGGTCAACATCCTCTTTTTTTACGGTGCTCCAATCAATGCTCCACGCAGAATGCCTCTTGGGATAGTTTACGTGGGCAGGGATAAAGCCTTTTTCGTGGTTGAAATATTTTAACCAAGAATCAAGGGCGGCAATGCCGATGCCGAGGTGCTTTTTATTGCCGTTGACGATATAATCATAGATAAACGCATTGGCAAGTGAGGCGTTCTGACCCACCCAGCCGATTTCATAGGTGTGCTCCAGCTTTTCATACGAGTGGCTGTAAGGGCACCATTGTGCGCCGTTGGTGAATCCCACAAATCCGTCTTTTTCTCTTTGTAAAAGGTAGTGACAGTAAGCGATAGAAAGCCTATAAAGCTCCTCGGCACTTTTGGGTGCTTTGATTGCGTGACCGTAATAGCGCCAGGCAAAATCGAGCAGGTCTTTATATCTGTGGCGACTGCCGTCAGAGGGTTGACACAGAATTATACCCTCAAAATCACATCGGGGTTTCATTGTGCCTTGAAAAGGCTCACCCCAAAAATGGCGGTGCAGGGTTTTAGGTCTTTCTTCTTCGGGGAAGATAAGCACGTGCTTTTCGCCCTCGTCCGTCTTATAAAGTGAGCAGGCAGAGTTGCTGTTGGCCTCGGCCATAAGTGCGATACTAACGGTATCGTTTTCACTGTAGGTGCAAGAGGGGATGGTGACTCGGTGCGAAGCCCACGACCACGGAGTGCCGTCCTCGGCACGGTCACCGACATATTCGGGTGTGTCGCCCCAGCCGTTGCCGTTGTAGCTCACGGCAGGCACCATAGTAAAGGTCGCCTCACCTAAAAGCGTAACCTCCATTCTCATACGGTCGGTCGGCACATCGGTATGCCGATGCCATCTGAAAGCGCCGTCCTCAATTTTTTCAAAGGTATCGGTCGCACCTTGTACTTCGGGAATACAAGCCACCGCTTTTTTATCAACTGTGATAAAATGCGAACCGTCTTTTTTAAGGATTTCCGTCATTTTGAGTTGCTCCTTCAAGCTTTCTTTTTTCGTTGCGTTTCTCCAACAGCATACGGATAAAGAATAAAGTGATCGAGCCAACGGTGATTATCTCGTTTACCAATCCCGAGCGTGAGCCGATTCCTATCGCATAGGTCATCTGGGAGGCACAAACAAAAAGCGATAATATCTTGATTCTTGTCGGGACGGTCTGCCAGAAGGCAAGCGTTGCAAGACAGCCGGATATAAGCGAACAGACGCTCCACGGGCTGTTCCAGACAAGTATCACGCCGCCGGCGTTCAGCACAAGGAAAACAAACAGCAGGGGCAACGGCTTTTTGCCGTCCTTTGCTCCGATGGTTGCAAACAGTATCTCTCTTGTTGCGGCAACAACGCTGAGAGCCACGCCCGTATAGGCTTGTAAAAGCAAGTAATGTATCGCCCACAGAACATCGCAGGCCAGCTTCACCATCAGGATCCCGCTTCGTTTCTTTTGTTGAAAAATCAAAAATCCGACTGCTACACCAATTCCGCCGAATATTTCACCGATAAGCTGTAAGTTCAATTCAATACCACCTTATTATATTGCTTTACCATCAAGTATAACTGGATTATACCGCTACCGGCTAGCAGAATCAAGAATAAAAATCAGTTTTTAAAATCTTCTATCTCGAACTTCCATTCCTCACGCTTGCGGAAAGGCGTTTTGAAGCTTTTGGAAAGCACACCTTTTTCTTCAAGATGTATATAACAGCTGATGTCGCAGGCACGGCCGCAGATGGAACACTGATAGGCGTGCTGTGCAGGGGGATAGAAATAAATGTTTTGAAGTATCTTTCTTGCGGTTTCGGGTGTCACCTTGGCTTCGCCGCTTATGATGGCGACCCTGTCTTCAAGATCCTTGAAGGCATCGGGCGGCATAAAGGGATTTTTGAGTCCGTTTGCGCCGTTATAATAAACCGAGCATTGCCAGGCATCGACCGTTCCGTCATCGGAAATAGCCTTGCCGGGGCAGCCCTTGGCACATTCGCCGCATTTGTCGCAAAGGTGAGGCTCCTTTACGGGGGTTGCTTCTATTTCAGCGTCGGTCAGAACAAAGCAGGTGCGGACAAACGGGCCAAAGTCATCGGTAAGCAGTGCTCCGTGAAAGCCTATTTCACCAAGGCCGCAAAGCACCGCCGCTTCGTTAAAGTCCATTTGTGCTTCTTCGGGACGGCCTCTGTAAATTGCATCAAAGGCAACCTCGGGATTGGTGGAGTTTTCCTCGGCCATTATTTGCTGATGACGGCGCTGAGGAAGCGCACAATAGCCCTCCTCCTCCAACATCATCGAAAGACGCACCGATGCCATAGGCATAACGGTTTCTTCCATATTTTCAACGCCCATAGTGGTGTACTGATAGTAGGTACTGCCCTCTTCGATTCCTCGGTAAGCTCCGCGAAGCACTCTGAATCCAAGGCCGATTACAGTCTTTGCCTCGGGCATAAGACGGTGAACGGCAGAATCGGCAGGGAAACGTGTGATAGGGGAGAAGCCGACGAGATCGGCTCCGCATTTACGGCAAAGTTCAATTATTCTTTCTTTCATTGCTTCTTACCTCCTATCAAGTGGCTGTAGCAGGCATAGTCGCAGGCTCTGCCGCAAAGGCAGGGCGAGTATCCCCACTGCGTTTTCGGAAGAAAATCCATTTTTGGATATATAGCTCTTGCACTTTCGGCGTCAAAGCGGAAATCTCCGTTGATAATAGCCTCACGGTTTGGATCACCGCTCAGAAAATCATCTCGCATAAACGGATTAGACCTGTGAGCGCCTTTATAATATACAGAGCATTGCCAGGTATCAAGTCCGTTTTTGTCTATCGCTTTACCGGGGCAAGCCTTCATACACTCGCCGCAGTTGTCACAAACGGGAGCTTCGAGCGGCTCATCGACCTTTAAGGGAGCGTCGGTTATTATAAAGCAGTAGCGGATGTAAGGACCAAACTTCGGGCTGAGTATCTTACCGCTCAGTCCTCTTTCTCCAATACCGCAAGTCTTTGCCGCTTTGCCGAAATCAATGATAACATCGGGAGCAGGCTTGTTTGGGGCTACTGCCGTTGCGTGAATAAGCTCATAAGTGTCCATAACCTCGGGATTGGTCGTCTTATCGCCCTTTATGCGAAGGTTGGGAACAGATTTCTGCAGGCAGGCATCGTAGCCCTCGTTCTCGATCATACCGCCTATTTTCAGCAAAAATATCTCTGCCAATTCTTCATCGGGGTACTTAACTCCCAATGTGGTATATGTATAATACTGAGTGTCGTTGTGCATGGTGTTGAAGAGCATTTTTGGCACCACAAAACCAAAGCCGATAATACATTTGGCATTTGGGAGTATCTGTCTCGGGTCTTTTTGAGGGTCGGTTTCTTCATAAACTCTGCCAATTCCGCAAACACTCGCACCAAGCTCTTTTGCTTTTTGCTTTATGGCCTCACTTGTAAGCATTTAAAGTTTCTCCTTTTCTTTGAAATGTTTTTAATGTCATCGGTCAAGCTTCCACGGTTTGCCGTGACGGAGAGGCTCTTTGAAACGGTGTTCCATACAGCCACCCTTTTTTTCAAGCATAGAAACACAGCCTCTGATACAACCGCCGCATTTTGCCATATTGTAGCCGACCCAACTCGGAAAATACTTCTGAAGTGCACCGTAGACCTTCATTATCTCTTTTTCATCGGCGATATCGGTCTTTCCTTCAAGCAGGTCAAGATCACCGTTTTCGTTTGCGTCAAATACTTCTTTAGGAACAAAAGGATTGTAATACCTTCCTGCGTGGGTATAGAATGCATAGCAACGCCACATATCAATGTCGCCCCATTCGCATATCTTGCCGTCAAGGTCTACGCTTACGGTCTTGCCTGAATTGATGGCAGGTATACATCCGCCGGGACATTCACGCACACAGGCACCGCACTTTCGGCAAAGAGGCTCGCCATTATACATCTCATCGTATTCAAGCTCGGCATCGGTAAACAGAAAGGCAACTCGCTGAAGGGGTCCGAATTGTGGCGTGAGCAGCATTTTGCTCCAGCCTATCTCACCCAGGCCACAGGCAACCGCAACAAGACGAAACTGGAATTGAAGATCCGGGGCTACGTTGTCTTCTCTTGTGGGACGGGTAAACTGAACGCTTCGGTGGTGTGCTGTAGAGGTTTTTGCGTTTTCATTTACCTCGATCTGTTCTTCGGGAGAAAGAGTGTTTCCGGGGCTTCCGTCCATATCGGAAACGCTACCTCTTGCGCCCGTGTTTCGGTAAACAAACGCCTCATACCCCTCGTCCTCAATAAGCTTTCCAACGTGGTAAAGCACCGCCGGGGCGAAGATCTCATTTATTCCACCGTAAGCCATTGAAGGGTATTGATAAAACTGTGTTCCTTCTTCAATACCGCGCTGAACTCCTCGAGGAATACGAAAAACAAAGCCGATAACACTTTTTGCTTCAGGAAAAAGGAATTTCGGGTTCATATCATCGGGTGCGCCGGCAAGTCTTGATATAGGCGCAATACCGCAGGCATCGGCTCCGGCCTCAAGCGCAGCTTTTTTGATCATTTCACTTGTAAGCATATCGTTGCTCCTTTACACTTTTATCGACGGATCGCCGTCGAGCTTAATACACGCACGCCTCATAACATCAGCGCAATAGGTACATTTTTCACATTGCTTGTCGCAACTCATAACATGAGAGGCGAAGCTTTTGTCTATCAGCGAATTTTCAACAAATCGGGGATAGAAAAGTCCGCTGTGATTTGGCTCCAGCAACTCCATTGCAGAGCCGCGGTAGTGGCCCTCTATATAAGAACGAAGAATACGTGAGGGTGCAGAATTTGTTCTTGTGGCAAGCTTCACGGCAGGGACAAGCTCCTCATAAAGCTTTATATCCTCGGGTCTTATAAAATTTGTCCGGGACAGCCAATTATAAAAATTATCCTTGGCTTTAAGATACTCCCAGCAAATGCCGCCAAACTGATAACCGTTGTCCATAGCCGAGATCTCGGCTTCATGAGCAACCAGATTGTCGTGGAATATGTGCGCTGAGCAATTGTTCAGACAACCGCTGTTGGCAAGAAGATACATCTGCTTACCGTTGCCATCGCACCATTTACGAAGTCTTAAAAGCGTCGGAAGATCTCGGTTTGTCTCACGCTTGACATAGAAGCTGTCAAAATATTCCGATAAATAGGAAATGCCCTCAATACTGCCGATCTCCATATTGACTGAGGCTCTCACATCAATGCCGTCAAAATTTTCTTTTATAAATTTTGCAATCAGGGGAGAGGATGTCGTTGCCGAATTGAGCCCAAACTTAGAGGCTATATAATCCAATAGATTTCCGATCCTCGTGAAAAATGCTCTCGATTGGCTGTCCTTACCGTAGCAGTTAGCGTTGAAAAGTATATTCAATTTAATTTTGTTCTCGGTCAACCGTTTTAAATCGTCCGTAAGCTTACATTGATGTTCGAACGCGGTTAACTCGCCGCTAACGTCCAACGAGCTTCTGCCGTTTGGCATTTCAGGCCACGAAAAATAGACCTCCGAAATATGCTCTTGGTTGTTAATGATGTCACAAATAAAATTGTCATTTTGATTCAGAGGATATCCAACTATGAATCTCAATTATTAGCCCCCTTTTTCTTTTTTAGTTTAAAAAATATCTTTAGAATTTTTCTGCCATGTATTGATTGTATGACTTTTTTCTGTTATAATCAATGCGAAAAACAAACAAAAAAGTTTGAAAAACAAACCTTGGAGGCGAAAGGATGAAGCTTTGCGATATAAATCCGTTTCTGCGTTATGCAGGTCTTCAACCGTCGGTTTTGTCGACGATACCTGATTATTATTCATACGATTACCGTATCTTTTACGTTATAGACGGTAGCGGTGACTTTGTCTGCTTTGGCGAAAGGCACCCCATATCGGCAGGAGCGCTGGTTTATTTCAGACCTGCAACACCATATTATTTTGACGGCAAGGTTAAGGTAATAGTTTTCAATTTTGATATGACCCGTTCACATTCCGACAAAAAAACGCCCCGTCCGCCGTCAATAGGAACAGAGGCTTTTGATGAAGGCTTGATTGTTGAAAACGACCCTCCGCTTGAGCTTCAAAGTCCTATAATTCTTGAAAAAGCGTTTGAGGTTGAGGATAAAATGCAGGAGTGTCTGATCCATTACAGCTACCCCAAGTCTTATTCGGACACCTTCACATCGGCAATACTTAAAGAGATACTTTGCTATATTGCTCAAAGAGCCGATTCTCGGTCACAAGAGCCTTGTGAAACCGTGCAAAAAATAATGCTTTATATCAGCAAAAATTACGACCGTGAAATAACCAACACGGAAATATCCAAGGAGCTTGGTTATCATTCGTTTTACCTTAATAGAATTTTCAAAAGTGAGACGGGAATAACGATACACAAAGCCGTCATAAACGAAAAAATGAAGGTCGCCAAGCGACTGCTTAAAGAGACCGATATTTCAATAAAAGAGGTTGCCGAAGAGGTTGGATTTTTTGACCGTTCAAGATTTTGCACGGCGTTCAAAAAGCATACGGGACATACTCCTCTTGAATACCGACAAGGGAAGTCCTGAATCGGTGCGAACCACGGGAAGATTCTGTGAAAAAAGCCAAATACTTGTAATAAAATGTCGGAAGATTTGCAATCTTGTTAAAATTTAAACAATTTTGTTTTTAGGTATTGAGTTTTTAATTGAAATCAGTTATAATTAGCAAGGTTAAACCACGAAAGGAGTTTTAAGTTATGGATTATTCACTCGAAGTTCAGCACATGTGTCCTTTAACCAAGGGACCCCATCACGGACCCGCACCTATCCCCGAAGAGGGTAAATGGGTACAGGTCAAGGATGTCAAAGACATTTCCGCTTACACCCACGGTGTTGGCTGGTGCGCACCTCAGCAGGGTGCCTGCAAGCTTTCACTCAACGTCAAGGACGGTATCATTGAGGAGGCCCTCGTTGAGACCATCGGTTGCTCGGGTATGACTCACTCTGCCGCTATGGCAGCCGAGATTCTCCCCGGCAAGACCGTTCTCGAGGCTCTTAATACCGACCTTGTTTGCGATGCTATCAACACCGCTATGCGTGAGCTCTTCCTCCAGATCGTTTACGGCCGCAGCCAGTCTGCTTTCTCTGAGGGCGGTCTTGTTATCGGCGCCGGTATGGAAGACCTCGGTAAGGGTGAGCGTTCCATGGTCGGTACCATGTACGGCACCAAGGCCAAGGGCGTAAGATACCTTGAGATGACCGAAGGCTACTGCACCAGAATGGCTCTTGATGAGAACAATGAGGTTATCGGCTACGAGTTCGTATCGTTGGGCAAGATGACCGACTTCATCAAGAAGGGTATGGAGCCTAACGAGGCTTATGAGAAGTCCAAGGGTACATACGGCCGTTTCGCAGACGCTGTTAAGTACATCGACCCCAGAAAAGAATAATTTAAGGAGGAATTACGAATATGGCTAAGTTTGAAGGTTACGAGAGACGTGAGGCCAAGATCCTTGCCGCTCTTAAAGAATACGGAATTTCCTCCATCGACGAATGTAAGGAAATCTGTGACGCACAGGGTATCGACCCCTATAAGATCGTTGAAGAGACCCAGCCCATCGCATTTGAGAATGCAAAGTGGGCTTACACCGTTGGTTGCGCTATCGCAATCAAGAAGGGTTGTGTAAAGGCTGCTGATGCCGCTGCCGCTATCGGTATCGGTTTGCAGTCGTTCTGTATCCCCGGTTCCGTTGCCGAAAACCGTAAGGTTGGTCTGGGCCACGGTAACCTCGGTAAGATGCTTCTTTCCGAAGAGACCGAGTGCTTCTGCTTCCTGGCAGGTCACGAGTCCTTTGCTGCTGCTGAAGGCGCTATCAAGATCGCCCTCAACGCAAACAAGGTTCGTGTAAAGCCCCTCCGTGTTATTTTGAACGGTCTCGGTAAGGACGCCGCTTACATCATTTCCAGAATCAACGGCTTCACCTATGTTGAGACCGAGTTTGATCCTTACACCGAAGAGGTTAAGGTCATTTCCGAAAAGCCCTTCTCCAACGGCCCCAGAGCTGACGTTAAGTGCTACGGTTCGGACAACGTTCCCGAAGGCGTTGCAATTATGCAGCTTGAGAAGGTTGGTGTTTCCATCACCGGTAACTCCACCAACCCCACCCGTTTCCAGCATCCCGTTGCAGGCACCTACAAAAAGTGGTGTAACGAGAACGGCGTAAACTACTTCTCCGTTGCTTCGGGCGGCGGTACCGGACGTACCCTCCATCCCGATAATATGGCTGCAGGTCCTGCTTCCTACGGTATGACCGATACTATGGGCCGTATGCACGGTGACGCTCAGTTTGCAGGATCAAGTTCCGTTCCTGCTCACGTTGAGATGATGGGTCTTATCGGCGCAGGTAACAACCCCATGGTTGGTATGACCGTTGCTTGTGCAGTTGCTGTCGAAGAGGCCGCAAAGAAGTAATTTAAACTTCATACTAAAAAAGGCTTGAGGGTTTTCCTCAAGCCTTTTTTTGATGCGTTTAACTTCCTGTTTCATTTGACCGTAGGGGCGTTCTTTGAACGCCCGTCAGAATCCCTCCGTCATTTTCTTGCGAAAATGCCACCTCCCTTTAGGCAAGGGAGGCAAAAGGGCGAACACAGTTCGCCCCTACAGAAGCTCCCTCTGACGAGGGCACTCCCCATAATATGGGGAGATGTCCGCAGGACAGAGGGGACCGCCGCAGTAAGCGGCTGTCACCTCAGGTGACTGAGGGAGAGATAAACCGTCTTGCGGCGGCGAACACAGTTCGCCCCAACGACATTACAAATTGACATTCTGTAGGGACAGGCGTCCTCGACTGTCCGCAGGCGACCGATAATCATCCAAGCATTTTTGCCGTTGAGCAGTGTGGATGCGGCCAATATTTAAAGAAGTTGAATATAGCACTTGATTTTTTGGTCGGTTGATTATATTATGATATAGTACAACCTGTGTGAGGGAGAGATTTTTATGAAAAAGCTTTTGAGTTTACTGTTGGCTGTGTTACTTTTGGCCACCTTTGCGGTTGGTTGCGGTGATGATGCTTCGTCGGACGTTTCGTCTGATACCGACGTATCGTCAAGCACCGTATCCGATACCCAAGACGCCTTTGAAAAGCCGCAGGGCTATGCGTCGGTCATTTTGGTCACCATAAATCCGCAGTTCAGACTCTATCTTGACGCAAACGGCATCGTTTTGGCGGTCGAATCGGTGAACGATGATGCAAAATCCATCGAAGCTAAGATAACCTTCCAAAGTCAAAAGGTCGAGGCTGTGGTCAACAACCTTATTTCGGCGGCTAACGACGGCGGCTTTGTCAAGGCCGATGCCAAGATTGACATAAAGGTGACCGAGGTCGCTGATGAAACGGTCGTAGCAACCGAAATTCTGGCCGATATCAAGACCGCCGCAGACGAAAAGCTGGTTGAGCTTGATATTAAGGCGGAGGTCACCGTGGCGGTTGACGTTAAGCCTGAAGAGCCCACCGAGAGCGAGACAAGCTCCTCTGACGATACGCAGTCAAAGCCCGAAGAGGCCAAGTGCGAGCATAAAAACACCAAGGTAAAGTCGGTTTCGACGGGTAAGAACATCATCGACGGTTCCAAGCTCGACGTTGTAAACCACGCCAAGGTCTGCTCTGATTGCGGTGAGCAGATAAGCCTTGAAAAACACACCGTCAAGGACGAGAAATGCACCGTTTGCGGTCAGGATAATTTCGAGCTGTCGAATATTTATCCCATTAGTGCAGGCGTTTCGGGTGACGGACTTGCCGTTGCCGAGATCAATGACGACGGCTCCTTGAGCTATAATCTCGTCATCGAGTGTAGTTGGTGGAATGCCGACGGTGAGCATCTTGACGATTGGAATGTCAAGATTCCCGAAGCCGAAATGCTGAAGTCCATCCGTGAAAAGTTTATCATGAGCGATGCGGAATTTGCCAAGCTGAAGGAGCAGGGTGAATATAAGTGCTCACTTGGAACGCAGACCTATTCCGACGGATATTTCTACTGCTCCGATCCCGCCGCAGGCGGCCCCGGCGATTTCTCGCACGAGGTGATCGGATATAAGGATTCAAACGGCACCTTCACTGTATATTTCGATTATCTGAAGGGCGGCCCCGATGTTGAGGAGAAGGACCGAGAGCATCAGTACTATTATGCAACCGAGTATACATATAGCGGATATTCCAACCTTTCGGTCGCAACGGTAGAGGAATACGGCTATGAAAGCCAACAAATCCAAGGCTTTAAGCCGGTTGTTGAGAGCCTTCGTGTAAAATCCATCAAAAAGGTGACCGACATTTCGGGTATTACAAAAGTAAAATAAAAACTAAAGGAGCAGGTCACTACCTGCTCCTTTTTTGTATAGCAAATAATTTTATTTTCCCTCAATATGCTTTTTGATGCACAAAAGGGTAGTGTCGCTGATGCAATGCTCCATCTTGCAAGCATCCTCGGCGGCGGTTTCTTGGTCAACGCCGATATCGGTCAAAAATTTGGTCAATATCGTGTGGCGCTCATAAATCTTGTGGGCAATGTCAAGACCCTCATCGGTCAAATGAAGATAACCGTCGTTATCAACCGTGATGTAGCCGCCCTCCTTCAAAAGACCGACCGCACGGCTGACGCTGGGCTTTGAAAAGCCCATATGCTCGCCAACGTCAACGGAACGAACGGTGCTGCTTTTACGTGTCAGGACATAAATAGTTTCAAGATACATTTCGCCCGATTCCTGCAAATGCACAAAAACACCTCCGCTGGATTATTTTTAATTATTATACCATACGCAGCAGTCATTTGCAAGGATGTTTTTTGTCGGTGACAGGGAAGGGGCCTATGTTCATGTGCCCGGCGGTGCAGGTGCGGTAGGATAGGGAAGGCTGAAAAGGTGGGGTAACCGTAGGGGCGATTGCCTGATGAGCCCTCCTTGCCGTAGGGGCGATTCACGAATCGCCCACCGTGAGATGGCTTAACGGAAGGCATAAATGCCTTCCCTACAATAAAGTGTAAAGACACAATGTAGGGACCGGCGTCCCCGACGGTCCGCCGAAAGCCGGCTTATCTCTCCCTCAGTCACCTGCGGTGACAGCCGCTTACTGCGGCGGTCCCCTCTGTCCTGCGGACATCTCCCCATATTATGGGGAGTGCCCTCGTCAGAGGGAGCTTCTGTAGGGGCGAACCTGTGTGTTCGCCCGCCGAGCCCTCCTTGCCTAAAGGAGGGTGTCATTGCGAAGCAATGACGGGAGGATTTCGCAAGCCAACTTTGCGGAACGGATAAATCCGTTCCCTACAAAGAATCCATCCACCTTACCGTAGGGGCGAACTGTGTTCGCCCGCCGCAAGACGGTTTTCAGGAGGGCGCAGAGGCCCTCCCCTACAATCAAGCCTACAGACGCAATGTAGGGACCGGCGTCCCCGACGGTCCGTCGTAAGACGACTTTACTATATTGTATCATTTATAATCTGTCGTGACGGTGTTTTCCTCATCCACTATCAAAATATCAGATATACAATCAATTTCGCAAAAATATTTATAATATTGTTTTTTGAATGATTTTGATTTAACATTTTAATTTGTGTTGTTTGCCTCTTGACAAATTTGAAAACAAAAAGTATTATATAATAGTATAGTAGTCTGCTATGCGTGTACTTATTTTTTTGTATGCTTTTGGCAGAAAACTACATATCCCTTTACAAATGTTAGGTCAGGACATTTTTGCACTTTTTTTAAAAAATTATTTTTTAAACGAAATGAGGAGAAAATTTATGAAAAAAGTATTAAGTATTCTTTTAGCAGTTCTGATGCTCGCATCTGTCTGCACAATTGCCGTTTCGGCAGAAGAAATCACCCCCAATGACCTGGGTGTTACTGTTATTTCCCGTGGTGAAATTACTGACGATCCCACCGGCACCGGCGAAAAGGTTTTGCCTCTTAATGCAACGAATGACCGTCCCAACTTTGAGTTGGCCGATCCCGATGACAACACCAAGAAGTGGGAACCCGTAGCAGGCACCACCTACACCGTTACCTTTGACTATTATCTTGCTTCGGGAACCGATTTTAGCGGTTTCGCTCTGTACTACGGTGCACAGTCTGCCTATTCTGCGAACTATTCGAAGTCAGCGATCACGTCTGCAAACTCCGGTATCAGCGGAGAGTTTATCGGTGACGGCAAGTGGCACACTGCCGCTATGAGTTTTGCCGCATACCAGGTAAAGGGCAAGGTTAACGGCGCAGCCGATCAGGTTCTGCCTTATCTGTACCTCACCTACTACGGTACATTCAAAGGTTACGTCAAGAACATCAACATCGTAACCGAGACCTATCCTGTCTCTTACGACCATGGCAAGTATGACTTCGGTGTTTACTTTGATGAGACCGGCGCACCCAAGGCCGACCTTTTCCATGAAACTGTAAAATACACTGTTCCCGGCGCATCTCTGATGACCAACTCTTATGTCAATGCCGCAGGTGAGACTGTTTTTGTTCCCACCAACGACAATGCACCCGTAACCAATAACAATCGTGTTATCAATGCTTATGACTGTATTGACGTTTTGAACGCAAGCGCCGCTCAGGTCAAAACGGGAGGTCGAAACGCAACGGGTAGTCCTTCCACCTACGCATACATCGTTTTAAAGTACAAGGTCAACAAGATCGGTGAATCGGGCAAGGCCACCATCGGTGTCGGCCGTGCTTCCACCACCGAAGGCAGCACCTGCCTCTTCCAGTCGGTTGATGTTACCGAGGCTTCGGATGAATGGCAGTACTTGACCTACAAGCTCGTCAATCAGGGCAATTATGTATTTAGAATCGTTCTTGGCGGTGTCGGATCCGAGATCGCTATCGAAAGCTTTGAGTTTGCTCATACTGTATACAACGAAAATGTTGTAGCGATGTTCGTCAACGACAATGGTGAGTACAGCACTTATGTGGGCTACAAGGGCACCGATCTTACTGTTGACGACGGCGCCAACGCAGAGAACCTTGCTATGGGCGAGAAGTTCCTTGGCTGGTACTCTGATGCTAACCTCACCACCGAGGCTACCAAGGTTCCCGAGGCTAATGCAACCATCTATGCCAAGTACCCCACTGTTATTATTGAAGACTTTGCAATGGTAAAGAACTACACTGCAAATGTTGACAAGGGCTCTAATGTTTACAAGCTTGCAAACGAAAACGGTAAACTTACTTTTACCGCCAGAAACACCGGCTTTATGATCCCTGCTTACAATGATTCTACCAAGGCATTTGCTAAGTTTGTCCCCGGCCAGAAGTACATCTTGACCGTTTACTATGATTCTTTCATCGGTGAATCCACCGATGCCGAGAAGTATGAGGCTCCCGAGTCTACCACTGTTCAGACGCTGTACTCTGACGGTTACGGCACAGGTGCTGTACGTAAGATCGGTGACAGTGTTAGCAAAACTCTTCCCAGCACCAACGGTACCGTTAAGTATTCGTTCACCATGCCTAACTACACCTCCGCTGTAACCGAGAGCGGTGTTATTGATACTATGATGATCCGTCTGAACGCCGGTAACGGTAGCGAAGAATATGGTAACTTCACAATGGTTATCGACAAGATCACCATTACCGCTTTTGATGACCTCGATCCCGTTAAGGACAAAGACCTTGTAGCTGAAGGCTCTATCCGTGGCGAAGGCACCGACGAACAGACCGGCGAGTACGTATCTGCAGGTATCCGCTTCAAGGGCAGAGTTTCCGGTGACTTCAGAGAGTCAGCATCCGAGATCGGCTTCTATGCCGTTCCCACCGCAGCTTTGAACGGTGCATCCATTGAGGATTACCTCGCATCTGCTAACACCAGCATGGCACTCTCCGCCAAGGTTAAGGCTGACGGTATGGAAGAGGTCGTTTATCAGGTTTCTACCGATAACTACGGCAGAAAGTCCTATGACTATCAGCTTATTATCACCGGTCTTACCCGTGAGGGCGTTCAGGTCAACCTTCTCGATACCGAGATCACCTGTGTAATGTATGCAGTTGTTAACGACCAGACCGTTTACACCAACACTCAGGCATACTGCTACAACGACGTAGCTAATAAGTAATAGGAGGTTGCTTACAATGAAAGAGTATATCAAACCCGAGCTGACGGTAATGTCACTCGTTCAGAATACCGAATTGGCAGCAGACCTCGCTGACGCCATTTACGGTGGTGAAGCTGGCGCTTCCGCAGCACCCTGGTGGCCCGATTACGCTAACTAATCGATAAACCGCCCGGTTGTGCGACGTATAAACCGTCAAACAAAAACCAACAAGCCCCGACCGAAAGGTCGGGGCTTGTCTTGTTGCCGTCTTTAGGTGTGGCGGATAATAAAAAGTCGTAGGGGAAGGCCTCTGTGCCCTCCCGAGGGTTTTCGAGGACTATCGGGAGCACACATAGGTGCTCCCCTACAAAGAAACCATCCGCCATATCGTAGGGGCGAACCTATGTGTTCGCCCGCCGAAAGACGGCTTATCTCTCCCTCAGTCACCTGCGGTGACAGCCGCTTACTGCGGCGGTCCCCTCTGTCCTGCGGACATCTCCCCATATTATGGGGAGTGCCCTCGTCAGAGGGAGCTTCTGTAGG
>JAZQCY010000084.1:0-5177 GCA_045546555.1 Acutalibacteraceae bacterium | reverse complement strand
CTTTCAAACGACCACGGCAACAAAAGGCGCAGACCGACCAAGCCCCACAATGCAACCGTTAAGGCCTTGGGAGCCTTTTTGAACACAAGCCGAACCAATATGACCGCCAACGCAAGCCAGCCTGCGGTGATGCTCATATTTAACACTTTGAGAAAAACGGCCTCCATCACTCGTCCTCCTCATACTCGGCAACCATGCGCCGAAGCTCCTTTACCTCGTCGGAGGTCAGACCCTTGCCTGCCGTAAAGGCTGCCAAAAACGCAGGCAACGAGCCCGAAAAAGTCTCGTCAACAAACTTTTGGCTTTGCATTGAGAAAAATTCCTCACGTGAGATAAGTGAGGTCACCGTGCCCTTGTTGTTTTGGAAAATTCCCTTATCACAAAGGCGCTTTAAGACGGTATAAGATGTGGTCTTCTTCCATTGAAGCTCCTTTTCGGCAAGCCTTGCCAGCTCGGCCGACGGCAACGGCTCATTTTGCCAGATGATCTCGGCAAAGCGGGCCTCAACAGCACCCATCTGCATTTCACTCATAAGTATTACCTCCGTATTTTCATTCTACATCGTGTAGTACAATTATATTCTACAACGTGTAGAACGATTTGTCAAGAGGTTTTTAAAAATTTTGGCAATGCCTGAGGTACACACCCACCAAAAAACCCGTCGGCGTGCCGAGTTTTTTGGCAAGTTGCGTTGATTTAGGCATCATTTTTTTAATAAAAAATTAGTATTATTAAGAAAAAGTCGGAAAACACTTTCTTTTGTCGAAAAAGTGTGGTATAATATTTAAATGTTACGGAAAAACATATTAACTTACAGGAGCGTAATGGAATATGGCGGACAAACCTTGTTACAATTTAAGTCTCTCGCAAGACGTGGCATATTTGCAATGCAAGTACAGTTTATATAAAAGAGTGATCAACATCCTCTCCTCCATCACCATTGATGAGGAAGTGGATTTCGAGCTTATGGATCAGGCTTTTAAGCTTCTGGTTGAACGAAATGACTGCCTCAGAATCAGGTTCTTCAAAAAGAGGGGACAGCTGATGCAGTACTTTGGTGATTCCGGAAAGAATATCAAGAAGGTGCCTGTTTTGTCCTTTGAAACCAAAGAACAGCAAGATGCCTTTATCGATAAGGTCAGGAAAAAAACCATTGACTATATGCACGGTGTTGTCATCGAGCCTTATTTTATCCACACCTATGACAATCGTTATATGGTGTTTTTCAAGATTTGTCATCTGGTTACCGATCTTTATGGAATCAACGTCTTGTATATGGATCTTATGAACGTGTATAATGCTCTGAAGAAGGGCGAAGCGTTGCCTGCTGCACCTACAAGCTTCGAGGAGGTTATCAAAAAGGAGATCGAAAAGAACTCCAAAGGCAATTTAGAGGAAAAGCATTTGGAGTACTTCACCAATCTACTCACCGATAATCCCGAGCCATTCTATGCCGGTATTCACGGCCCCGATAACCCTATTTGGCAGAAGCAACTCAAAAAACACCATCGAAGCATGCCCATTTTCCTTGTCCGTAACAGCACTCGGTCCTACCGTCACAAGATTGGCAGGGATCTGGTAGAAAAGATGCTGACCTATTGTCAGGAAAATCGATGCTCCTCTACGAATTTACTTTTCTACGCAAGCTCCATAGCCTTGGCTAAGCTAAACGGAAACCTCAAGAATATAATTCCCGTAGGTCTTTATAATTGCCGCAATTCCGCACAGGAAAAGCACTGTGCAGGCCCTAAGGTGCAAAGTGCTGCTTGTTATACCAAGATCGATTACACCCTTTCCTTTGAGGAAAACCTAAAGGCATTCTCAATTGCGCAGAAAGGTCTTTACAGACATGTCAAGTTTAAAGATAGAGATTTTGAGGCCTTAATGCACAACATCTACCGTTCTTCACCTCTTCTGATCTATTATTCGATTGCCTATTCGCTCATACCGATTGATATGCCCGAGGGTGTGGAGTTTAATTTGTATACCAACGGTAATTGCGCACTTCCTGCCTATGTTATCCAGGTTTTGAATGCCAAGACCAAAGAAATAGATATGGCTTACGATGTGCAGACCAGGATCACCAGCGAAGAGGATGTCAGCAAATTCCATACATACTATCTGAATGTACTAAAACAGGTATTGGACGATCCCGGTATCAAGGTTGCAGATATTCAGCTTTCGCTGTAATAACATATTTTCAAAAGCATTCATATATAAAAGCACCTCAAAAGCTAAACACTTTAGGGAGTTGCGATTAGGGAGAAATCGGTTTTTCGGTGAAATTTGAATTGTTGCTTGTTGAAAAGCCTTGAAATACGGCAGTATTCCTGCATTTTTCAACTTCGCAGCTACTTCAAATTTCATCCTACAAAACTGCATAGCACCGAGTCAGATGAATTTTTGTATGATTAAAAGGAAAAAGACCACGGTAACGCTGGCGCGTACCGTGGTCTTTTGACGCATTAGACCGCAAAAAGGCGCTGTTTTGGGCGAATTATCCCTAACCGTAACTCCCCTTTTGGGGTGCTGTTCATTTTATCAAGTGGATTTATAAAATCTTTCTTCTGGTTAATTTTTGCGTTATTTTATTAAAATTGGTAGTAATCACGTCACCGGTTAAGCGCAGACGGCCATCTTTGTTATTTTTGTTAACAAAATCTATATTACGGTAAATTTGTTCGAGATTATCATAGCCATCGCTAAAATATTCTTTTAAAATATTTTTAGTTCTTTCATAACCAACAACTAACATATTATCAATGCTGTCTTGCTGAAACACAAATGACTGTCTTAATGAAGTTTCGTTTGGAAAGGTTATTTTAATAACCTTGTTATCAAAATCCGTGCTTTCAAACTTATAGCAAACATCATCAAAATATATACAGACGATATAATCAATCTCACGGTCTAAAAGCGGAAAAACAGGAACGTTGTCAACCACGGCTCCGTCATAATATCCCGAACCGTCAACCTGAACCGAGCGATTGCAAACAGGCAACGCAACGGCCGCTTTTAAATATAGCGGTATTTTATCTTTATCCACCATGGATAAATCTTTATATACGATACTTTTTGTGCTCAACTCAAGCAAAGAACAATAAAATTCAGAAGATATTGAATCGTTAGGGTCATAAAGGTTGACAATACTCTGTTGCAAAACATCGCTTCTGAGAAATTTGGTTAAACCCATTTTTTTGCCATTGCTACAAAGCCCACTCCACATTTGCTTTGCTTGTTCAAGCTTGTTTGTTATATAGGCATAGCCGTTAAGAGTGCCTACTGAAGCGCAAGATACATATTTAATTTCTTCAGGTGATATAAATTCGCTTAAAGCATATAAAGCGCCAAGCTGAAGTGCGCCTTTAGCCATTCCTCCGGACAATACTAATCCTATATTCATTCGATCGCTCCATTAAACAAAAACAGTAAAAATTTTTGTTTGCTGCTATGACCATATTGTTTTAACAACTATTTGTACTTTTAAAAACACACAAATAGTAAACTATATAACCATACCGCATTACTATTATAACAGATACGTTTGAAATAACAAGTGTTTTTGCATAAATAGTATTATTTCAGCGGTATTTGTCAGATTTTGAAAAGTGCAGGCTTCGGTCGCATGTATTGCCCCAAACCCGTGGGTCGTTGTTTTAAAATCAACTCCAAACAAAAAAATCTCTTTGTTCCAAACGGAACAAAGAGATCCTTTACTTTAGCACCCGATTGGGACACCGTATTTTCTGCCGAAGCAACAGCCATTTATTTTAACGCCTTATTAAACATATTCAAAATATCCTGCATCATTTCCATATTGACTTCACTGTATAAAGCATGGTCAACACCGTTGCAAAATTCGGTCAGTTCCTCCTGCGTAAGGTCACGGTCGTATTCATCCTTCAACCGTTTTAAGTCTTTTTCAACCTTCTTTTGATAGGCGACGGCTTGCGGTGAGTGTAAAATGGTATTATGCCCTGCCTGGGCATCGGTACCAATGTAATAGGTCACATTCTTTTTCCGAATGGCATCTTTATGGGAAATAACCGATTGATGATTGAAGCCGATAACGAAATCACGATTGCCGTGGGCAATGTAGACAGGCACATCGGTACTGTTTATACCTTCTACGGCAGTGTATTTTGTATAGTCTTTGAACAGCAGTTTTTGATATGCATTCAAAAACTCCTTCGGGAAATCGAACCTAAAGATATCCGAGAAAAGGCTCGTATATTGTTCTCCTTTTTCCACAAACAGCGTATATCCGCTGTTAAACGGAGCTACAGCAGCACATCCGCAGATGTTTTTGTGGATAGCAAGCACCGATGTTGCCGCATATCCGCCCCAGGAATGTCCGAACAGGAATAGCGGATATTTAGATAACTGCTTGTCGCTTTCGATGTAGTTTAATGCATGGTCCAAATTCACCAAGGGAGTGCACATACCCACGGTAGAGTCACCCTCTGATGCGTATGTGCCTTGGCAATCGTAGGTAAACACGGCGTAGCCGTTACGCACAAAATACTCAATAAACGGAATGTAATCATCTGCACCGGCATGCATACCGTGACAAACAACAACCAAACCCTTGGCATTGTCGCAGGGGTAAAAATAACCTTGGAGCTTCCACCGACCGCTGGGAAAGAAAAGGGTGGTACGTGGCAGTCTTTTATCCACACGACTGTAATCAAATTCACCGAATATCGTGTTGATATCCTGCTTTTCATATCTTTTGAAGAAGGAATCGTACACAGCCTTCGCCCCCAAGATCTTTCCTACGTGCAAGCCCGTACGCAGTGCGATCAAGGCAATCGTTTTTGCGTCGTTTTCTAAACGTCTGCTCAGATCATTGTTTTCCATTGTGCAACTCCTTTGTTTAAAATTTCGTTTAATAGCTCCTTGCAAGTAATATCTGCTCACTCGTTAGGTTGATGTAACTTCCTTTATGATGATTATATCATAGATTTACAGTTAAATCAATGCGAAGCCATGGATAAAAAACCCTCGTTCCGAAAAACGAGGGTTTTTGGCACGTCGCACCGAAAAAGATATTGTGGCGGAATCTGACCAACAAATTAGAATTGGCTTATTCCTTGCTTACCATTTTCTTCTGCCAAGACCTTGTGCCGCACTTTGGGCAACGCATATATCTGGTTCTGCCCATATGCATTGCCATA
>JAZQCY010000083.1:0-22097 GCA_045546555.1 Acutalibacteraceae bacterium | reverse complement strand
ATCGACGAGGTGCACATGCTGTCGATCGGCGCCTTCAACGCATTGCTCAAAACCCTTGAAGAGCCGCCCGCACACATCATTTTCATACTTGCCACCACCGAGGTGCACAAGCTCCCCGCAACCATTCTTTCCCGTTGCCAGAGGTTTGACTTCCACCGCATTTCAAGCGAGGCTATCAGCCGCCGCATTCAATACATTGCCGAAAAGGAAGGCTTTACCATTGAGCAATCGGCCGCCGATATGATCGCCGCTTTGTCGGACGGCGGTATGCGTGATGCACTTTCTACCCTTGACCTTTGCGCCGCACGCTCGCACCACATCACCGATGAGGACGTTATGAGCGTTTGCTCGTTGGCAGGCAACAACTATTGTCTTGAGTTGGCCGATAAAATACGCACCTCAAATGTTGGCGAGGCACTTAAAAAGGTGGACGAGCTCCACAAAAACGCCGTTGACCTGCAGAGGCTCTGCACCGAAATGATAAGCCACTACCGCAACCTTATGGTGGCACGCACCGTGAAGGATTGCGCATCACTGATCGTCTGCGCTCCCAAGGAGCTTGAGGACATAAAGGCGCAGGCCGCCGAATATCCGCTTGAGGGTATCGTAAACGCCATCAACGTGCTGTCGGTCTCACTTGACAGAATGTCGATGTGTGACCGCAGGACCGAGTTTGAGACCGCCGTGGTAAAGCTCTGCTCACCGCAGTTGGAATCGACCCCCGAGGCCCTGCTCGACCGTCTTGAACGGCTTGAACGCACTATGAAATACTCCGTTCCGAGAACGGCTCCCACTACCGTTTCGGCAACACCTGCCGAAGCTCCTGCCACAAGTGAGCCAATCCCCGATACCGCATCGGTGGTTGAGGCGGTTGAATCGGCATCGATGGATGACGGAATGCCGCCGATTCCCTCAGAGATCGAAGCACCTGCCGAAGCGGCTCCGACCCCTGCACCGCAGGAGGAAAGGTTAGCACCCGAGCTGTTTGATGCCTGGGCCGACGTTCAGGACGAGCTTTCTAAAGCGGCTCCCTTGTTGGCCGCCGTTTTGCGTGGCTCAAAGGCCTACGTTCAAGGAGAATTTTTGCTGATCGACTCCGAGAACGATCAGTTCTTCTCACTGATGAGAAGTGATGACCCTATTTACCGTACACAGATCCGCAACGCCGTCAATGCCGTGGTGGGCAGGACCTTCCGTTTGGGCCCCTACAAAAAGCCGCAGGCTGTGGCCGCCGACCCGTTGCAGAATATTATAAACAAATTAAAGTCACTTGAAGTACCCGGCTCAGAGGATTGAGCCGACAGAAAGGAAAACAGTTATGAGAGCAAGAATACCCGGAGCAAACCAAGGACAGAGCCAGGCCGCAATGATGCGCCAGGTTCAGAAAATGCAGGAGGATATGCAGAACTTCCAGGCAGAGTTTGAAAACCGTGAGTTTACCGCTACCGCAGGCGGCGGAATGATCGAGGTCACCATGACCGGCAGTCACGAAATGAAGAAGATCACCATCGACCCCGAGGCAGTTGACCCCGAGGATGTTGAGATGCTTGAGGATTACCTCGTCATCGCTATCAACGACGTCGTTAAAAAGATTGCCGAGACCCAGGAAGCCGAGATGGGCGCCATCACCGGCGGACTTAACATTCCGGGGCTGTTCTGATGGCATATTCGGTAGCACCGCTCGATCGACTTTGCGAGCAGTTTGAACGTTTGCCCGGCATTGGCAAAAAGACGGCACGCCGTCTGGCTTACTATGTCATAACCCGTCCCGACGATATGGCAGGCAAGTTTTCGGATGCACTGCTTTCGGCCAAGGCCAAGATAAAATACTGTAGCATTTGTCAGAACCTCACCGACGGTGAGGTCTGTTCGCTATGCTCTGCCGCCGACCGTGACCGCAGTGTTATCTGCGTGGTGGAGGATGCACAGGACGTTATGGCCTTTGAGCGCACACGTGAATTTAAAGGTCTTTACCACGTTTTGCACGGCGCCATAAGTCCGCTTGACGGTATTGGTCCCGACCAGCTGAAGCTGCGTGAGCTTATGTCAAGACTTTCCGACGGTTCGGTGCAGGAGATAATCGTTGCCACCAACCCCACGGTCGAGGGTGAGGCCACCGCAAGCTATATCTCACGCCTTGTCAAGGCAATGGGCATAAAGGTCACCCGTCTTGCCTACGGTATCCCCGTTGGCGGCGACCTTGAGTATGCCGACGAGGTCACCCTTTCCCGTGCGTTGGAAGGACGAAAAGAGCTATGAGCGATATTATACACTATGTTCAAAGTCAACTGTCCGAATTGGCCGATGAACAATACCGCAATTTCAATAGTAAGCTTATGCCGACGGTCGAGAAATCGACCGTTTTTGGCGTTCGTACACCCGTTTTGCGAAAATTCGCAAAAGAATTTTTCAAAAACCCACGCTCCAATGAGTTTTTGACCGCTTTGCCGCACAAATATTTTGAAGAAAACCAGCTTCACGCATTTTTGGTGGAGCAGATAAAGGACTTTGACCGTTGCATTTTGGCGGTCGAAGCCTTTTTGCCGTTTATAGACAACTGGGCGACCTGCGATTGCTTTTCGCCTGCAGTTTTCAAAAAGGAATCCGACCGACTGCTGCCGTATATCGAAAAATGGCTGACCTCCTCGCACGTTTACACCGTGCGCTACGGCGTGGTGATGCTGATGCGCTACTTTTTGGATGAGCGGTTCGATGAAAAGTATATGAAATGGGTGGCGAAAGTCCCGACCGACGACTACTATCTGTCGATGGCGGTGGCGTGGTATTTTGCCACGGCGCTTTCCAAGCAGTATGATGCCGCTTTGCCCTATATCCAAGACCGCCTGCTCGACAAAGCGACCCACAACAGAGCCATTCAAAAGGCCGTCGAAAGCTTCAGAGTGAGTGAAAAACAAAAATTATATATGAAAACCTTGCGAATAAGATGATTGCCTCTTAAGGTTGCGGAACGGATAAATCCGTCCCCTACATAAAGCACGGAAGGCTTTATGTAGGGGCGATTCACGAATCGCCCGAATATGTTGACTCCACATCCAACCCGCTTTATTCGGTTTACATAATTTGTTTCGACCTCAAAATATGCTGTTTTTGTGTCGAATTTTGGGTATATATTGATATTATATTTGACAAATGCGTTGTTTGTATGTATAATGTTATGTAGAGTTATTATAAATTGAGGAATTTAGTGCAGTCGGTGTTGACTGCTTTTTGCCGTTTGATGTTTTTCCCACGTCTTTTACATTAAATATCGGCAATAATATTTTGGGTTTTAAAAGAATTTTTGAGGGAGTGCATCCTGTTGGAAAAGATTATTGTGAACGGAGGAAACGCATTAAGCGGAGAAATCTGCATTAGTGGTGCTAAAAACGCCGCTGTTGCAATCATCCCTGCAGTGCTTTTGTGCGACGGTGTCTGCCGAATCGAAAACGTACCGTCCATTTCCGACGTCAATGTTATAATCCGCATCCTTTACGAGCTGGGCGCCAGCGTAAAGGTTATAAACAGCACCACAGTTGAAATAGATCCTACTCATATACATTCGCACGTTTTGTCGGCTTCAATGGCCTCCAAAATGCGTGCAAGCAGTTATTTTATCGGCGCAATGCTCGGCCGCTTTAAAAAGGCCAGGGTTGCCCCTCCCGGCGGCTGTGACTTCGGTGTCCGCCCTATCGACCAGCACATTAAAGGCTTTGAGGCCTTGGGTGCCACCGTCACTATTGATTCGGGTATGGTCAACGCTTATGCCGAAGAACTGACAGGTAGTTCCATCTACCTTGACAAGGTTTCGGTCGGTGCCACCGTCAACATTATGCTGGCCGCCGTTAAAGCAAGAGGCTTGACCGTTATAGAAAACGCCGCAAGAGAACCGCATATTGTTGACCTTGCCAATTTCTTGAACTCGATGGGTGCCAACATCATGGGCGCAGGTACCGACGTTATCAAGATCCGTGGCGTTTCCGAGCTTCACGGAACGACCTACAGCATCATCCCCGACCAGATAGAGGCCGGAACCTATATGATAGCCGCCGCCATCACGGGCGGTGACCTCACCATAACCAATGTCATCCCCAAGCATTTGGAGTCGATAAGCGCCAAGCTGATCGAAGCAGGTGCCGTTGTGCAGGAGTATGACGAGGCTGTGCGTGTCATTATGAGAAAGCGCCCCAAGTGCTGTAACGTTCTCACAATGCCGCACCCCGGTTTCCCCACCGATATGCAACCGCAGATGACCACGTTGCTCGCACTTTGCGAGGGTGTCAGCGTTATGACCGAGGGTGTTTGGGACAACCGCTTCAAGTATGTTGACCAACTCACCATGATGGGCGCCAAGATAAAGGTTGACGGTAAGGTGGCTATTATCAACGGTGTTGAGAGCCTGAACGCCGCACCCGTTAAAGCAACCGACCTGAGAGCCGGTGCCGCAATGGTTCTGGCAGGACTTGCCGCCGAGGGTACCACCGAGATCGAAAACGTTGAGTTTATCGACCGTGGTTACGACAACATTGTTGAAAAGCTGTCGGCTGTCGGTGCAGATATCCGCCGTGTGACCTATATCGACCCCAACCTCGGCCGCTCGGCTGTTTAAATTTTTTTGTCGAACACACGTCGTAGGGGCGACCTGTGGTCGCCCGCGGGCGAACGCAGTTCGCCCCTACATTATTATATACTTTGTTATATAAATACATAAAATTTTGAAAGGAGCATCTTTATGTCACGGCTTTTTCCCATTGCAAGCTCGAGCTCGGGCAACTGCACCTACATCGGCCACGGCAGGGACGGTATTCTTGTTGATGCAGGCATAAGCTGTAAAGGCATTGCGGATGCTCTGTCATTAGGTGCCGTTGACCCCAAGGCCTTGGGTGGTATTTTCATCACACACGAGCATACCGACCACATTCAAGGCCTTCGTGTGTTTGTCAAAAAATATCAAATCCCCGTTTTTGCGTCACGCCTGACCGCCAACGCTTTGATGGCCGGGATCCCCGAAATTGAGGACTGTATACATATTATAGAGGGCGATGTTGCGGTGGGTGAAATGATAATTCACCGCTTTGCCACAAGCCACGACTGCGAGGGCTCGAGCGGCTATGTAATAAGCTTCCCCGACGGCAAAAAATGTGCTGTTTGCACCGACCTTGGTTTTGTTTCGGAGGAGGTCCATGCGGCATTGACAGGTTGCGCCGCCGTTTTGTTTGAGTCCAACCACGACGTGGCGATGCTTCAAAAGGGCTCCTACCCTCCCCATTTGAAGACCCGAATTTTGAGTGACAAGGGTCACCTTTCCAACACGGCCTGCGCCAAGGAGCTTCAACGGTTGGTGGAATCGGGTACCACAAGGATTATTTTGGGACACTTGAGCCGTGAAAACAACCTGCCCGAGATCGCCAGAAGCTCAGCCACCGCCGCCTTGATGGACAAAGGACTTATCGAGGACGAGGACTATACATTATATATTGCACCGCCCAAAAACGGTAAAGCTATCATATTTTAAAAATGTAGGGACAGGCGTCCTCGACTGTCCGAAAAATGATTGAGGCTGACAAATGTTAAAAATCACACTCATAACGGTTGGAAGACTTAAAGAGCAATACCTGCGTGATGCCGTGAAGGAATACGAAAAACGGCTCTCGACCCTTTGCACCCTCAAAAGCATCGAGATCGATGCCGCAAAGCTACCCGACTCACCCAACCAATCACAGATAAACTCGGCTTTGGAAGCAGAGGCCGACAAGATACTTGTCAACATCCCTCAAGGTGCCTTTGTGATGCCGATGTGCATTGAGGGCAAGCAGATGGACAGCGAGGAGCTGTCGCAAAAGCTTTGCGATATCGGCGTTTCGGGACAAAGCAACGTCGTGTTTATCATCGGTGGGTCGTACGGACTGTCCGACAGGGTCAAGCAAAAAGCCGACTATAGGCTCTCGATGTCCAAAATGACCTTTCCGCACCAATTAGCCCGGGTCATGCTGCTTGAACAGATCTACCGTGCGTTCAAAATAGCCCAGGGCGGAACATATCATAAATAAGATCAACTTCGGAGAGTGATATTATGATAAAAGTAACATTGATAGGCGATTCTATAAGACAGAGCGGCTACGGCAAGGTGGTACCCAAGCTTTTGGGCGAGGGCTTTGAGGTGTTTCAGCCTGCGGACAACTGCCGTTTTGCAAAATACACCCTGCGTGGACTGTTTGACTGGGAAAAGCAGATGAGCGGCTCAAGGATCGTACATTTCAACTGCGGTCTTTGGGACATTTGCAACATTATGGGTGACGGCAAGCTGTTCACCTCAAAGGATGAGTATGTTGAAAATATGCTCCGCATTGCCGATGTTTTGCTCAAGCGCTACGAAAAGGTCATTTTTGCCACTTCCACTCCCGTAAGTGATAAAAACATCTACAACAAAAATTCCGATATCAAACAGTATAACGATATTATCGTGCCGAAATTTTTGGAAAAGGGTATCATAATAAACGACCTGTATTCCACGGTGGCTGCCGACATCGACCGCTTTATCTGTGCCGACACGATACATCTGTCCGAGGACGGTATCGAGGTCTGCGCAAAGCAGGTGGCCGACATTATTCTGAAGACCGCCGAAGACTTGGGCAGCGTTACCAAGTCCAATACGCTGACTGCCCACATCGACGGTGCTCCCGTGTGACCGTTTGAGCTTTAATAAAAAACTTGTCCGATACCCCAAAAAAATACTTGACCTTTGCGGTGGGTTGTGCTATAATGCTAATACCTCTGCGAGGGTCTTTTTTTGACTTTAGACCCTTTTCGGACAACGGTTATACTGCACGTTGTTTGCGCTTTCAAAAGCACTACAATATATGGTGTTTTTGCGGCGTGCGGCGCTGTCTGATTCGAGGGAGGCTCGCGTTCTCTGAAACAATGGGAACAAAATTATTTCCGTAAAACGGGAGGTGCCGTCATGAGAGTAAAAATCACACTTGCTTGTTCTGAGTGCAAACAGCGCAACTACAACACTATGAAGAACAAGAAAAACGACCCGGATCGTCTTGAGATGAACAAGTACTGCAGATTCTGCAAGAAGCACACCGTTCACAAAGAGACGAAGTAAGGAGGTACACATGAAGACGATTAAAAACATTTTCGGTGTACTCGCTCTTATCTTCGCCGTTGCAGCCCTTGCGCTGTTCTTTGTCCCCTACGGTGACGTTGTCTACAAGGATCTTAACGAAGTTGGCCGTGCCGGAGCAGAGTTTGCTTTCGGTTCGGATTTCAGCAACGGTGCTGCAGGATATAATTCCGCTCACCTGCTGTTCAACATGGTCCTGATTGCTTTGACCGTCGTATTCGCAGCCGCTTCTGTATTTTGGAAGAAGGCCAAGAATATCAGATGGGCTACCATTGCTTTCTCGATCATCACTGCGGTCTATATGCTGGTTATCGCCTGCAAGCCCGCAAGCTTCTTGGATCTCTTTGGAATCGTCCCCGAAGGCTATGCCGGCGAAGCTTTGAAGATCGGAGCTACTCCGTTCCTCATTGCAGCTGCTTCTTTCCTCACCTTTGTCACCGCATCGGTCTATCTGCTTGCCGCAGATAAGCTCGCTGTTTTGGCCGCAGGTGAAGGCGCACTCACCATTCCTCAGAAGGTTGTAAAGTTCCTCAAGGATTATAAGGGTGAGATCAAGAAGATCGTTTGGCCCGGCCCCAGAGCCGTCGTTAAGAACACCTTGATCGTTCTGGTCATCTGTCTTATCGTTGGTGCTTTTATCTGGGCTGTTGACTTCGGTCTCGGAGCATTACTTGACCTTATCTACGGTTAATCCGTCGAATTGGGAGGTTAAGCTATGGCAGATTTAGGCGAAGCAAAGTGGTATGTAGTACACACATACTCAGGCTATGAAAACAAGGTCATGACCGACCTTGAAAAGATGGTCGAAAACCGTGGAATGCAGGATCTTATCCAGGACATCAAGATACCTACCGAAATTGTTACCGAGATCGGTGCAGACGGTAAGGAACGCCAAGTCGAAAGAAAGATATTCCCCGGTTATGTAATGATCAAAATGATCGTTACCGATGACTCGTGGTACGTCGTGCGTAACACACGCGGCTGCACGGGCTTCGTTGGTCCGGCTTCCAAGCCGGTTCCGCTTACCGATAAAGAGGTTGAGTCCTTGGGCGTTGAAAAGCGCAGCGTCGAGGTCAAATACGCAGTCGGAGATTCCGTCAACATTATCGACGGTCCTCTGGAGAGCTTTACCGGTATCGTTGACGAGATCGATGTTGAGAAGAACAGCGTTCGAGTCACCATTTCGATGTTCGGCAGAGAAACACCTGTTGAGCTTGAACTCAATCAGATCGAACTGATTGAAGACTAATTGAAACAAATGCGGCAATGCCGCTTTCAGACGTTTTATAGCGTCGCCCCGTGGGAGGAACGCCAAATAATATTTTTGAACGGGCGCTCCGTGTGCGTTTTTAAAATAAAACGCCGCCACCACTATTTTTGGAGGTGCACAAAATGGCACAGAAAATTACTGGCTATATCAAACTTCAGATCCCTGCCGGAAAAGCAACTCCGGCTCCCCCTGTTGGTCCGGCTCTCGGTCAGCACGGTGTAAACATTATGGCATTCACTAAGGAATTCAACGAGCGTACCAAGAATGACGCAGGTCTTATCATCCCTGTTGTTATCACCGTTTACGCCGACCGTTCCTTCACTTTCATCACCAAGACTCCTCCTGCAGCCGTTCTTATCAAGAAGGCTTGCGGAATTGACAAGGCTTCCGGCGTTCCCAACAAGAACAAGGTTGCCAAGATCACTTCGGAGCAGGTAAGAAAGATCGCAGAACAGAAAATGCCCGACCTTAACGCAGCTTCTATCGAGGCAGCCATGTCTATGGTTGCAGGTACTGCACGTTCAATGGGCATCACTGTCGAAGACTGATGCTCCCTTGTGGGAGGAAATATCCGATTTAACCACTAATTTGGGAGGAAATTAATAATGAAACACGGAAAGAAATATGTAGCAAGCGCTGGGCTTGTTGATACTACAAAGCAGTATGAAGTTGCCGAGGCAATGGATCTTACTGTAAAAACCAAAACCGCAAAATTTGACGAGACCGTTGAGGCTCACATCCGTCTGGGTGTTGACTCCCGTCACGCTGACCAGCAGGTTCGTGGCGCAGTCGTTCTCCCCAACGGAACCGGTAAGAACGTTCGCGTTCTCGTATTCTGCAAGGAAGACAAGGCTGAGGCTGCAAAGGCTGCAGGCGCAGATTATGTCGGAGCTGAGGACTTGGTCGCAAAGATCCAGGGTGAAAACTGGATGGAGTTCGACGTTGTCATCGCTTCTCCCGATATGATGGGTCTTGTTGGGCGTCTCGGTAAGGTCCTCGGTCCCCGTGGACTTATGCCTAACCCCAAGGCCGGTACCGTTACCCCCGACGTAGCACGTGCTGTTACCGAGGCTAAGGCAGGTAAGATCGAGTACCGTCTTGACAAGCAGAACATCATCCACTGCCCCATCGGCAAGGTCTCCTTTGGTCCTGAAAAGCTTCAGGAGAACTTTGAGACTCTGCTCGGTGCTATTGCCAAGGCAAAGCCTGCAGCAGCAAAGGGTCAGTATATCAAGTCCTGTGTAGTTGCAACTACCATGGGCCCCGGAATTAAGGTCAACGCTTCTAAGTACGGCGCTTAATTTTAAATTTCACGGACAGTGCCGACGGCACTGTCCGTTATTTTTCGCTTTTTACTTCTTTTGCTCTTCTGCTTTTTAATAGAGGTGGGATACTGTGTCACAGAAAACCGTTAATAAAGACCTGCTTCAAGGCTCGCTCGTAAAAAATATGCTGCTGTTCACGATACCCGTTATTTTGTCGGGTATTCTGCAGCTTGTTTTCAATGCCGCCGACCTTATCGTTGTCGGTAAGTTTGATACCGTCAACGGCACCTTGGCGCAGGCCGCCATCGGGTCTACGGGTTCGCTCATCAATCTTATCGTCGGTGTTTTCATCGGCATTTCGGTCGGTGTAAACGTTGTTATTGCTCGTATAATCGGCTCCAAAAACAATGAGCATCTGCGCTCGGCTATACAGACCGCAATGCTCATCGGTTTTATTGCAGGTGCCGTTATTGCCGTTTTAGGCTTTGTATTCGCCAAGCCGTTGCTCAAACTGATCGGCACAGAAACTACCGTTCTGCCGTTTGCCGAGCAATATTTACAGATATATTTCATCGGCGCACCGTTTTCGATGATATATAACTTCGGCTCGGCCATAATGCGTGCCTACGGCGACACCAAGCGGCCTATGTTCTACCTCGCCGTCGGCGGTGTGGTAAACGTTATCCTTAATCTTATCACGGTTATTGGCTTTGATATGAGCGTTAAAGGCGTTGCAATTGCGACCTCGGCTTCTCACTTTGTTGCCTGCGCATTGACCGTTATAACGCTTATACGCACAAATGAGCCTATCAAGCTGTATTTAAAGGGTATAAGGCTGAATACGACATGGGTCAAGCAGATCATCGCACTCGGCGTTCCTGCAGGTATCCAAGGCTCACTTTTCTCGATATCCAACCTTGTCATTCAGTCGGCCATAAACTCCTTTAAGGATCCCAGCATTATTGCCGGAAACGGCAATGCCGCCAATGTTGAAGGCTTTTTGTACCTTGCGATGCACGCATTTTATCAGACCATTATCACCTTCACAGGTCAATGCTGCGGTGCAAAACGGTATGATATACTCAAAAGGATATACTACACAGCACTTGTGCTTGTCGGTATAACCGGTCTTGCTTCGGGATTGCTTGCTCTTGCCTTTGACCATCAGCTTATGTCGCTGTATGCCTCTAACGAGAGCGATATCGTGGCGGGAATGGCTCGATTGGCCATCATCTGCCCTACCTATTTCATTTGCGGATTGATGGATCTGACCACGGGTGCAATACGAGGCATGGGCAAATCGTTCGTTCCGATGATAATCTCGCTTATCGGCGCCTGCGGATTGCGTGTTGTGTGGGTGTTCACGATTTTCAAGGTGTGGAACACGCAACAAAGTCTTTACCTGTCCTACCCCATTTCCTGGGCGCTGACCTTTGCCGCTTTGTTCATATATGCGGTAATTGTGCGTAGGAATTTGACCCAAGGCGACCGCTTGAGAAGACTCGCAAAAGAAAATGCATAAGTTTTAAAAATAATGCTTGACAAACCGCAGGGTTTGTGGTAATATACTGATGTTAATTCCAAAGACAGTAGGTGCTTTGCGTAAAGACTTTAGTCTGCCTACCGAGGATGAACACTTAAATCGTCTTTATTTGTGACTTTTTTCGTGCCTGTCCGTCTTTGGAACAGGCACTTTTCATTTTTCGGAGGTGAATATTTTGCCCAGTCAGTCAGTTTTGGAAATGAAGCAGCAGCAGGTTGCTGAGATCAAGGCCAAGGTTGAAGGCGCAGTTGCCGGTGTAGTTGTTGACTACAAGGGTATCTCTGTTGCAGACGACACCAAGCTCCGTAAAGAGCTCCGTGAAGCAGGCGTTCAGTACTCTGTTGTTAAGAACACCCTTCTCCACCTCGCAATCGAAGGCTCTGACCTTAGCGAGATGGATCCGTTCCTGAACGGTACCACCGCACTTGCTACCAGCGCAGACGACCACGTCGCTGCCGCAAGAATCCTCAGCCAGTACGCTGAGAAGAGCGATAGCTTCAAGATCAAGACCGGTTTCCTTGATGGTAAGGTTATCGATCTCGCAACTATCGACTCGCTTGCTAAACTGCCCCCGAGAGACATCCTTCTCGCAACAGTTTGCAATGCATTCAATGCACCTATTTCTGCATTCGCCCGTGTCATTCAGGCCATCGTTGATAAAGACGGTGAAGGCGCAGCAGAGCCCGCAGCAGAATAATCTTGTTGCGTAAAACAAATTAAAAACAAAAACAAAACAAATTTATTTTATTGGAGGAAATTAAAATGGCATCTGAGAAGATTGCAGCAATGATCGAAGAGATCAAGGCTCTTACCGTTCTTGAGCTTTCTGAGCTCGTACACGCAGTAGAAGAGGAGTTTGGCGTTTCTGCAGCAGCAGCTGTTGCAGTAGCCGGCCCCGTAGCAGCAGCAGGCCCCGCTGAAGAGGAGAAGACCGAGTTTGACGTTGTTCTCGCAGAGGCTGGCGCAGAGAAGATCAAGGTTATCAAGGCTGTTCGTGAGATCACCGGTCTTGGCCTTGCAGACGCTAAGGCTGTTGTTGATGGCGCTCCCAAGACCCTCAAAGAGGCTGTCGCTAAGGAAGAGGCTGAAGAGATCAAGAAGAAGCTCGAAGAAGTCGGCGCTAAGGTTGAGCTTAAGTAATTTGTTACTGAAGACGATCAAAACCCTATCGGTCAAACCGATAGGGTTTCTTTTTTGCTGTTTTTCAATTTACTGCATTGAAAATTCAAGGGAGCTGTGGTATACTGTTTTCAGTAAAAACGCTTGGAGGCGCAAATTATGAAACTATCCGATATAAATATCCGTGACCCGTTTATTCTGACCGATAACGGCAAGTATTATATGTACGGCTCACGAGGCTTTGACTACAATGGCTTTGACGTATACGTAAGTGAAGACCTTGAAAATTGGAGCGCGGCAAAATCCATTTTTGAGTATTATGACGGATTTTGGGGTATAAAGGAATTTTGGGCACCCGAGGTTCATAAGTTTAACGGCAAATACTATATGTTTGCCACCTTTAAGCCCGAGGTCGGCCCCCGTGGCACGGGAATTTTGGTCTGCGACACTCCCGATGGCACCTTTACCGATTGGTCTAAAGGCAAGGTCACTCCCGAGGATTGGTCGGCACTTGACGGCACATTTTACGTTGAGGACGGCGTGCCTTACATGATCTTCTGCCACGAATGGATACAGATCAAAAACGGTACCGTGTGCGGTATGCGTCTAACCCCCGACCTTAAAAAGGCCGACGGCGAACCGTTTGTGCTTTGGAGCGCAGGCGATGCACCGTGGGTCAGAAGCGTTACGGGTGAGGGCAACTTTGTAACTGACGGTCCGTTTGTTGTAAATCACGGTGAAAAGTTAGCCTGCGTTTGGGCAAGCTTTGTTAAGGACGGTGGCTACTGTGAGGGTATTGCCTACTCCGACAACGGGAAGATAGGTGGCCATTGGTCGGTGTCCGATAACCTTGTCTTTAAAGACGACGGCGGCCACGGAATGCTGTTCACGGCGCTTGACGGCAAGGAGTATTTCATCTTCCACCAGCCCAATGTCCGTCTTTTGGAACGTCCCGTGCTTATCCCATACACCTCTAAAGAAATAGCCGAAAAATGCTGACAAAAAGCCTCTCAAAGCATTTGCTTTGAGAGGCTTTGGCTTTTATTGTTTGTTACTGAACGCTTTTGCCACCATCGACAAAGATGTTCTGTCCCGTGATGTAACGGCCCTCATCGGAGCAAAGGAGTGCGACCATAGGTGCGCAATCCTCGGGCTCACCGTAAAAGCCCACGGGGATGGATGCCATAACCTTTTTGGCATACTCGGGGTCGGACAGCGCCTCAACGTTGCGGTCGGTGTAAATGACACCGGGGGCAAGATTGTTGACCGTGATTCCGTCGGCGGCAAGCTGTAGCGACAGCGACTGCACCATATTGGTCTGTGCCGATTTAGTGCCGGAATAGACCAGCATATCGGGGTGGGGCTTTGCCTCCTGAACACTGCCCACGGTAACGATGCGGCCCCACTTTTTCTCACGCATATAGGGTACTGCGGCCTGTATCAGCAGCAATGATGCCAGCCAGTTACAGCCCACCTGCGTGTTGAAATCCTCAACCGTGATGGTTTCCCATTTTTTCTTGATCTGAACCGATGCGTTAAGCACCAGAATATCAACATTACCGATATCGTTAATAATATTTTTCACCTTTTCGGTGTCGCAGAGATTACAGATATAAGCCGATGCCTTTCCTCCGTTGGCGGTGATAATATCGACGGTCTCCTGCGCTTTATTCATATTGCCTGCACCGTGGACGACCACCTCGGCGCCGCATTGGGCAAGCTTGATCGCAATGGCACGGCCAATGCCACGGCTCGAACCCGTCACCAACGCACGTTTTCCTTTTAAATCAAACATAATGCACCTCAAATCTCAACTTCTGTGCAGTTGTCTTCGTGTTTATGTAAACCAAACTCGGCGGCGGCACCGTCGATCTCGGCAGTGTATTCACCGTAGAAGCCTCTGAACTCAACGTAGCCGTTTTCATCGGTAGTAAGTTCCAAATCGGTGTGCCAGCGCTTGTTGAAAAGCTCCCACAGTCTCTCGGCCGACTTCTTGGGTGTCAGATCGTGGTGGAAAAGGCCGCCCTTGCAGGCGTTTTCGTTCCAAGCCTTGGGATCGGGTGAGTAGGCGTAACCGTCGGGCACGTTCCAATAAACCATGGTTTCGACCATTGGATGACCGAAGCAGACGGTGTAAAGCACTTCCAAAAGGTCGGCCTGAAGCTCCTCGTCCTCCTCGGTTTCGCCAAAGGTCGGAACGGTTATCTCGGTTATCTCTAACGGCAAACCGAAATCGGCAAAAATATCGAGGCCTTTGAAAAGCTTTGCGGGGTCGAACATCTCACCGCCCGATTTTACGGCGGCTTCGTATTCAGCCTCGTTTTGTGCTCTTGCACCGACAAAATCGTGGTGCTGAATGCCGATCTTGTCGATCTGAGCGCCCTTCATCAAAGCGGCATCGAGCATCATATAGCAGGCATTGCGATAGTCCTGCTTGGCGGCAGGAATAAGCTGATTAGCCTCGTTAAAAACAAGGCAGTCGTTGGGGAAATACTTGGCGGCAAGGTCAAACGACCACTCTAAAATATCATTTTTCTCACTGATAGCAGTCTGTGTGGTCCAGCCTGCCTCACAAAGAATCTCGTTTATGACCTCGATTTCGTAAAGTCGACCTGCGTAACGCTCGGCAATCTGTCTGAAACGTTCTTCATAAGCCTTCTCCATTGCGGCCATATCGCCTTTTTGCAACCACTTGGGTGTGAATTTATCGTAAACCAGGCAATGAAGCTTGGCATCTATACCGCTTTCCTCACAATATTCAACGCAAAGTTCGGGCGCAGGACGGCGGTATATCTTTTTGCTGTCCTTAGCGAATCGGGGTTTACCCTCCTCGGGCTCAAGGTCGCTCCAATAGAAAGGTACGGTAGCAAGGTTGAAATGCTTTTTGAAAAGCTCACGGTAGGCCTTGTTGTCGGCCTCACTTTCAAACTCGTCAAGCATAAAAATGTTAGCACCGTATTTGAAATCGTGGGTCTCCTGATTGATTTTGACCTTTTTGCCGACAATGGGCTTGCCCTCCTCGTCGACAAAACGCAATTTGCACCAGCCCTTGCGGTGCTTTTCGATGGCCTCGGCTGCTCTAACTTCGAGCAAATCCTTGTGCTCTGTGACGGCCTTCATCCAAATCCCGCGTTTTTCCTCGTGGTTTAACATAAACGTTTCCTCCTTGTGCGAAGAACTATTTTAACCGAGTTCAATCTCGGTACAATTATCCTCTGCCTTGTGAATACCAAACTCGGCAACAGAGCCGTCGATTTCGGCAGTATATTCACCGTAAAATCCTCTGAACTCGACGTATCCGTTTTCATCGGTGGTAAGCTCAAGGTCGGTGTGCCAACGCTTATTGAAAAGCTCCCACAAGCGCTCGGCCGACTTCTTGGGTGTCAGATCGTGGCGCCACAAACCGCCCTTGCAGTTGTTCTCGTTGCGGCTTGCATCGGGCTCAACAAAGGCGTAGCCGTCGGGCACGTTCCAATAAATGATGGTTTCCACGGCAGGATGACCGAAGCAAACGGTATAGAACATTTCAAGCAGATCGGCCTGAAGTTCCTCGTCCTCCTCGGTAAAGCCGAAGGTCGGGATGGTGATCTCGGTGATCTCAAGAGGACGGTTCAGGGTTGCCAGAACGTCTAAGCCCTTGAACAGCGTTTCGGGGTTGAAAAGCAAACTGCCTCTCATAACCATTTCGGTATATTCTTCCTCGGTTTTGGCACGTGAACCTCTGAAATCGTGATGCTGAATGCCGATCTTGTCGACCTCGGCACCCTTTAAAATGGCGTTTTCAAGCAACAGATAATAAGGATGGCGGTAGTCCTCGGCACCTAATGCGGCAATGTAATTACCCTCGTTGAAGAGTAAGGTTTCGTTGGGAAAATAGCGGCGTGCAAGATCGAACGACCACTCGACAACATCCTTCTTTTCGCAAATGACAGACTGTGTCGTCCAACGCCACACCTGCAACAATTCGTTTATGACCTCAACCTCGTAAAGACGTCCTGCATATCGTTCGGAAATCTGTCTAAAACGCTCCTCGTATGCCTTTTCCATTGCGGCCATATCTTTTTTCGGCAACCAATCGGGAGTGAATTTATCGTAAACCAGGCAATGGAGCTTGGCATCTATGCCGTTTTCCTCGCAGTATTCAAGGCACAACTCAGGTGCGGGACGGCGGTAGATCTTAGGTGAATTTTTGTCAAAACGGGGTTTGCCCTGTTCCGGCTCCAAATCGCCCCAGAAAAACGGCACGGTAGCAAGGTTGAAATACTTTTTGAAAAGCTCACGGTAGGCCTTGTTGTCGGCCTCACTTTCAAACTCGTCAAGCATAAAAATGTTGGCGCCGTATTTGAAATCGTGGGTCTCCTGATTGATTTTGACCTTTTTGCCGACCACGGGCTTGCCCTCCTCGTCAACAAAGCGCAGTTTGCACCAGCCCTTGCGGTGCTTTTCAATCGAGTCCTTTGCCCTGCCCTCAAGCAGGTCACAGTGCTCTATTGTGTCCTTCATCCAGAGCTCTCTGGCAGCTTTTCTGTCAAGCATAATAAACCTCCTTAAATCTCGATTGCGCAAATGCACAACGGATGCTTCATTGAAAGTGCGGTATCGTATTTTGTGGGCTTACCGTCGGTCAGTCTTAATACGGTCACGCTGTCGGTGATCTCGTTGGCGCACAACAAAAGACCGTCAACCACCCAAATATCTCTCGGAGAAATGCCGCCGACAGGGGTGTTTTCGAGCAGTTTCAAGTCGCCGTCGGGCAAAATTTCAAATCTTGCCACAGAATCGGCGCCACGGTGCGAAATGTACAAAAATCCGCCCATCTTTCTTATGGCGGCGGCAGTATTCTGACCGTCAAAATCGGGCAGAGCGTCAACCGTCCTGCGCAAAGTCAGCACACCGTCACAGTAATCAAAAATGCTGACGGTGTTGCCCATTTCATTCACGCACCAAACCACTTTGCCGTCATCGGAAAACTCAAGATGACGGCATCCCATGCCGTCGGGTACCCTTGCCCGTGAAATCTCGTTAAGGTCAGCGTCATAGGTAAAAATGGTGTCAAGCCCCAAGTCACAGCAAAGGATATATCCGTCGGGCGTAACGCAAACGAAGTGGGTGTGCGGTGCCTCCTGACGGGTGGGGTTAACCCCATGACCCTCGTGGGTGACCACCGTGTCGGGTAACCTTGTAATGTTGCCCGAAAGGTAGTTTGCGGTATATATCTTGCCATTTTTGACACATAAATGGCACGGCACGATGCCGAGTGACGAGACAGGCTCGCTCAAATTCACAAGCGCTCCGTTTTCATCGATATCGGCGGTTACAACAGCACCGAAATGGGTATTAGCATCGGTCTCACGAAGCGTGATATACGCTTTGTTGCCGTCAATTATCATATAGGTTGGGCGGTCGAGGTCAGTCTTTTCACAAAAAGTGAATTTGCCGTTACTCAAAGTATAGTGGTAAATGCCGCCCTTTTCATCACACGAGCAAAAATATAAATGTTTCATTTTTCACAGTCCTAAATCTTGTTTTATGGCGTTGTGGATGAGCCTGCGCATTTCCATAACCTTGCCGTACCGCTCACCGCCAAAGGTTCTGACGGTTGAAACGGTGGCATCGCTCAAAATTATGACGTAAAGACCCGATTCACGGTTCAAAAACACCGATTGCCCCGTATGTCCGCAATGACCGATTGAGCCTTGGGGGAAAAGCTCGCCCGTTTGGCTGTACCGTTCATCAACATACAAAAAGCCAAGCCCTCGTGACTCCGACATACCGTTAGTGTAGTTTTTGGAGGCAAGGTCAAGCGTGTTTTTTGAAAACAACGGCTGACCGTTTGAAAGCAACATTTTAACAAACCGAGTGACATCCGAAATGCAGGAAAAGACGCCTGCATTGCCTGCCACACCGCCAAGATACTTGCAGTTGTAGTCGTTGACGGTGGCCAAAAGCCGTGGGTCAACATCGCTGTTGACGATGCCTTCGGGATAGTCCAAATCGGGCAAAAAGCCGCTTCGGGTCATGCCTAAAGGCTCGGCAATCATCTCTTTAAACAAAACGTCAAGCCGCTTGCCGTAGACCTTTTCCAAAAGCTTACCCATCAGTATAAACGCAGGGCAGGAGTACAAAACGTCGGCACCGATCGGATTTCCGCAAAGCTCCAACACCCTTTGGGCAATGTTGTCATAATTGTTTTCGGGCGCAGTAAGATCACGGTGACCGACACCCGTTGTGTGGGTCAGAAGGTGGAAGATTTCAAGGTCACGGTTGTGGTCGGGGACATCGAAATATTGGCTGACCTTGTCGTGCAGACCGATCTTACCGCTGTCAAGTGCAATCAGCGAAAGCGCAGTAACCGATAAGATCTTGGTGACCGAGGCCATATCAAAAAGTGTGTGTTGGGTTATCTCGCTGTCGTTTGAACGGTATACCTCGCCTAACACCTTATCCCCTGCTCCAACCCTTATGGCAACGTTGGAAAGAAGCCCACTATTGAACAGTTTTTCAACAATTTGCTCGGTATTTTTAAGCATCATTGCACCTCGAATCATCAAACGGCAACTGTAAGAGAACTCGGCTTGTCCTTGTGGATGCCAAAGCTATAAGCTTTACCGTCCATCTGAAGCTCGTAATCGCCGTAAAAGCCTTTGAAATCTATCTCGCCGTTACAATCGGTGGTCAACTCAAGGTCGGTGTGCCACTCTTTTGAAAAAAGGTCTTTAACCACCTTTGCGGCAGGCTTTGGTGTGAAATCACGCTTGAAAATATAGCCGCCGCAACGGTTTTCGTCCCAACCGGGGATTGAATATGCACTACCCTCAATAATGTTCCAATAAACAATACTTTCCATCTTGGGTGTTGAAAACCAGATAGTGTAAAGATATTTGAACAATTCACCCTGCAGATCATCGGCCCATTGTCCCTGACCCAAGGTGGGGATAAGCGTTTCGGTTATTTCAAGCGGTAGTCCTAAATCAGACAAAACATCAAGACCCTTGATAATACGTTCAGGGTCAAAATAATGCATATATTGCGGCAAAGTCTCATTTGCGGGACTTTTGCAACCACAATATATGTGGTTTTGCACTCCCACCTTGCCAATCGGCACACCTCGTTGCAGAGCCGATTGAATCATCATATAGTACGGATGGTGGTAACCCACGTGCGGCTTACCGATATGCGGCACAAAGTTGCCGTCATTTATGACCAACTTTTCATTGGGGAGATACTTTTTTGCAAGGCCAAAGGTCCAATCAAGAATGTCTTTTCGGTCACTCAAAACCGAAACCTCCTGATGATACGACAAAACCTCGTTTATGACCTCAAACTCATACATTTTGCCCGAATACCTTTCGGCAATCTCTTGAAAACGCTTTTCATAAAGCCGCATCATTTCGGCTTCGTCGTTTTTAGGTGCCCAAGACGGCAAAAACTTATCATAAAACAGGCAATGCAGCTTGGGGCTTATGCCCTTTTCCTCGCAATACTCGACACAAAGATCGGGACTTGGACGGCGATACACATTAGGACTGTTTTTCTCGTACCTTGGCTTGCCCTGCTCGGGCTCAAGATCGCCCCAATAAAACGGAACGGTGGCAAGATTGAAATACTGATAAAAAGTGTTGCGAAATGCCTTGTTATCCTCGGCCGAATCGTACTGATCCAACATAAAAATATTGGCTCCGTACTTGAAATCGTGAGTCTTTTGAGTGATTCTGACCTTTTTATCGCAGAATGGCTTACCGCTTTGGTCGGTCACCTTCAGCTTGAACACACCCTTACGGTATTTTTCGATGTTTTCATCGGCACGGGCCTTTATCATATCCCCGTGCTGTTTGAAAAGGCTGAGCGATAATGCCTGAATCTCTTTATCAGTCATTTGAATCCCCCCTAAAAAGGTTAAAGCTTAAAGTGCGGTCTGGGTGTCGTTGGGGTCGCCGTTGATGGCGAGGTCATACTCCTTCGACCAATCGAGGTCACGGTACTCCTCACCTCTCGGGTCGGTCTTGATCCACTCAAGAAGCATATCAAGCATCTCGACCGACCAGGTGTTACGGTCGATCTGTGCGGTGGTGAACTTACCCTGACATATCATTTCAAAGCCGAAATCGTCCTTAACATGGGTCTTGGCCGCACCCTCAACAACATCGGCAACAAGGTGGCTGGGGATGAACAGAACACCGCCGCCTGCGCCGAAAACAACGTCACCGGGCAGGCAAACCGCACCGCCGAAGCTGGTAATGTCGTTCCAATCCTTCATAAGGAACGCGGGGAGGGGGGTGGGGTCGATTCCACGGTAGTAGACCTGAACGTCGGGCACCTTTTTCATCTGCTCAACGTCACGGATGCCGCCCCAAACAACGGCGCCGCCGGTCTTGGTGCGGTTGTGCAAAGCGGTGGTAAGGTTTCCGCCAAGGAAGGTACCTTTATAAATTTTATCATACATATCGCAAACAACGACGTCACGCTCAACCAAAGAGTCGATGACCCACTGGTTGTAGTTACCTGTTAAGCCGTCATCAGCACCACGGCCGAACTGAACGTCGTGAAGGTCGGGACGGGTGGGAGCATAGGTGCAGGTAACGGCACGACCGACAAGCTTTCTGCCATCATCGTGCAAGGTCTGCAACGGCGCAAGACCGCCGCCGACAAACTGATGCTCATAACCAAGCACAAAGATAGGCTTCCAGACCTCCTCAAGGGTCATTCCGTAAAGTGCGTCAAGGTACTTATCGGGGACCTTGGGACGTCCGTCCTCAAATCTCTCGCCCTTCCAAAGGGGTGTCAACTGAATGATTTTTTCTCTGTCGTTGAAGTTCTTCATTTTTGTTTCTCCTTAAATGTGTTTGTAGGGGCGTTCTTTGAACGCCCGCGGGCGAACACAGTTCGCCCCCACGGAATGTGGTTATATATTGCTTAAAACCGAATATCCAAACGGGTTTAATATGAATTTATCGCCCTTAAGGGTGGATTTGTTTTCCAAAATCACCGTGCTACCTGCATCAGGGGCAGTGACGGTCACGGTCTCACGGCTTAAATTGGCAATAACGGTGATTTCCTCGCCGTTCAATGCTCTTTTAAAGCAAACGACCTTGTCCGAGTGCTTGGTTTCAAGCCACTCGGTGGTGCCTCTTGCCAAGGTCTCCGACTCTCGGCGCAGGGCGTTGAGCCTTTTAATAACTTCTTGCCTGCGGGCCGAATGTGATGACGTTTTGTCCTCACGGTCGGTGACCTCAAAATCTCCCATAAAAAAGCGATTGGCAAACATATTAAGGCGCTTTTGGTCAGCAAGCTCGTTGCCGCAGTAGACCATCGGTGCGCCGTCGATAAGATAGGTGACGGTCAAGGCCGCCTCCATTCCGTCGTGACCTGCCGCAACCTCGGTTCGGCTCGGCCAGTCGGTGACGGTGTCGTGATTGTCGATATCACGCATTACAGCGCCGCCATCCGGCATTTTTGCATTTAAAGCGTCCCACTTTTCACGAAGCAACATTACATCACTTTTGCCGCTGACCACGCTATACATCGCCTCATGCCAGCCGAAGGAATACATTGCATCAAAGCAGACACCCAAAAGCTCGGCCTTTGAGCCCTCGTTCAGCAAAATGGCATCGGGCTTTATGGTACGTATTCTGCGGCGACCCTCTGTCCAAAAGTCATGAGGAACGCTGTCGCCAACATCACATCTGAAGCCGTCAACACCGATAACGCCTATGTAATAGACCATATTGGCGTAAAGGTACTCCCGAAGTCCCTCACAGTCATAGTTAAGATACG
>JAZQCY010000082.1:0-23377 GCA_045546555.1 Acutalibacteraceae bacterium | reverse complement strand
GTTTACCGGCGATATGGCGAGGGAAGACGAGGAAGGCTTTATATGGCTCGTTGACCGCAAGAAGGATGTTATCATCACGGGCGGTGAAAATCTTTATCCCGTGCAGATAGAGAACTTTTTAAGGCAAAATCTGCCGCAGATCAAGGACGTTGCCGTTATCGGTCTTGCCGATCAGCGACTTGGTGAGATCGCCGCCGCAGTTATCGAGGTCAAGGACGGCTTTACGCTCAGCGAGGATGAGGTCGTTGCCGCTTCACAGAAGCTGCCGAGATACCAGCGACCCAGAAAGATAATTTTTGCCGATATTCCCCGTAACCCCACCGGCAAAATTGAAAAGCCTACCTTGAGAAAACGCTACGGCTCAAGCAACCTTGTTGCTGAAGCCACTACCAATTAAACGGAAAGGATCATTTATATGAAGAAGTTACTTCTCGGTAATGCCGCAGTTGCACGTGGTGCTTATGAAGCAGGCTGTAAGCTCGTTTCGTCTTACCCAGGCACTCCCAGTACCGAAATTACCGAATCGGTCACAGAATACGACAATATTTATGTTGAATGGGCACCTAACGAAAAGGTTGCCGCCGAGGTTGCTATCGGTGCATCTATTGCAGGTGGCAGGGCAATGTCCTGTATGAAGCACGTCGGTCTTAATGTTATGGCCGACCCCGTGTTTACCGTCAGCTACATAGGTGCCAACGGCGGTCTTGTTTTCTGCGTTGCTGATGATCCGGGTATGCATTCTTCGCAGAATGAGCAGGATTCTCGCCATTATGCCGAGGCTGCTAAAATCATGATGCTTGAGCCTTCAGATTCGGCCGAGTGCAAGGAGTTTACTAAGGCTGCATTCACTTTGAGCGAAGAGTATGATACTCCGGTATTCATTCGTCTTTCTACTCGTGTTTCCCATTCTCAGAGCCTTGTAGAGCTTTGCGACCCCGAGGAAGCACCCTTGAAGGATTATGAAAAGAACATTCCAAAACACGTTATGATGCCTGCAATGGCAAAGGGCAGACACGTTGTTGTAGAACAGCGTACCGAAAAACTCAAAAAGCTGGCTGAAAACTGTCAGTTTAACACCATTGAGAAAAACGGCTCTAAGATTGGTGTTATTGCCGCAGGTACTACATACGTTTACGCTAAAGAGGCTTTGGGTGATAAGGTTGACTACCTCAAACTTGGTATGGTCTTCCCGTTGTCCGAGAAGCTTATCAAGGATTTTGCGGCCGATTATGACAAGCTGTGGGTCATTGAAGAGCTTGATCCCGTTATCGAGACCTTTGTAAAGTCTATCGGTATTGCCTGCAAGGGTAAGGAAAACTTTACTCTGCTTGGCGAGTATTCGCAGAATATGATCAAAAAAGCTGTTCTCGGAATTGAGACCGAGGCCATTGCCGATCCCGTGATTCCTAACCGTCCTCCCGTGCTTTGCGTCGGATGCCCTCACAGAGGCACCTTCTATGTGCTCAAAAAGCTTGGTGTGACCGTTTCGGGTGACATCGGATGCTACACCTTGGGTGCGGTCGCTCCGCTTCAGAGCGTTGATACCACCATCTGTATGGGCGCTTCGGTCAGTGCGGCTCACGGTATGGCCAAGGTAAGGGGAGAGGAGTTTAACAAAAAGCTGGTTTCGGTTATCGGTGACTCCACCTTTATCCACTCGGGTATTACAGGACTTATTGACATTGTTTATAACAAGGGTGCAAATACCGTTATTATACTTGATAACTCCATCACCGGTATGACGGGTCATCAGGAAAACCCCACCACCGGCAAGACCATACGTGGTGAAGCCACAAAGCAGGTCGATCTTGAGCTTTTGTGTAAGGCCGTCGGTGTTGAGCGTGTCAGAATCGAAGACCCGTTTGACCTTAAAGGCTTTGAGGCCGCAGTCAAGGAAGAATTGGCCGCCGATGAACCCTCGGTCATCATCGCACAGCGTCCCTGCGCATTGCTTAAATCGGTCAAATATACAGGTCATTGCACAGTCAATGCCGATAAATGCAGATCCTGCAAGATGTGTATGAAGCTTGGCTGTCCTGCAATTTCGTTTAAGGACGGCAAGGCGGTTATTGATAAGTCACAGTGTAACGGTTGCGGACTTTGTGTGAACGTTTGTCCGTTCGGCGCTATTCAAAAGGAGGAAAAGTGATGGCTGACAGTAAGAATATTATGATAGTCGGTGTCGGCGGTCAGGGTACTCTGCTTGCCAGCCGAATCTTGGGTAACGTTATCATTGACCAGGGCTTCGACGTCAAGGTCTCCGAGGTTCACGGTATGAGCCAACGTGGCGGTAGCGTTGTTACCTATGTAAAATACGGCGAAAAGGTCGCTTCTCCTATCATTGATAAGGCCGAAGCCGACATCATTCTCGCTTTTGAACGTTTAGAGGCACTTCGTGCTCTGCCTTTCCTCAGAAAAGGCGGTAAGATGATCGTAAACGACCGTGCTATGAACCCTATGCCGGTAATTACGGGTGCCGCCGAATACCCCGAGGGTATTATTGAGACCCTCAAGCAAAACGCCGATGTAGTAAGCTTGGATGCACTTGAGCTTGCCGAAAAAGCAGGCAGCATCAAGGCCGTAAACGTTGTTTTGATCGGTGTTTTGGCAAAATCGACCGACATCCCTTATGAGGCTTGGGTCGAAACAATTAAAAAGACTGTTCCCGAGAAATTCCTCGAGATCAACCTTAAAGCATTTGAAATTGGATATAACCTTTAATTGAAAAGAGGAATCAGTCATTATGAGCAAGTACTATCAACCCGAAATTGAAACAATGCCTTATGAGGAAATGAAAAAACTGCAGGACGAGCGCCTTGTGGCTCAGGTCAAGCACGTTTGGGATAACGTTCCTTACTATCGCAAGAAAATGGAAGAAAAGGGTGTAACACCCGATGATATTAAGGGCGTTGATGACCTTCACAAGCTTCCCTTTGTCACTAAGGACGACCTTCGTGAGTGCTACCCTTACGGCCTTTTGGCAAAGCCCTTGGGCGATTGTGTAAGGATCCAGTCAACCTCGGGTACCACGGGTAAGCGTGTCGTTGCTTTCTATACTCAAAAGGATATCGAGCTTTGGGAGGATTGCTGTGCACGTGCCATTACGGCAGTTGGCGGAACAAACAAGGATGTTTGTCAGGTCAGCTACGGCTACGGACTTTTCACGGGTGGCCCCGGTCTTAACGGCGGTTCTCATAAGGTCGGCTGTCTCACTTTGCCGATGTCTTCGGGTAATACCGACCGTCAGCTTCAGTTTATGACCGACCTTGGAGCAACCATCATTTGCTGTACTCCGTCTTATGCCGCTTATCTTGCCGAGTCTATTCACGAGCAAGGACTTCGTGATAAGATAAAGCTCAAGGCAGGTATTTTCGGTGCTGAGGCTTGGAGTGAAGAAATGCGTAAGGATATCGAAAATAAGCTCGGTATTAAGGCGTATGATATATACGGTTTAACCGAAATTTCGGGTCCCGGTGTCAGCTTCGAGTGTGAGGAGCAGACCGGTATGCACGTAAATGAGGATCACTTTATCCCCGAGATTATCGATCCCGATACCGGTGAGGTTTTGCCCTTGGGTGAAAAGGGTGAATTGGTATTTACCTCTATTTCAAAAGAGGCTTTCCCGTTGCTTCGTTACAGAACCAAGGATATCTGCGTTTTGTCACGTAAAAAGTGCTCTTGCGGACGTACTCTCATAAAGATGGCCAAGCCTATGGGCAGAAGTGACGATATGCTTATCATCCGTGGCGTCAACGTATTCCCGTCACAGATCGAGGAGGTTCTCATCGCTGTCGGCGGCGGTAACATTACTCCTAACTATCTCATTAAGATCGACCGTGTCAACAACACCGATACCTTTGATCTGGATGTTGAGATGAGTGAGGAAATGTTCTCGGATGATGTTAAATCTATCGCCAAGGTTGAGAACGCCATTAAGGATAAGCTGCGTTCTATTTTGGGACTTGGCGTTAACGTACATCTTGTCAACCCCAAGACCATCACCCGTAGTGAAGGCAAGGCCAAGCGTGTTATTGATAACCGTAAGATCTGATAAGGGAGGATTTTTGAAATGTTAGTTAAGCAGGTTTCCGCATTTATTGAAAATAAAGCAGGCAGACTGAACGAGATCGCCGATACTCTTGCAAAGAATAATATTGATATCAGCGCCTTGTCGTTGGCCGATACCACCGATTACGGTATCGTCAGAATGATCGTCTGTGACCCAGAAAAGGCTGTTTTGGCTCTTCGTGAGTCAGGCGTTGTTTGCAAGATTACCGAAACTCTTGCAATTGCTATCGACGATGCTCCGGGTGGATTTGCCAAGGGTCTCAAGGTTTTGACCGATAACGGTATTGAGATCAAGTATATGTATGCATGTATCAGCCACGAAAAGGGCAAGGCACTTATGATCCTTAGCGTTGATGATCCCGAAAAGGCCGATGCACTTATTGCTGCAACCGATGCAGGTAAGGTCAATCCTTCCGAGATTTACCGCCATATCTGATATTGAGGTGCTTTTATGAATTACCGAGAAATATTGGATACATCCAATGACAATCCACTCGATACCTTAGTGACAAACGGTGGATTTTGCGGTATTTTACGCAAGGTCGGTTGTATCGGTGACAGCCTTTCTTCGGGTGAATTTGAATCGCTTGATGAAAACGGCAACAAAGGTTATCACGATATGTATGACTATTCTTGGGGTCAGTTTTTGGCACGGGAAGCAGGTCTTGAGGTTTTGAATTTTTCTCGCGGCGGAATGTCGGCAAAATGGTATTGTGACACGTTTGCAGATGAAAACGATTTTTGGAATCACGAGAAAAAGTGCAAGGCTTATATCATTGCGCTCGGTGTAAACGATATCAGCAAATATATGTCCGATTTAGGCGATATTTCTGATGTCGACCTTAACGATTGGCGCAACAATAAGGATACTTTTGTGGGTAATTACTGTAAAATCATTCAGCGTTACCGCGAAATCGAACCGAAATCAAGAGTTTTTTTGATAACCATTCCACGTGGTGATAATAAAACCGAAGAACGAAATCGTGCTGAAGATCTGCATCGCGAGCTTATCTATAAAATTGCCGATTTGTTTGATTTTGCGTATGTTGTTGATTTGAGAAAATATATGCCGGTTACTGATGAATTTTACCGTAAAAGCTTCAAGCTCGGCGGTCATGAAAATGCAATGGGATATCAGCTTTTTTCACGTGTTGTCATGACCTATATCGACTATATCATCCGCAAAAATACGGAAGATTTTACCCAGATCGGTTTTGTCGGAACAGAGTGGCATAACACCTCTGTAAAATGGTAAATTTAAAGCAACAGAAATTTCAGTTTCTGTTGCTTTTTTTTACTTAGATTTTATTTTTGCTTATAAAACTTCGGTATTCTTTTGGAGAAATGCCTTCTTTTTTTCGAAAAAATCTCGAGAAAGACAATACATCGTCAAACCCTAAAGAATTTGCAACCTGCGTGATGGTAAGATTAGTTTCTGTTAATAGTTTTCTTGCACTATTGAGCCTTAAAGCGGTCATATATTGTTTTGGGGAAAGGCCTGTTTTTGATTTGAATATTTTCAGTAAATATGCCGAGCTGATACCTAATGCATCAACAATTTCCTTTATTGAAATTTGTTTGTGGAGATTTGTTTTAATATAATTTTTGCAAAAATCAACATAAATTTCACTATCAGATTTATTGTTCTTATTTGAATTTGCGTGTCCGTTTAAAATGTGCAGAAACATCTCCAAAATCTGAGCCGCGCTTAAACGAAGACCGTTATTTTTCCTGATGAAATGCATAGCATTCTCAACATCAAGAATATTTGGATAGTTAAAAACCAGGGTTTTGGAGTCGGCATTATAATACTCAAAAAGTTTTAATATGTTATCATCACTTGAAGTTACCCACAAATATTCCCAAGGGTCATTTTCATCGGGAAAGTATTCCTCAAATTGTCCTTTAGTTATTAAAAAACCTTGACCTCTGCAAACCTTTGTTCCGTTGTAATATCCTTTGCCTTTTATAACATAATGAATAAGATAAACATTTCTCATTCCCGGGCCAAAGCGGTTGTGACTTGGGTCTTTACTGCAACCTATATTGTCAATTTTGAGCAATGTACTGTTTTCAACAGATATAACATCCTGATACATCATACCACCCCTCTGTTGTTATTTTGCCATATAATATTATTATTTGTCAATATGAAAGGTTGTGATTTTGTTATATAATTTAGAAAACATTATAAGTGAGGTTTAAAATGAGTTATAATCAGTACTCCTTTGTTTCGATTGCGGCAAGCAACAGCAGTGATGAGTTTAAAACTTATGCAGATTTCGTCTGCTCTGGTAAGAACGACGAGCTTACCATTCAAAATGCAATAAATCAGTGTATTGAAACCAATAAAAATCTCTACTTTTATAACGGTATATATAATATTGATGAATTTTATGATTTTGGTGATGAAGGCCCTAAAACCGCACTTTGTTTTCCAAACGCACATCGGGAGATTTATGCTTTGGGACAGAATCACGAATACGGAATACAAAAATCATACAAAAACGGTGTTGTTTTATACGTTAGTGAAGAAGCACTTAATAGTATTGCAGACTCTGAAACTGATGTTTTGAGAAGCACTTGGACAAAAAGAGGAATACAAAACGGCTCTAATCTTAATATCGAAAATATCGCTATTATTTTGGCTAACAATCAGCACCCTATAAGATGTGTTGACCTTCGCAGAACCGACCGCGTTGAGCTTAAAAATGTTTCGCTCATATCTTATGGTGTTGAGCTTGTGACTAAGGGCGTTGGTGTGAGCCGCGTTCCCCAAGTTCCTGCTATTGGTTGTATTGGTCTTACTATGACCGATGGAAGTAATTATGATTATAGTAATTATACCAACGTTCAGGCATGGGGCTTCGATGAGGGTATTCAGGTTGGCGGTGAGCACGTTGTCTGTATCAACTGCGGTGCAACAAGCGGAAGATACGGGTTTACATTCGGTAATTATCGTTCGTATTGCGGTTCCAATCATCCTATCACCTTAATCAACTGCCTTGATGAGCGCAATATACATTTGCCTTTGTTTGGTAAATGGTGCGGTGATGACGATGGTAAAGGCGGACGCCTTATTGGCCAACAAGAGGTTACACTTATAAGCTTTAATATCGAACGCCTTGCAAAACAGACACCAGGCGGTGAATTGGGCGATTTGATGAAAGAAGTCATCCCCGGAACTTGGAGAGGTAATATTGATTTTACCGCTCAACCCGATTGGTGTCACCTCAATGAAGAAAACTTCCAACTTTGGGAGAATGATGGCTCGGGTATTGGATTTAAGACTCGCAATGTTTGTCATAAATTAGTTTCCGATACCAAGGAAAGAATGAATTACTATCCATTCATTGGTCAGCAGATATTTGATACCGATCTTAATAAGTTATTGACTTGTATCGACCCTCACAACAGAATTTGGGTTGATGCAAACGGAAATAAGGTTTAAGGCTTAAGCACCGATGAAAAATCGGTGCTTTTTTTGTTGCAATTTATGTTTCTTTTGTGTAAAATAGTTTGAGAGGTGATCTTATGACCATGGTTTTGCTGACAGCTTTAGGTGTTGGCGGTGCCACACTTATAGGCTCGATTATAGGCTTTATTTTTAAAAATATTTCGCACAAATTTAGTGATATCGTACTGTCGTTTGCGGCAGGAGTTATGCTTTCTGCGGCTGTTTTGGGTCTTATCGTTCCATCGGTAGAATATGGCGGAAAATTTGGCCTTTTGTATGCCGTTACAGGTATTTTTGCGGGAGCTTTGTGCCTTAATTTGATTGACAAGCTTGTTCCGCATTTGCATAAGCTTGTCGGTGCCGATACCGAAGAACACAAGTCCAACGCCAACATAAGCAAGGTCTTGCTGTTTGTAACGGCTATTGCTATCCACAATCTGCCCGAAGGTATTGCCGCAGGTGTTGGCTTTGGTTCGGGTAATGTGTCGGAGGCTATGGTTATAGCAGGCGGTATTGCCCTTCAAAATATACCGGAAGGTATGGTTATTATAGGCCCGATGTTGGCCGCAGGTGTTAGCCCAAAGAAAACGTTTGTATGCGCACTTATTACCGGACTTGTTGAGGTGGTAGGCTGTCTGCTCGGTTATTTTGCAGTCACGGTTGCCAATGCAATTCTACCGTTTGCACTTGCCTTTGCGGGCGGCACAATGCTGTATGTCATAAGCGATGAAATGATCCCCGAGACCCACGCACACGGCTCTGAAAGGGGAGCTACCTATGCTTTATTAGTTGGTTTCTGCCTAATGCTCGTGTCGGATGTTTTGTTGGGATAAAAGATTATATTATTTATCATTAAAACTATATTTTAAATATAAAAGATTCTTCGGCTGTAAACAGCCTCAGAATGACAGTATTGCTGTTGCTTTTTAAACTGTCATTCTGAGCGTTAGCGAAGAATCTTTTTTATATACTCAATATTTATGTTCGGTTCGGCTGATGATGTGCTTGCGATATGGTTCGTCAAGTTCAATGAAGTATCCGCTCCAACCCCACACACGCACTATCAGATTTTTGTGGCTTTCGGGGTGTGCTTCGGCATCAAGCAAAACATCTCGGTTGATGGAATTTAACTGAAGCTGATGCCCACCGAGATCTATAAAAGCCTTGACAAGCTGTGCTGTCTTTTTTACGCCTTCACCGTTTCTGAAAACGGTGTCGTGAACCTCCATTGTCATGGGGCCGCCGTTGATGATTTTCTTCAAATCAAATTTTGTGAACGACTGAATGACCGACAATGGACCGTTAAGCTGTGCATTTGGAGAGGGAGAAAAGCTAGAGCCGTAGGGCTGACCGTTTTTTCGACCGTCAGCCGTGGCGCCAACACGTCTTGCACTCAAAATGTATTCCATTGCACTGCCTGTGCCTGCTCGGAAAATGCCGCCTCGGCTGTTGGGTTTACCGTTAAGATATGATGAAAAGGTTTCCATTAAATCGCAGGCAATGTTATCAACGTAATCGTCATTGTTGCCCATTTTAGGGCAGGATAACAGCCTGTTGCGAAGCTCGCCGTAACCTTCAAAGTCGTTTTTTAATGCCTCAAGTAATTCTTCTTTAGAAACGCTTTTTTCATCAAAAATCACCTTTTTAATGGCCGCAAGCGAGTCAGCCGCAGTTGAAATTCCTGCACCGTGAACGCCGAAATTATTATAATCGGCACCACCGTCGGCAATATCAAGACCTTTTTCAAGGCAGGAGCTTACAAATAATGAAAAATACGGTGAGTAGCGTATTTTTAGGGAGTTGGAATATGCAATAATACCGTCACATCTTTCGATAATGACCGATCTTACCTTTTCAAAAAACTCATTATAGTTCTCGCTTGTTAAAAGTTCGTTGTTGACAGCGGTTTCTACTGCGGCAGGGAAGTTAAATGCCGCAATATTGACGATATCGTAGGCTTTCCCGGGGATTATAAACTCCCAACAAGCCGCCACAGTATATTGAACGGCATCCTCGGGGCTATAACCTAATGCGATCAGCCCCGGAACAACAATATCATCATTGCAGTATTGCGGAAAGCCAAGACCTAATTTGGTCATTTCGGTTGCAAATTCCAAGCGCTCTATCGGTGTCTTTCGGCTGACACGCAGATTGATCTTAGGGTCAATTATTTTCAGCTCCATAGAGGCTTTCATACACATTTCCGAAAGCTCATTGAACATATCGTTTCCTTCAAGGTCATATCCGCCCAAGACCATACTCTGACCGTTATCACCTTGCTGGACACCTACATAAATATCGGTATCAAAATTCAAAGATATGAAAAATTCCTCGGTTATTTCAAGCAGCTCATCGTGTGTCACACCACGTTTGACGTCATTATCAAAAAACGGCTTCATATACTGATCAAATCGGCCCAGTGTAACGTGATGATTACGGTTGCAACGCATTGTATATATCAGAAGCTTCATAAAAACGCAGGCTTCATAGTAGGTTTCAGCCTTTTTATGAGGAATACGGCAAAGCGCATTGTAAAGCTCGCTTATTCCAAGCCTTTTTGCCTCATCACGGCAACGGTCGGCGTATTCAAGAACACCGTCAATTGCAATCAAAACACCGTTGTAAAACGGTACTTTCGGTTTTTTGCAACTATTCATTTTCTCAATAACCGTTTCTTTGATAAAATCAAAACCGTTGTTGAGCGCAAAGGCATAATCGGGAGTAATGTTATTTAAGCCGCAATCATCAGCCTTTTTACCGTTGTCATAGAAATAATCGGGATGGTAAATGTGAGTGCGGTTAAAACCTATTCGGTCACCGTCAAAAGCGTTCAAGGTCTCATGCTCCAGCATAAATTTCAAGCTGACGGAATCCTTTTCGCCGTTGCTGTAACCACTGACAGCTTCAGAAATGTCAAACCTTTCTTCGGTTCGTGCGGCCTTGTATCTTCCGCTTTTTAAAACATCCAATAAATACTTTACTCTCTTGGTCATAATATCACTCCTAAAGTATGTTCACCCTGATGTTGTGCTGTTCAAATATTTCTGTATGAGGTTGCGGTGGTTTTGTTTCGTCAAATGACGGCTTGTATTCACGTCCCACAGCCGCATATTTGCCTCCTGCGACCTTGTTGTAGGGAAGCAGGTCAATTTCACGAACACCCAAACCGCCAAGCAGGAGCGCAATTTCGGTGAGATTTTGCACGGTATCGGTAACGGTTGGAATAAGCGGTGTACGAACAACAAAATCCTTACCGTTTTGCACCAACGTTTCGAGATTTTGCAATATCAATTTATTGCTGACACCCGTGTATTTAATGTGCCGATCGTCATTAACCAGCTTAACGTCAAAAAGCACATAATCAACGTTTTGCAATACCTCTTTAAAAACATAATTACTGCAAAATCCGCATGTCTGAATCGCTCTGTGGGTCTTGTTCTCAAGCAGCCTCAATGTATCGATCAAAAATTCGGGATGGCTCAACGGCTCACCGCCCGAAAAGGTGACACCGCCGCCACTTTTGTTTAGAATATTTATGTTTTTCCTAAGTTCATCTACAAGCGCCGACGGCGTGTAAAGCTTACCTGCAGGTCTTAACAAACGGTTAGGGCAGGATAATATACTTTTTTCTGAGTATTTTACACCGCTATTTATATTTTGAGCATATTTTAAGCACTCACCGCAGCCAATGCAGCCGTACTGTGACTTTAATATCTCATTTTCAAAGCTTTGACCTTCTGGATTATGACACCACTCGCACCTTAGTGGACATCCCTTTAAGAAAACAGTTGATCTGATACCTGGGCCGTCAAAGGTTGAAAACTCTTCGATAGAAAAAATAAGCGCATCGGCCATAAAATCACCTCTGATACAATGATAATACGAACACTTGACATTTGCTTGCAGATTATTGTATTATAATAGCGGAAATTTGGCTTTTGAGGTGTCATATGGTATTTCATCAACCCCATAACTCACGTGGGAATTATAACTATAACGGTGTTATCTATAAGAATACAGTTTGGCAACCGCATTTCCATAAAAACCTTGAGGTGGTCTACTGTATTGAGGGCAGGGTGGAGTGTTCGGTCAACGGAAGGTCGGCTGTGCTTAATAAAAACGATTTTGCTTTAGTGTTGTCAAACGAGATACATTCAATGACGCCTATCGGTGAAACAGTTTATTGGGTAGGTGTTTTTTCGGAGGATCATGTCAATTCTTTTGCGAAGGCCGTTAGCGGAAAAACAGGTGACAGCTTTGTTTTTAAATGCTCCGAAACTACTGAAAGGCTGATATGTGAAAACCTTGTCAATATAAACGGCAGAGCAGATAAATACATTATGAAAGCTTGCTTTTATGCGCTTTGCTCAGAATATCTGAAATCGGTCACTTTGATTGACAGAGCACAAAAAAGCGACCTGCTTATGAGGTCGATGACTGAGTATATTGCTAATAATTTTAAAGAAAACATCAGCCTTAAAAGTATGGCTGACCGAATCGGTTATAATTATCACTATCTTTCCAAGGTTTTCAGGAGAATTTTTGAAATGTCATTTCCGACGTTTTTGAACGCTTACCGTGCCGACCACGCTATAGGTCTTTTGATTGAGGCTGATATGGATGTAGCCGAGATAGCCTTTGAAAGCGGTTTTCAAAGTGTTAGAAGCTTTAATGATTTTTTCAAAAAATATACCGGAAAGACTCCCAATGAGTTCAGAAAGAATAAATAATATTGCGTTTGAAATATCACCGTTGAAATAACGAAAACTTAATCAACAAAAGTAAAAGATTCTTCGGCTGCAAACAGCCTCAGAATGACAAACGAAAATTATGTTTTGTCATTCTGTGCGACAGCGAAGAATCTTTCTTTTTTTATAATTCTCTATAATTCAACTGTAATATATTCGTGTTTTAGTGCAGGGATAATTTTTTGGATAAGGTCTGATGTTTTGATTTTAAGACTTGATGTGTTGATGCAGGGGTGACAGCCGAAGTATTCATCCTTTAAAACATCCTTGTCTATTAAAAGGGTTACGGCGTTGTCAAGGTCGTTCATCAACCCCAGAACACTGACCGAGCCGGGTGTGATATTGAGATACTTTTCCATGTGCTCGGCGGTGGCAAAGGAAAGACGGGAAGAGCCTATTTGTGCCGAAATATCCTTGGTTTTAAATACTTTATCTGCAGGTATCATCAAAAGGTAAAACGCAGTTTGCTGACGGTTGCATAAAAACAGGTTTTTGCATATTACAGCGCCAAGAGATTTGTCTATCTCCTCGCAGATCTCCATAGTGTCGGCGGCATCATGGTCAACACGCAAGTACTCAATGCCGAGACTGTCTAAAAAATCATAGCATTTAGTTTCTTTTCCCAAGCGACCCGATGCATTTTTGGGTCGTCCGTTTTTTAATAAAAGCATATTTTCTGCTCCTTTTACAGCTTTAGAAATTCCAAAATACAAAACTCAACCTCGGTGGTGAGTGTATCAAGCTTCGTCAGCTTTTCCTGGTCGGTTTTGCCGGTTTTATAGTAATACGGCGTCATTTTGAAAAGTGGGATAATATCTTCATTGCAATCAAGCGTGATGCTGTATTTCAGCTCTCTTTTCGACAACAGCTTGTAGCCGTTACGGTCATATTCAACGGCAGGATTAAGGTAAGGTTCATCATATATTGCCGCTTTCAAACCGAACAAATGCCGCTCCATAGGTTGAACGGTTATAAGACGGCCACCGTCACACAAAACACGTGAAAATTCCTCGGGACTGTCGGGTGCGAAAATGCTGACTATAACATCCCGTGAGCCGTTTGGAAGCGGAATATCGCCAATGCTTGCCACGGCAAAGGAAACGTTCTCACAGCGTTTTGCGGCTATTTTTAAGGCATCCTTGGATATGTCAATGCCGCAGACCGAATTGTTACGTGCGATAGCCTCGGTGTAGTAGCCCTCGCCACAACCGGAATCAAGCACAGTATGGCCGCTTCCGATAATGTCACACACAGCTTCTCTTAAAGGCTCATAATAGCGCTTTTCAAGAAAATCGGTGCGTGACTTTACCATCAATTTATCATCGCCGTGGCGTTTGTTGTGTGCGTTATCAAGCAGGAGATTTACATACCCTTGTTTTGCAATATCAAAGCTGTGACCCTTTAAGCATCTCAGTTGAGAGGGGAGTGCAAACAGTTTGGATCTGCACACGGGACACAAAAAATCAGACTCGTTTAAAAACATGATCTACCTTCCGTTTTTTTCTTTTATTAAGCTTCTCGGTGATACTCCAACCTCTTTTTTGAAAAATTGGCTGAAGGTGTAAATATCGGGGAATTTCAGTTGGTCGGCGGTCTCGCTGACGTTATAACCTTCGTTCACAAGCATTTCCTTTGCAATATTGGCCAAGATGGTATTTTTGTACTTGATGGGCGACATACCGAAGCATTTTTTGAATAATCTTCTCAAGTGCGTTTGGCTGATGCATGATAATTTTGCCAATTCTTCAAGTGAAATGTGATTGGTGACGTTTTGCTCAATATAGCGCACAGCGGGAAGTATTTTGTCAAGATCCTTGTCCAAAATATCGGCTTTGATGGCATTTTGACATATATCGATCAACCGAAAGGTCGTTAAAACGCATCTGAAACGGTCGATATACTTATATTCAGCCAAATCGTCAAACAGAGGCTTCAATTGGTTGGCAAGACCGTGTAGTATGATCGGTTGACTCGAAAAAAGTATGTCTTTTTCACCGATTTCGGTTGTCTCGATAAGGTTAAATTCCACTTGCATTATGTACGGTTTTTCTTTGTCGATGGAATAGGAATAGGTGCTGCCTTTTGGAAAATAAATTGCATCTCCTTCCTTTACGGTTATCTCTTTACCGCAGATGCTGTATGTTGCGCTTCCGCTCAAAAACAAGGCAACAGAGGATATCGGGCGGTTTTGGATCTCACGCTCGAAGATCTTCTGATAATAGTAAAATATGAAAACGTTTTTTAGCTCAACACCGTTTGAATATTTTTCCAAAGTAAACACCGACCGTCACCGCCTTTATTATTTGAATTATATATCAATTAAATTTTTCTGTCAATAAATTTGGTCGAATTACTTAAATAAATGGACCGTTTTCACATTTTATTTCGGTAATACCCATTGTATAATTAAATTGAAACGGGGGATTGCTCATGAAAAAGATAGGTCATATAAAAACTTTTTCTTCTAAAGAAATAGAAAAGTCATATGTCAGCATTGATTTCTGCTGTCTTGACCGTGAGTTGTTCAACCCCGATAAGTGCTATGACCTGCTTTCTGAAACCGGAGTAAAATACGCTCGCTGTCAGTCAGGCTGGAACCGTTGTGAAAAGCAAAAGGGTGTATATACTTTTGAGTGGCTTGACTCGGTTATTGATAATCTTTGTCAGCGTGGGATCGAACCCTGGCTTCAGGTGGGCTACGGTAACCCGATCTATATGCCCGATGCTCCAAATCCCACAGCCGTCGGTTGTGTGCCGCTTTATTACGGTGAGGAAACACTTGAGGCTTGGAAAAGGTTTGTCCGACTTGTTACGGAGCGCTATAAGAAAAAGGTCAAAAAGTTTGAAATATGGAATGAATGTGATCTTAATCATTTTTGGTATCCCAAAGACCCAAACGGTGCCGAATATGCAAAGCTGATAAACATAACAGCCTGTGAGATCAAAAATATATATCCCGAAGCGGAAATCATCGGAGTTGTGGCCGAACCGAAGGCGTTTGCTTTTATTAATGATTTGTTGGATAATGTAAATAAGGAATACCTTGATTATTTTTCTTATCACATTTATGCCAAGGTTCCCGAGTTTAAATTTGGAGAAATCACTCATGAGCTTAAAAAGCTGTTTAAAGCCAAGGGCTTTGAACACGTTAGATTCATACAAGGTGAAGCAGGATATCCTTCTTGGGGCTATAAGGGTCATTGGCTGGTGCCCTGGGGCTGTGATGATGAAAGACCGCAGGCTATATTTATGCTGCGCCGTTATTTCCTCGATATTTATGACGGTGTTTGTATGAGCTCATTTTTCCAAATCGTCGATATGTGGGAAAAGCCTTATGCAAAAGCACAAGAGGTCATCCAAAAGCCTGCCGCACACGGAATACTCAATGGACTTACGTATACTCCAAAATTGTCATACAAAACAATAACCAATATATCGGCAATTTTCAGTGGTGATATAGTACCATCTGAGGATTATTTACTTGTGGCCGGTTTAACATCGTCACCGATAGATTTATTATCCTTTGTCAAGATGACTTTCAGAAAAAACGGATATCCGATTTATGCATTTTATTATCCGTCCGACCTTACAAAGGAGTATAAAACCGAAAGCCGTGCAAGGCTTACTGTTTTAAATAAGATATCCAACCCTGTTATAATCGATACTTTAAGCGGAGAGGTTTTTGATACCGAAATGGCTTATTGTGATAATAGAGTTTATGGAACAAATACCTACTCTTATGACCTTCCCATCAAGGATTACCCGCTTGTTTTAACCGACCGTAAGGCCTTTGAGATTACAGAATAAGGAGCTTATATATGAAAAGAATTATTTGTTTGTTTTTTAGTTTGGTTATGTGTTTCAGTCTGTTTGTCGGTTGTTCTGATGACGGCACAACCACCGAAAGCAATAAAGCCGATAACGGTATTTTTTCAACTGCCGATGTTAAGTTTGCTGATGGAAACGGTGACTCGGTTTATTCTATCATCCGTCCCGAGGGTGACGAGGTTGTCAATCAATTTGCCGTTAAAATCTTTAAAGCGTTAAAGAATAAGGCTAACGTGACTGCCAAAAACTCGGCCGATGTTGATGACGGAGCCGATAAATATGAAATATTGATCGGTGATACAAACCGTCCCGAAACCGCAAAAGTGAGAGATTATCTTGTCAAAAGTGTCGGTGGCCGATTTAAAGATTATATAGTCTGTACAATTGATAAAAAGATCGTCATATACGGTATGAGCGTTGAGGCATTAAGTGCCGCCTGCGATTATTTTGAGCAAAATTTCATTAAGCCCGATGGCGTAAAGGGCGGTATTTTGCACACCTATAAAACCGAAGGACAGTTTTTGGAACCGACGATCAACGGTGTGAAATTGAGCGAATTTCAGTTTGTAAGACAAAGGTTCAACGAGTCTTACTTAACTCAAAAACAACTTGAGGATGCCAACGCATTGTTGACCGAAAAGGCAGGTTACCTTTTACCCATAAAGGATGACAGTGCTAAAGAATCTGAATACGAAATAATTGTTAGCAATGCTGACCGAAACGGCGTTGCAAAATCAACCGACAGCGATGAGTATTCAATTGTCATTTCGGGCAAAAAGGTATATTTGAACGGCGGTTCACCTGCGGCCAAAGCAATAGCCGTTTCCGAATTTGCCAAGATGCTTGTAGCAGGCTCGGTAACCGATAACAGCTCAACAAAGGGTAAATATTCCGAGGCGGTCAAGGCTTATGATTCATCTAAGTATCACGTACCGACCTGGACAGAGGATTTTGATGTTGTTTATCCCGATCATCCGACGGGTATAAACCTGAAATATTGGAAATTTGGAAAAGATACAGCAGAAGGCTACAACGGCCGCACCTCGGTCAGAACTGAGGATCCACAAAAGCTGTTTGTCAAGGATGGAATGCTAAATTTTTATGCTTCATACGATGATGAGCTCTACTACGGTTTTAAGCTGCAAACAGCAGGGAAGGTGACCTTCAAATACGGTATTCTTGAAATGAGTGCAATTTTGCCGCACGGTGATGCGTTCTGGGTCGCACTATGGGGACAGTCGTCCGACAAAAACTCCATATCCGCTTTTATGAATGAGGTCAATATTGTAGAAATGTTCGGTAATTCGGCTTCGTATTCAGCCAATTCTCACGGCTGGCCCCAGGGCACAGCTGCGGCAAAAGATCGGTACAACGAGGTATGGAAGCCGCAGGGAGTGCCCGAGCATTGGTCGTTGGATTCGGGCTATTCGGGTCAAAAGAAATACTACTGTCCCGAAGGCAATTTTAATAGCGGACTTCACACCTTCAGTTATGTCTGGGACAAGGATCAATGCACCTTTGCCTGCGACGGCAATGCGTTTTTCTCAATCAACCCCAACGACAAAGATCTGTGGAATGAAACCTTTAACCAGTGTATCAATATTCTGTTAAGCCAGGCAACCGGTTTTAAGTCACGTGGTACCTGTTCACAAGATAACGACCCGGTATGGCTGGAATCAAATAATTTTCAGATTGATTATATTCATTTGTATCAGTTGAATGACGGCGAGCACATTTTGACCGATACAACATATAAGTAAGCAAAATAAAATACAGCAAGCTTCGGAACGTTAAGCTTGCTGTGTTTTATTATTTTATCTCAATGTTCATACCGTTGACCTCAACACCGTCGTTAGCTCGGATAAGAATATACTTCACACCGTTGATGATCTGTGTTGAAACAAGGTCGGTATGCTCAGGGTCAACTTTGATGGTGACGTTGGGTGTGGCGACCTCAAACTTGTTGACGTTTACAATGGATTTTGGCGGAAGCTCGGCATCCTCACCGAAGTTTGAGGTAAACCTTTGACCGAAGCTTTCGACCTTTTCCTCGTCAACTCCGCAATACTGTAAAACGGTCTTGAGCTTGGATTTTGTAAGGCGCAGAGGCTCTTCCTCTTTTGCATCTTTATGTTCCTGAACCATTTCGGAAACCTGTCTGTGAACCGAGCGAACGGTCTCAAAATCGCATTCCTCAACCAGCGTTTCGGCAAGGCAGGTCTTAAAACGGCCTGTCTGCTCGGCGGGTGGCATCGGAAGCTCAACGTTAAAGATATTCTGAATGAACTCGGTATGTATATCCGAAATATCCTTGGTGTAATAAAGAGTGTTATAAATATTGGCGGTGCGACCGTCGAAAGTAGGGAACATAAAGCCAAGCTCGGGCGCACCGAGGATTGCGTGTGCATCAAGGTCACGGAAAGAACTGTCGTGCTCACGGAAATAAAGACCACTATTTAACGGCTTTACGGGGCAGACACAGCAGACAAAATAGTTGAAAACACAGGAAGAATCCTCATCCTTTTGTCCGTCGGCAGAGTACTGAAATACATCATAAGTATCAAAAGCCAAAAGGATAGCAAAGCTTTCCTCAAAATGCAAGCTGTCGATTATCTTTTGATAAAAAGCATCAAGTGCGGCTTGGTCTTTAAGTCTTGAGTCACGAAGGTCACGCAACAGCTTATTTTCAGCACCGTCCATGACCTGCTTTGCGGTAAACTCAAGGTCTAAAAGATTGGTTCCGAGACTACCCGAAAGCGTCTTTTTCATAATTCCGAGCAGCTTGTTGCCTTCTTCTACCGAACAGCTTGCCATAGGCTGGTCAATGTGCGTAACAATAACCTTCTGCGAATTGACAAGGCAACCCTTAATGCTTAAAATATTGTTTTTATCCTGCCTGAAACGGCGCTTTATTTCTCTTAACTCTTTCTCGGTCATTTAAAAACCTCCAAGGTGTGATAGTAATATAAATTATATCATTTAATATCCATAAATACAATGTTAAAATATTTATATAGAGTTAAAAAGTGTCAGATTAAAAATTTTTTTGAAAATTGCAAAAATAATCCTTGACATTTGTAAAAATTAGGTTATAATAATTCTTGCCGTTGAGGAATAGTGTAACGGTAGCACGACAGACTCTGACTCTGTTTGTTGGGGTTCGAATCCCTATTCCTCAGCCAAAATAACAGTTCACCTTTTTTGGTGGGCTGTTATTTTTTTATTCTTGCCATTTATTCGCTTTTGTGTTAATGTTGACTTAACAGGAGGCGGTATTATGGAAAAAGCCCGGAAGTTTATTATCGATAATTTCTTTTGTAACAAAACAAATTTAATATATGACTATCTTGTCCGTGATATTGACGGTAATATTTTAATCGACCATCTGCCATCAATCGAGGAGATAAACCGCCAGATTCCTAACGTCTGCGGATGGGGTACGGGTATGGAGGACTCTGTTTTGTCTGCGGGGTCAATGCTTGATGCCATAGTTGCAAGATACAATGTTACCAAAGATAAGAATATGAAGCCGCTTGCCGACAAGATTTTTGACGGTATGATGCGCTGTGTCGTAGATTTGGAGGATGGATTTATATCCCGTAGCGTTTCACCTATAGACGGAAAAGCCTTCTATTACGATACCTCCCGTGACCAATTTACCCATTGGGTCTACGGCGGATTAAGGCTTTTTAACTCCGAGCTTTCTGACACTGAACAAAAGGAAAACATCAAAAAGGTTATCGTTGCCGTTGCAAAACGTATGGAGCGCAACGTGACTCCAAAAAACGACTATAATCTCCTGCGTTATGACGGTGAACAATCGATTGCAGGTAAAATGTGGGGCGAGCTTGGCGCACACGAGTATATGCGTCTGCCGTTTTTCTATGCGGCGGCTTGGTATGTTTCTGATGATAAGCATTGGTATGACCTTTACATAAAATACCGTGACGAGGCTTTCCAAAAACAGTCTGCCTTTAATGCCGCATCCTATGGGCTTCGCTGTTATCCCGTTTTGCAGATGCAGTACTCGTTGCGTGCCGTCTATGATATTGACCCCGACCACGAATTTAAGACCAAATGCCTCAAATTTATGCAAAGCGTTGCCGAATACTATAAGACATTTGCCGTTTCGGAATCAAAGCGAATCTGTGCTGAGTCTAACGAGGAGCATTATTACTTTCAGTACAAGCCGTGGAACAAGGTCAGAATGCTTTACCAATGTGTTATCGGTAACCGTCCGTATTTCAATCCTGCTCAAAGCGAAATGCGTGAAAACCGTGGATTTTACCATATCCGCAACGTGGGTGAAGCAGCATCGATACTTGCGCTTTGTCCGGAGTTTAAAATTGATCCGGAACAGTTTGACGCTTTGCAGAATTTGAGCAATGTCATTGATTACGACCGCATCTGCAACTATTCTCCGATGCTGTTATTCTGCGGCTGGTGGCTTTTAAAAGAGGCAGATTCTTTAAATTGATAATTTGTCATTCTGAGACTATGTGTAAGATTTTTAAAGATCCTTCGCTACGCTCAGGATGACATTTTTAATTACGAAAATTTTTCGTAAGCTTTTGGGTTGAATAGTTTTTGCGGTAATGCTACAATGTTTGAAACCAAAGTTTTGGAGGGCTTTTTATGTTCAATTATTCTATAATCTCATTGAAGGATGTAGATCACGTTGATGAGGTTTGTGAGGACATCAAGCTGCAGTATGAAAAAGGTGTTTCAAGCTGTGCTTTATTCATCTTTACCTTGGTTCCCGAGGGTGATCCGCTTTTCAAAAAAGCCGAGATTCAATGTAAAAATTATGATCTGTTCCGTGATAAGCTTGCTTCCATGGGATTGACCTGCGGAGCGTTGGTTCAATGCTCCATTGGTCACGGTTATGCTCTTAACAGCCCTTCGACTTTGACAAGAGTAAAGAACCTCACCAATGGTCAGGAGGTAAACGTTCATTGCCCGAGTGACCAACGCTTTCGTGAATATATCCGTGAGCAGTTCCGTGTGATTGCTTCGCACAAGCCGTCCTGCATTATGGTCGATGACGACTTCCGTCTTATCATCCGTCCCGGCAAGGGCTGTGCCTGTGACCTGCACCTTGATGCGTTTGAGAAGAAAACGGGTGTCAGAATGACCCGTGAGGAAATATGGGCACACGCAACCGGTACGACCGATGAGAATATAAAGTACCGTGATGCATTTATCGAGACCCAGCTTGAATCCTTGGTTGAATGTGCGAAATATATGCGTGAAGGAATAGATATGGTCGATCCCACCATCCCCGGTTCGTTCTGTTGTGTAGGCCCTTGCTGTGAGGCCGCAACCGAGATAGCAACCATACTTGCGGGCAAGGGTAATCCCGTGCAGATAAGGGTCAACAACGGACGTTATACACCAATGGGACCCAAGCAGTTTTCCAACACCTTTATGAGAGCCGCAATTCAGATCGCCGTGCTTAAAGGCCAGGGTCACGTGGATGACTTCCTTGCCGAGACCGATACCTGCCCTCAGAACCGCTACAGTACGGGCGCAATGTCTTTGCACACCCACTTTACGGGAACTATTTTAGAGGGTGTTTCGGGCGCAAAGCATTGGATAACCCGAACTGCCAACTTTGAACAGCCTGTTGCAGGTCGCAAATACCGTGAGGTCTTAGGCAAGCACAAGGAGTTTTACGAAACGCTTTCAAGCATCGTTCCGACTTTACGCTGGAGAGGCTCAAGAGTACCTATCTCGAGTGTTCCCGATTACGGTTTTACCGCCGCAAGCTACAACGCAAGAGCTTCGGTCAGCGGCTGGGGAATGTGCGTGCTTGAAAGACTTGGTCTGCCGTTCTATTTTTCTGAAACCACAGGTGATATAACCTTCCTTGACGGCGAAATGGACAGCCTTTTTTCTGACTGTGAAATCAAGGAAATGCTCAGTAAAACACTTGTGCTTGACGGCGGTTGTGCCGAGCGCTTGTGTAAGCGTGGCTTTTCGGCATATCTCGGTGTTGAGGTGACACCATGGAACGGTAAAAATGTCACTTATGAGCATTATCCGACCGAAAATACCAACAGCACAAGACAGACAAATGCACGGGAAATCAAAGTGTTGTACGATAGCGTTCTTGCCGATACATTTTGCGTGCATAGCCCCGATGGCGTAACACAAGTAACCTTGTTCCCGGCAACTACCGTTTACAAAAATTCACTTGGCGGTACTGTCATTGTATTCGGCGGTGATGCAAGAACCGAGTTCCAATATACTACAGCCTTCGGAATGCTTAACAATACACGTAAAAATCAGCTCATCCGACTGCTTAATCAGTACGGTGATCTGCCGGTCTATGTACCCGACGATGACGAGGTATACCTGCGTGTTGCCGATATGCCTGACGGAAGCCTGTTTTGCGGTGTGTTTAATATAAGCCTTGATCCCATCGACAACATCCGTCTTGTCTGCAAGAAGATTCCCTCTGAAATAGAGTATCTTGACTGTGACGGTGTGTTCAAGCCCTGCAGCTTCTCCGTGAACGGTGGGGAAGTGGTGCTTGAAAAATCTGCACAAATTCTCACACCGGTTATTCTGAAAATGAAATAACACATTTAATCTATAGCAAAAAAATAACTGAAAAACGACAGAAAAGGCTCCCCTTGATTGTCCAAGGGGAGCTGTCACCTTTAGGTGACTGAGGGGATAAGACAAATCGTTACAATCCCTCAGTCGGCTTCGCCGACAGCTCCCTTTACACAAGGGAGCCTTTTACGGTTTATACCGTTTCAATTTTTATAATATTGGTGTTGCCGGAAATGCCGTTGGTCATACCGCCGGTCAGTACAAGCTTATCACCGGGTTGAAGTTCGAAGGTGTCAATAGCCTTTTGCTTTGCGGTGTAGAACAACACATCGGTCGAGTCAAAACGCTCAACCATAACGGGGGTCACGCCCCACGACATTGCAAGCTTATACCAGGTGCGCTCGTTAGTGGTGACACCCAAAATATCAACGGGTGAGCGGAATCGTGAGACCATTCTTACCGTCATACCCGAAATAGAGCAGACCGCTATTGTTTTTGCATCAATGTCAATTGCCATTCCGCAGGTGGCGTGTGATATTGCGTCAACAGTATTTCTTATTTTAAATTCTGCGTTTCTGAAGCGCCTTGCATAATGGATATTCTTTTCGGTCTCACGTGCGATTTTTGCCATGGTCTCAACACACTCTACGGGGTATTTACCTGCGGCGGTCTCGCCCGAAAGCATAATGGCGCTTGTGCCGTCATAAACGGCGTT
>JAZQCY010000081.1:0-18340 GCA_045546555.1 Acutalibacteraceae bacterium | reverse complement strand
GATGAATTTTTGTGTAACTAAAAGGAAAAAGCCCACGGTAACACTGACGTGTACCGTGGGCTTTTGACGCATTAGACCGCAAAAAGGCACTGTTTTGGGCGAATTATCCCTAACCGCAACTCCCTTAAGGGTCTGTTTTTATATATACGATTTCTCCATTTCCCTTTTTAGGCGGGCAATTATGCGCTTTTCAAGCCGTGATATGTATGATTGTGAAATGCCTAAAATATCGGCAACCTCCTTTTGTGTGTGCTCCTTGTAACCGCCAAGTCCGAAACGCATATTCATTATTTCTCTTTCACGGTCATCAAGTTTTGAGATGTGTATATTAAGCAACCGCTTTTCATCCTCTTGCTCTACCCTACCGCCGACCTCATTGGCGTCACTGCCAAGGATGTCGGACAACAAAAGCTCGTTGCCGTCCCAGTCAATATTAAGCGGCTCGTCTATTGATATCTCGGTCTTTAATACGGTCGACTTGCGCATATACATCAGAATTTCGTTTTCTATACACCTTGAGGCATAGGTGGCAAGCTTAATATTGCGCTCTGGACAAAAGGTGTTGACGGCCTTTATAAGCCCAATAGTGCCTATCGAAATAAGATCCTCTACCGAGGCGCCTGCCGCATCAAATTTTCGGGCAATATAAACAACAAGCCTTAAATTGTGCACAATCAGCTTTTCCTTGGCAAATTCGGATTTTTCATTTCCGAGCATTTCAAGCATTTTGCTTTCTTCTTCGGGATTCAGCGGTTCAGGCAAGGTTTCGGGACCGTTTATATAGTAGCTTGAGCTGATTAGACCGAGTTTTTTTAGTATGTTTTTTATAATGATATGAAGCTTTGTGCTGATTATCTTCATAATGTCCCCCTAAACATTCAGTATAGTCAACGGTATGATGGCCGAATAGTCGTCACTTAATTTTTGTGAAGTTATAACAACCGTGGGCTTGTGTATATTTTTGATATTCCCATTGACCGATATTTCTGCTCGGTCGATCCTCACTGCCGGCAAAAGACCTTCGCCCGATACCGTATTGGTCGGAATAAGTCGGTATTTTTTAGCAATTTGCGATTGATTTGGCGGTTCAAGTCTTATCATGCAATCGGTGTCATTTTTTCCAAAAAGCACGAACGCAACCGATCGGTCGATCACAATAACCACGCTGTCGGAAAAGCCGTCGTTTAAGGTATGACCCGAGTCGACCAACGCCGTTACTTTTGCCGTATTTTCATTGAAAACAAGTGTAATATCGCAACGCTTGGCATATTCCGAATCCTTGCCCGTCAGCTTTTTTATGAGAATAATTGCAATATAAAAAAGCAACGATGCGGCTATCAACCAAAGCGGTGAAATATCAAAATAAACTATGCCGTTGTTTATCGACATGACCGACGGGCTGAAAAGCATCCAAATTCCCGCCATAAGACCCGCATAAATAAACGATACAGCGAAAAATGTGAAGAACCGCCGAAGGTATGTTCTCGGATTATCAAAGCCGAAGCAGATAAGCACCGTAACCGATGATGCAACTAATCGCATAAGTATTTCAATAACTGTCGGTTGCGGCGGCAGGAATATGTATAAAGAAAAAAGTGACGAAGCTGTAGCCGCCAAAATCCTTCTTAAAAGCCTTGGCTTATGATGCACGAAGGTCTGGGTAATACTCAACAGAATATAGTCGATGACAAGGTTGATAAACAGCAAAACATCAACGTAAATTACCACCCTATCACCGCCCTTTATTAAACTGTAACAATTATAACTCCTTTGAATGGTCGAATAATGTCACATTAGGAGTGATGTATTTTAAAATTAAAGTAGAAAAAGCACCAAACGGTGCTTTTAATTCAAAGTAAAATATTCAACAAAAGAGGGATTCCGATGCAAAATACTGCCGAGCATAATGCAACGGCTAAAATAAGCCTGCGTCGTTTTTTCTTGCGGTCGGTATATCGCAAAAAGCCTTCATGTGGCTTTCCGTCTTCAGAAAAGTATGACGCCATAACACGCTGTGCCTCCTTTTGCAGTTCGGCTCGGCTTAAAGCACTTCCGTCCTTCACAATAAACAAGGCCTTTTCAAAAATATCACTGCCCGTATCGTTGACCTCGATCAATCTCTTGTTTACTCCCCTCAGCATTTTACCCTCCAAAGCTTTATTTTAAGATATATTTGACAGATAAATTGTCTTTAATACTTTGTCAAGGAAATTTTTTCAAAATCTTCAAAATAATACGTTTTGTAACTTCAGGTTTACATAATTTATGTGGATAACTATGTGGAAAAGTCGGAAAACTATAGGTTTAATCACAGTTTTCGACCTATCTTTACATAATTTCGGGTTTTATGTAACCCTACAATTTGTAAATACAACAAAAATTTGCTTGACATTTGCGATTGATTTGTTCCCCAAAATCGTGTATAATTTTAATGTATTTAAGGGGTGATAACGGTGAAAAAATACGAACCGTATGCAACAGAACAAGACGGGAACGTTTTGATTTTCGGGGTTGAGCATTTTGGGCTTGAGGAGACCTTCGATTGCGGTCAGGCTTTTCGTTGGCAGGCCTTTGATGACAAATCCTGGGTTGGTATCGCATTGGGCAGAAAACTGCGTGTAGGCCTAAATAACGGCATAATTACGCTGTATGACTGCACCTTGGATGAATATGAAGCCAAGTGGCACAGTTATCTTGATATCGACCGTGATTACGGTGCCATTATTGACATTATTTCGGAAAACGAGATATTAAAAAATGCCGCCAACGAAAATAGCGGCATTAGAATATTAAAGCAGGATAAATGGGAGGCTTTGTGCTCCTTTATCATTTCGCAAAACAACAATATCCCCCGCATCAAGGGTATTGTTGAGCGGCTGTGTGAGCATTTCGGTGAACCGTTGAGCTGCGGCGGCTATGCCTTCCCTTCGGCCGAAAAAATCGCCGCTTTAGAGCCCCTGGACCTTGCGCCCATCCGCAGCGGCTTTCGAGCAAGGTACATAATCGACGGTGCAAGAAAATATTTGAACGGCGACATTGATCTTGAGCTTATCTCAACCGCCGATACCGACACCGCACGTGCCGAGCTGATGAAGATCACGGGTGTCGGCGTTAAGGTTGCCGACTGTACCCTGCTTTTCGGCTTTCAGCGCATTGACGCACTGCCGAAGGATGTGTGGATAAAGCGAGCCTTGGAGGAATACTTTGACGGATATTTCCCCGAATGCGCCGCACCGTATGCCGGCATCGCCCAACAGTATCTTTTCAATTACATCAGAAAACGAAACTAAAAAAGCACAAAGAGACGCTCCGCACGGAGCGTCTCTTTTTTCTTTTTCTAAATTCTATTCTGCATCCCTTGTTGTGAGGAATTTAATCGTACGCTCGACCGAGTCCTTGGAGTTGCCCCAGTCCTCTTCCCCGTTACTGCGGTAGTCGAACATATCGCAAAAATGCTGAAGATCGTTAGCAAGCTCAACAAGATGCTCCAAAGTCAGCTTTTCGGTAACCTTGGTGAACTCTTTGCGGTTTTTACCCGAAATTGCACCCGAAGCCGCAGTCAGCATCTTGCAATGCTCAAGACAGATATAGGGTTGCTCGGCATAAAGGTTTCTGAACTCCTTTTCCTTTTCCCACAAAACGCAAATATTATTGACGATGTGCTCCATATTGCGGTCAAGCTTTTCACACACAAAGCAGGTCTTTTTTACGGGTTGCTTTTTGCCGAAGCGTCCCGGAGGGGATGCCGTAACACCGTCGTTTACAATCTGTGCAAGATGGCTGTGAAGCATCAAGGCGATGGTCAGCTGCTTTGAGTTTTCAAGCATCTGCTTATAATGATGGTTGCAAAAGCCTTTTTTATTGGTTTCGATTCTGACGTCGGGCTCCATCATAGCGGCACCCGTGATATAGGTTACCGAGCGTTCCTCAAGCATATCACGAAGGCGGCACACAGGACATCCCTCTTTAGGTTCAAAAACGTCACTTATCGGAATACTTGTAATATCATCACGCATGTTATCCCTCCTGCTGCATAATAAGCTTTTTTGTAACGATCTTTTTGACCGAGGCGTTGATCTGTTGCTCGGATATTTCACCCGATTCAACAGCATCCAAGACCGATTTCATAATACTCTCAAGATCCTCGGGATTAAACGCAGGGCAAAGTATCATATCGTTGCCTGCATTTATTGCCATAATAACGGCTTCATCGGCATCATAGTACTTGGTTATGGCACCCATATTGAGCGCATCGGTCACAATTATACCGTCAAAGCCCAACTCGCCCTTCAGCATATCGGTCACGATTTTTTTGGAAAGTGAAGCAGGGATATCATCATCGATCTCAGGTATGGCAATATGACCTGTCATAACAAAATCTATCTTATTCTGTGAAGCCGACGCAAACGGCATAAACTCGTTATCCCTAAGCTCATCAAGGCCTCGTGTTATCTCGGCAAAGCCGTCGTGCGAGTCACCCAATGTAGCACCGTGACCGGGAAAATGCTTATAGGTTGCCAAAACCTTATTGTTTTTTAGACCCTTGGCATACTGCAAGGCGTATTTTACCACCGTGTTAGTGTCAGAGCCAAATGAGCGGTCACCGATAGGTGAATGCTTATTGGTCAGCACGTCGGCATCGGGTGCAAAATTGACGTTAAACCCAAGCTTGGAAAGGTATTTTCCAATGGTATCTCCTGCATTATAGGCTTCCTTTTCGGAGTCTATTTCGGCCATCGGCGGTACTGCATCAACCCTGAAATCGGGGTTGTAACCGATACGTGCCACACGTCCACCCTCCTCATCAACACAAAGGAACATAGGAATCGTTTGGGTCTGATCGGCAAAGCCCTGTGTAGCCGAAAGCATTGCCAGCGTTTGGGTCGGACTTCTCAAATTGTCGGCAAAGTAGATAAATCCACCAACCGGATACTTTTGCATACCGTGAAGCAAGGCCGAATCGGCAACAAAAACACATTCGGTTCCCGAAACCGTTTCGGGTGACACAATGAACATCTGATAAATCTTCTGCTCAAGCGACATATCCTCAATAATAAGGTCGGCCAATTCCTCGGTCGATACCCACATTTCACCGTCGGTTTCTTGATGAACGGACGAGGTAGTCGAAGCGGTGTTATCAACCGAGCCGATATTTGAAGCGGTGCCTTCGGTATCGGATGAGGTTGTAGCATTTTCAAAGGCAGAACCCGAATCCAAGGTGTCGGTAAATTGAGGCTGATTTATAACCACCAAAGCCGCAATCATACAAATGATCACGGTAAGGCAAAGAGCAAAATATAAAACTTTTCGGTTAAAAATCAGTAATCTCAATTTTAAACTCCAAAATTAAATATCGTTCTTAATGATATCCTCATAGGACTCACGGTTGACAATGATTCTCGGCTGAGCATCCTTGACCATAACAACGGCCGCTCTTCTGATACGGTTGTAGTTGCTGGCCATTGAGTAACAGTAAGCACCCGTGTTGAGTACCGCCATAATATCGCCTACCTCGGGCGTCTGCATCGGTGCGTTTTCCTGAATAAGGTCTCCGCTTTCACAGCACTTACCTGCAACGGTGGCAATAAAATCCTTGGGGCATGACGCCTTGTTGGCGATCTCAACAGTGTAATCGGCCTGATACAAGGCATATCGGGGATTGTCTCCCATACCGCCGTCGATGGCAACATAGGTTCTGACATCCTTAATGGTCTTAACGTTACCCACGGTATAAAGCGTAAGTCCTGCAGGGGCAACGATGGAACGACCCGGCTCGATAAAGATCTTGGGTACGGGGAAATTAAGCTCCTCTGCCTTGGCCTTAACGGTAACTGCGGTCTTTTCCATATATTCCGAAAACGGGATCTGACCGTCGGATTCGATATACTTTACACCAAAACCGCCGCCAAGATCGAGCTCCTTTACGGTAACACCGAATTTCTCACGGACATCGGCCATAAACGTAAGCATGACCTCGGCTGCCTCCTGGAACGGTTTGGTTTCCGACACCTGAGAGGCAATGTGGCAATGGAAGCCGCAAAGCCCAATATTTTTGCAATCCAAGGCCTTTTTGGTGGCCTCAAAGGCCTCACCGTTTTCCAATGCAAAGCCAAACTTGGAATCGATCTGACCCGTGCTGATATAGGCGTGGGTGTGAGCATCGATGCCCGGCTTTATGCGAAGTATAACGTTGGCCTTTACCGAAAGGCTTTTGGCAATGCTTTCAATGATTTCAAGCTCGGTCATGTTATCGGCAACGATCCTGCCGACACCCGATTTCAAAGCATATTCCAACTCATCGGGAGTTTTGTTGTTGCCGTGGAAGAAGATGTTTTTGGGGTCAAAGCCTGCAGCTAAAGCGGTATAAAGCTCACCGCCCGACACAACGTCACAGCCTAAACCTTCCGACCCTACGATACGGTACATTTCCTTGCAGGAAAAGGCCTTGCTTGCATAAAGCACAAGACCGTTGCCGCCGTAAAAGTTGTCGATTGACGACTTAAACTCACGGCAGGTCTTTCTTATCAAATTTTCATCAAACACATAAAGCGGTGTGCCGTAAATCTTGGCCAACTCAACACAATCGGCACCGCCGATCGTCAAGTTACCGTTTTGGTTCACACCAACGCTTTCACTAATCACTGAATATTCCCCTCTTCATTTATCTCGTCCAAAAGACTGCGGATTATATCACAACCCTCGCCGTTTTCAGCCGAAAACGGTATCATGGGCACTTCCCCTATAAAGCTCATTTCCTCTTTGAGCATTTGAAGATTTTTCTCACGCTCTTTAGTTTTGAGCTTGTCAATTTTAGTCAGCACAACGACAAACGGAAACTGATTGTCACATAAATAATGCAGCATATCAATATCATCTTTAGTGGGCTTATGACGTGCGTCGATAAGCTGAAAAACAAGTCTGATATCACGGCCTTGTGAAAAATAGCCCTCCATCAGCTCGGCCCAGCGCTGACGCTCATCAAACGACACCTTGGCAAAGCCGTAACCCGGCAGATCGGCAAGGCGGATGTTCTCACACCTGAAAAAGTTGACGGTTGCGGTCTTACCCGGCTTATTACTTGTTCTTGCAAAGGATTTGCGGTTGAAGACCTTGTTTATCATAGAAGACTTTCCGACATTTGAATGTCCCGAAAAGCAGACCTCGGGTCTATCGGACGGTAAAAGTCCCTTGCTTGTTCCTGCCGAGGTCTCAAACTCGGCTTTATTGTAATTCATAAAAGCACTCCTAAACCTTAGTTGTGAACTGCGGTATTGGTGGATTTTGCGGATTTAGAAATATCGAAAAATGCTTTATCCTCTGCATTTGTGCAAGGCATCGACACAAGTGCCTCAGGCAACAGATCATCAATGGTCTCAACTGCCTTAAATTCGATATTTTCCTTGACAATTGGGTCAACATCGTCCAGGTTGGGCAGGTTTTCTATAGGGATAAACACCTTTCTGATACCGTTGCGGTATGCGGCCATAGACTTTTCTTTAAGTCCGCCGATGGGCATTACCCTGCCCCTCAAGGTGACCTCACCCGTCATGGCAACATCACGACGGACGGGTGTTCCCGTCAGAGCCGAAACAATAGCGGTAACCATTGTAACACCTGCGGAAGGACCGTCCTTAGGAACGGCGGCCTCGGGTGCGTGGATGTGAATATCAAGGTTTTTATAAAAATCCTTGTCAATGCCCAAAACCTCGGCACGGCTTCTTACGCAGGTAACGGCGGCATGTGCCGATTCCTTCATAACATCGCCCAACGAACCCGTCAGTTCCAATTTGCCGGTACCGGGTACGCAAACGACCTCAAACTGCAGCATTTCACCGCCGACACTTGTCCAAGCAAGTCCGTTGACAAGACCGATCTCGTCCTTTTTCTGCAGAACATCGGGTTTAAACTTCTCGGTTCCGAGCATTTCACGGAGAACGGTCGGTGTTATTTTGACCGACGCTTCACCCGAAACGATTCTTGCGGCAGATTTGCGGCAAATTGAGCCCAAATTGCGGTCAAGACGGCGCACGCCTGCTTCACGGGTGTAGGAATCGATCAGCTTGTAAATGGCTTCATCGGTGAATTTAACCTGCTTTGAGGTAAGACCCACGGCGGCCATCTGTTTTTTGACCAAATGGCGCTTGGCTATCTGGAATTTTTCCTCTCGGGTGTAACTTGAAAGCTCAATAAGCTCCATTCTGTCGAGCAACGGTGCAGGAATGCTTCCTGCATCATTGGCCGTGGTGATAAACAGCACACGGCTCAGATCAAACGGCATATCAACGTAGTGATCAAAGAAGGTGGAGTTCTGCTCACTGTCAAGTATCTCAAGCATAGCCGAAGCAGGGTCGCCCTTATATGATGAGCCAAGCTTGTCTATCTCGTCAAGCAAGATAACGGCATTGGCGCTTCCTGCTGATTTTACGGCGTTGATTATACGTCCCGGCATTGCGCCTATGTAGGTCTTACGGTGACCTCGGATCTCCGACTCGTCACCCACACCGCCCAAAGCAACACGGGCGTATTTTCTGCCCATACACTCGGCAACCGACTTAACGACTGAGGTCTTGCCGACACCCGGAGGGCCGACAAGGCAGATTATCTGACCCTTGACATCGGGCACAAGGGTGTGGACTGCAAGCAGCTCCAAGATACGCTCCTTGACCTTTTCAAGGCCGAAATGAGCCTTATCAAGTATTTTGCGGGATTTATTAAGGTCAATTTTCGCCTCGGTGTAAACTCCCCACGGCAAGGCAAGACAGGTGTCAAGATAATTGAGCACAACGGTGGCCTCGTGCGAACCCGAGGGCATTTTGGCATAACGGTCAACCTCTTCACGAAGGCGCTTTTTGACATCGTCCGAAGCCTTCATCGCATCAATTTTGGAATAATACTTTTCGCATTCATCCTCGGGGCCCTGATTACCGTAAAGCTCCTCGTTAATTACCTTTATCTGCTCACGGAGATAGTACTCACGCTGATTTTCGTCGATATTGGCCTTGACCTTCTCGCTGATCTTGGCGTCAATACCCATTATCTCCTTTTCACGCTTTAGTAAGGAAATAACCAACTGCAAACGCTTTTTGGTGTCAAACTGCTCTAAAATATACTGCTTGTCGTCATAATCGACCGGCATATTGTGGGTGATGAAGTCGGCAAGAAAGCCCATATCATCGGCGGCTACGACCGACATAATGACATCGGGTGAGACCTTGGGTGCAACACGTGCATACTCATCAAAGGCGGTTTTGGCACTGCGGAGCAAAGCCTCCTTATAGACCTCACGGCACTTGACAGGCTCGTCTATCATTCTGACGACATCGGCATAAAGTGCAGGGTTGGTTGCGGTAAGACCCAGCATTTCGGCACGGTAGCAGCCCTCGACCAACACACGGACAACATCGCCCTGAACACGTGCTATCTGACGTATTTTAGCAACACAGCCAACGGTGTAAAGATCCTTTTCCTGCGGTTCCTCAACGGCAATGTCACGCTGAGTTACAAGGAAAATACGGCGGTTGCCTGCCATTGCAATATTAAGAGCCTCAATCGACTTTTTGCGCACAACATCAAAATGCACCACCGTTTTGGGGTACACCACGATGCCACGCATAGCCATTGTCGGCATATTAAAGATCGTATCGTTTTTAACCATTAAAAGTTCATCCTTTTGTGAAATTGCAAAACTTTATACTACCTCAAGGTAATATTTAATAGATTATACTATACTCCGCCCCATTTTTCAACTAAAATATCTTAAAAATAATGGATTGGAAATGTTTTTATATAATATCAAAATGTCATCCTGAACGAAATGAAGGATCTTGAAGATTCTTCGCTACGCTCAGAATGACATTTAATCTTGCCGATATAATCGCTTATTTTGAAACCTTACCGATCATCTCACGGTGGAGATCCCACAGCTTTTGTGAAAGGTCGACATAGTATTTATGCGGCTTTTCAAAGCGCTGTACCTCTTCCCAAAGCGACTCGACCTGCTGTTCACGGTAGTCACGGATGGCGGTTGCCGTCGGGCACTTGTAAACAAGCTCACCGTTTTTGAACACGGGTACCTGCAACGGTCTTGCGATAAAATCGGTCACCGTCTTGCGTTTCCAGGTGAACTCGGGGTCGAATATCTCATACTCCTTGGTATCGTCGATGACCTCATCCTGCATTGTGATAACGTCGGCAATAGCTTTACCGCTTTCTCGGTCAAACAGTCGCCACGACTGCTTGAAGCCGGGCAGAGTTATCTTTGATGTGTTCTCCGAAAGCTTAATTCTCGGGACAATATTTCCGTCCTTATCCTCAACACCCGTCAGCTTGTAAACGCCGCCGAAAACCGCCTCACTTGAAGCCGTTATCAAGCGCTCACCGACACCGAAGGTATCGACCTTGGCACCCTGCATCAGCATATCACGGATAAGATACTCGTCCAATGCATTGGAGACGCAGATAGCACAATCGGGGTAGCCTGCATCGTCCAGCATTTTTCTTGCCCTTTTTGAAAGATAGGTTATATCTCCGCTGTCGATCCTGATGCCTTTAGGACGGCAGCCCATAGGCTTCAAGACCTCGTTGGCAACCTTTATGACATTGGGAATGCCCGATTTTAGTGTGTCGTAGGTATCAACAAGGAACAAGGAATTCTCCTTATAGACCTCGGCATAGGCCTTGAAGGCATCGTACTCATTGTCAAAAAGCTGGATCCATGAGTGTGCCATGGTGCCCGAAACGGGAATATTGAAATCCTTGCCTGCCTTTACGCAGGAGGTTCCGACACAGCCGCCGATATAAGCGGCACGGGCTCCGCAGACCGAGGCATCGGCACCGTGGGCACGCCGTGCGCCGAACTCCATAACCGCCCTACCCTGTGCCGCACGTGCGATACGGTTGGCCTTGGTGGCGATAAGCGATTGATGGTTGATGTTGAGTAGTACAAGCGTTTCGATCAAAAACAGTTGCATAATGGGTCCGCGCAAGGTCACGATAGGCTCACGTGGGAATATGGGTGTACCCCCGGGGACAGCCCACACATCGCAGGAAAATTTGAAATCCTCAAGATATTTCAAAAACTTCTCATCAAAAAGGTTCTGCTCACGCATATAGTCGATATCTTCCTTGGAAAACCTAAAGCCTTTAAGGTCGTTTATCAACTGCTCAAGACCTGCCATAATGGCAAAGCCTCCGTTATCGGGCACACGGCGGAAGAACATATCAAAATAAGCGATAGTGTCCTCGTGTCCCTGCAAAATGGCTCCGTTGGCCATTGTGGACTCATAAAAGTCCATCAGCATTGCGTGGTTTACCATAGTATCATTTCCTTTCATCGGTGTTTAAAAGGTCGTTTTCTTTAATAATTCTGCCCTTGCGTATGGTTTCGCTCAAGGCGGCCTCATCGCCGTCTTTTATAGCATTGCGGTAGGCCAAAAGATGCTCGATAAGCCCGTCGATTTCATTGAGGAGCATATTTTTGTTTTTCATAAAAAGTTCGGTCCAAAGGCGCTCGTCAACCGTTGCAACACGTGAAACGTCCTTAAAAGAGCCGGCAGAAAAGCCTTTTCGGTCAAGGCAGGACGGCGATTTTACGTAAGCACCTGCAATAACGTGCGGAAGCTGTGAGGTAAAAGCAATAAGTCGGTCGTGAGTTTTGGGGTCGGTCACGGTAAGCTTGGCACATTTAAGCGTTTCAACATAAAGCTTTGCCACCTTAAAGGCGTTTTCATCGGTGGAAGCTACGGGTGTTAAAATATAGCTTGCACGGTTGAAAAGGTTTTCGTCCGAATTTTTAAAACCGCTTCGTTCCTTTCCCGCCATGGGGTGACCGCCGATAAAACAAAGGCCGCTTTCTTCACATATTTTGCCGCAGCTTTCGACCACCCATTCCTTGACACCGCAAACATCGGTCACAACCGAGCCTTTTTTCAAAAGACCGATATGTGAGCGCAGAAAATCGACCGAAGCCGTCGGCTGTGCGCAAAGCACCGTGATATCGGCATCTATCGGTTCTTCGCCGTTCCAAACCGAGTCAATAGCACCGCATTTCAGCGCATCATCAAGTGTTTCTTTTGATATATCAAAGCCCGAAATAAACCAATCGGAGTTCTTTTTAAGCGTTTTTGCTATAGAGCCTCCGATAAGACCGAGGCCTATTATCGCTACGTGCATTTTAGGTCACTTCCTTGAATTTATATTTTACATCAATCAAACAAATCTGTCAACAAATTATCGGATAGAGACTTGTTTATTCAAGAAAAATGTGGTAATATCTATTTAAAGTCAACAAAAGGACGTGTGAGAATGGATGAGATAAAGAACAAGGTCGGTTTTATATGTGATATGGACGGTGTTATCTATCACGGAAGCCGTGTTTTGGACGGTGTCACCGATTTTATAAACTGGATGATCGAGAATAACAAAAAGTTTGTCTTTTTGACCAACAGCGCCGAGCGTACACCCCACGAGTTAAGTATGAAATTAGAGCGAATGGGCCTGGAGGTCACGCCCGATCATTTTTACACAAGCGCAATGGCAACGGCCGAGTTTTTGAACAGCCAAAAGCCGGGCTGTACCGCTTATGTTATCGGTGAGGCGGCGCTTACCAAGGCCTTGTATGACCGTCAGATATATATGAACGATGTTAATCCCGATTACGTTGTTGTGGGTGAAACCAGAACCTACAGCTTTGAAAAAATAGAAAAAGCCATCGAGCTTGTGCTTAAAGGTGCCAAGCTTATCGGCACCAATCCCGATATCACGGGCCCAACCGAAAAAGGTATTATGCCGGCCACCGGTGCTTTAATAGCCCCTATTGAAATCGCCACCGGCAAAAAGGCTTATTTTGTCGGCAAGCCTAACCCCTTGATGCTCCGCCACGGACTGAAGACCCTTGGTTGCCACAGTGCTGATATTGCCTTTATCGGCGACCGAATGGACACCGATATCATCGCAGGAATCGAGTCCAATATTGACACCGTGCTTGTGCTTTCGGGCGTCACTTCTATAGAGGATATCGATAGATTCCCCTACCGTCCCAAGTACATCGTCAACGGTGTCGGTGACATTGTGAAATAACAAATAACAAATCAACCGCACAAAAAAAGACCCAACAGATCAATGTCTGTTGGGTCTTACTTGTTTTAGAATTAGTACATTCCGCCTGCGGCACCTGCAGCAGCGGCAGCGGCGGCTGCCTCAGCCTTGGGATCCTTCTTCTCGGCAACGATGGACTCGGTGGTGAGCACCATAGATGCAACCGAAGCGGCGTTCTGAAGTGCAGAACGGGTAACCTTGGTCGGGTCAACGATACCTGCCTCGATCATATCGGTGTAGGTCTCGTTATAAGCATCAAAGCCGAAGTTGGCCTTGCCCGATGATACGATCTTATCAACAATGACCGAGCCCTCAAGACCTGCATTGTAAGCGATCTGACGGATAGGTGCCTCCAAAGCGGCAAGAACAATGGCAACACCGGTCTTAACGTCACCGTCAACGGTGGCGAGTAATTCCTTAACAGAGTTGATAGCGTTAACAAGGGCAACACCGCCGCCTGCAACGATACCCTCTTCAACTGCGGCCTTGGTTGCGGCAAGAGCATCCTCGATTCTAAGCTTCTTATCCTTCATCTCAACCTCGGTTGCGGCACCGACCTTGATAACGGCAACACCGCCCGAAAGCTTGGCAAGGCGCTCCTGCAGCTTCTCACGGTCGAAGTCGGAGGTAGTGGTCTCGATCTGATTTCTGATCTGACCGATGCGGTTCTTGATCTCGTTAGAATCGCCTGCACCGTCAACAATGATGGTGTTTTCCTTGCCGATCTTGACCTGACGTGCACGGCCAAGCATATCAATAGAGGTCTCTTTAAGCTCAAAGCCGAGATCAGACGATACGACCTGACCGCCGGTGAGGATAGCGATATCCTGAAGCATTTCTTTTCTTCTGTCACCAAAGCCGGGAGCCTTAACGGCAACACAGGTAAAGGTTCCGCGAAGCTTGTTGACGATAAGGGTGGACAAAGCCTCACCCTCGACGTCCTCTGCAATAATTACAAGCTTACCGCCGCCCTGAACCATCTGCTCTAATAAGGGCAAAATCTCCTGAATGTTAGAGATCTTCTTGTCGGTAATGAGGATGAACGGATCGTCGATGATAGCCTCCATCTTGTCGGTATCGGTGGCCATATAAGGAGTGATATATCCACGGTCAAACTGCATACCTTCAACGACCTCGGAATAGGTCTCGGCGGTCTTGGACTCCTCAACGGTGATAACACCGTCGGCGGAAACCTTATCCATAGCCTCGGCGATCAACTTACCGATGAACTCGTCACCTGCGGAAATTGTGGCAACACGTGCAATATCATCAGCACCGTTGACCTTCTTGGAATTGCCGACGACCGTCTTAACTGCAGTATCGACAGCCATCTGAATACCCTTTTTAACGACCATGGGGTTAGCGCCTGCGGCAACGTTCTTCATACCCTCACGGATGAGTGCCTGAGCAAGAACCGTTGCAGTGGTGGTACCGTCACCTGCACAGTCATTTGTACGGGTTGCGACCTCTTTAACAAGCGAAGCGCCCATATTCTCAAAGGGATCGTCAAGCTCGATGTCTTTAGCAATGGTAACACCGTCGTTGGTGATGAGCGGTGCACCGAATTTTTTATCAAGAACTACGTTTCTGCCTTTGGGGCCCAAAGTGACCTTTACGGCATCGGCAAGCTTATCAACGCCTGCCTGAAGTGCTTTTCTGGCGTCCTCGCCAAAAAGAATTTCCTTTGCCATTTGTACTTACCTCCAAATTATTCAACAATAGCAAGAATATCCGACTGACGGACAATCTGAAACTCAACACCGTCGATCTTAACGGGATTGCCTGCATACTGACTGGTGATGACCTTGTCACCGACCTTGACGTACATCTCGACCTGATCGCCGTCTACAAGTCCGCCGGGGCCGACTGCAACGATCTCGGCAACCTGCGGCTTTTCCTTTGCGGCACCTGCAAGAATAATACCGCTCTTGGTGGTCTCCTCTGCTTCAACAGCTTTTATAACAACTCTGTCTGCCAAAGGCTTAATAGTCATAATAATTACCTCCTGTAATTTTATGTTTTTATCTATGGTTAGCACTCTTGACTCCCGAGTGCTAATATATATTTTAGCACGTATTTCATAAAAATCAAGTACCTTTTGAAAAAAATTGTAAATTTTTTCAAATTATGAATTAAGAGCGATTATTCCAAAGTTCAGATAGAATGCAAAACCGCACCACAAAAGGTATGGAATAAGCAAGTTCCCCGCCTTTTTATTTATCGTGCGAAAATTCTTAATTGTTACAAGCACTGCGACGATGAGCAACGCCAACCAAAACAAAGCAAATTTCGGCGCCTCAAATCTGAAGAAAATGATTGGCCATATCACATTGATAAGCAGTTGCAGAATATATAGCTTTAAAGTAAAGCCCTTGTCAAGGTCACGTGATTCGGCAATAAGTCCTGCCGCAACGCCCATTAGGATATAAAGAACAGTCCACACAACGGGAAATAACCATCCCGGCGGTGACAAGGGTGGCTGAATATAGTTATCATAAGTATCGGTGTTTCCTGCAATCAAAGCACCGATACCGCCGAAAATAAGCGTCAGCACTGCCCAGCCTATTTTGGTCTTGTTTTTCTTTAAAAAGTTGATTACCTTTTCCATTTTTTATCCCTCCAAAATGAATATATGTTGGAAAAGGTCGGCCTAATCACCCGAAATTTTAAAAAGCGGAAAATTTGCTTTGAAATTTATACTTTTTTGAGTTGACATTTATAAAAGCCGCCAATATAATAAAAATTGCAGACGATCTGCTAAAAATGACCGGTACTGCAAAAATATTCATACAGTACCGGCAGCTTATTACGCAAAGTGCGTAAGGAGGTATTTTTATGAGTAAAAATTTTGGAATCAACATGGACATTCCCGAGGTCAAGGGTGACCGTAAGCTTGTCTGGGGCGACTGCTTCAACGGTAACGACATTGATCAGGAGATTTGGTCTCCGGTCGCTTGGAACGTTGCTGACATTCATCAGGAATGGTCGGACAAGACCTACTATGTTAAGGATGGTCAGGTAGTTCTTTTCAGCTCAAAGGTTGCACCTGAAGAGGTCGTAGACGGCAAGCCTTATTATACGCCCTGCTTTTTGACCACCAAGAACCGTATGGAGTTCAAGTACGGCTACTTTGAGATCAAGGCCCAGATTCCTTTCTATAAGGGCAACAGCGGCGCATATTGGTTCTGCTCTACCGAAAAGACAAAGGACGGCTCCGGCGCAGAGTTCGATATGGTTGAACAGCTTGGCAGTGAAACAAATGTTGTTGCCAATCTGCACCAATGGAATCCCCACGCCTCCAACGACGGCACCGTTCCCCGTGCCGAGCGTAGCCATACCTTTGAAAGCAAGCCCGAGGTTCTCAGAACCGAGACCCACACCTATTTTATGGATTGGAACCCTGATTACGTAGATTTCGGTGTTGACGGCGAGGTTTACTTCCATGCACCTCTTACCGACGACGCCAAGCCTATGTGGAACAAGGAGGTTGACCTTGACACCTTCAGACTTCCTATCTACTTCATTCTGTCGGAATACCTCTACACCCCTGCAAGAAAGCTCGGTTGCAGTATGGACGGCACCGAGGAGCCCTTTAAATGGGTTATGAAGGTCGACCACGTTGCTCTTTATCAGAAGGACGGCGAGGAGCTTTATCTTAAATAAGATACTGTCTTAAATACTGTTTACAATAGCGAAAGCCACGGTTACATTTTGTAGCCGTGGCTTTTTGTAATGTTTGTATTTATTTAAAATACATATTCAGATCGCATTTTATCATGCCGTTATACAGCTTGCGCTTTTTGTCAGGCTTGCGACCGAAGAATTTTTCAAACTCGTCGTGAGGGCTGATGACGTAATATTTCTTGCCTTGTTCCTGCGGGAAAACATTGCCCATAGTTTTATAAAGCTCCTCGGCGGCACGGATGTCAAGCAATCGCTCGCCGTAAGGCGGATTGGTGATGACCAACGTTCTGCCCTCGGGTAATTTAAAATCCTTAACGTCCCTCACCTCGGTTCTGACGTACTTCTCAACACCCGCCTTTTTGGCATTTTCGAGTGTCAGCTTTACGCACTCGGGGTCGATATCATAGCCTACAGCCTCAAACTCGATATCGGGCAAAATTCTGTCCATTGCGGCGGCACGTTGCTCACGCCACACCTTTTCATCAATGAACGAGAAGCGCTCGGCGGCAAAGTGCTGACGAAGTCCCGGAGCCTGCTTTTTGGCCATCAGAGCGGCCTCAATAAGAATAGTACCGCTTCCGCAGAAGGGGTCAAAAATCTTGGTGTCGGGGTAAATCCTTGCAATATCGCACATTGCGGCGGCCAAAGTTTCTTTAATGGGTGCCATATTGGAATTTGCACGGTATCCCCTTTTGTGCAGACCGTGACCCGTGGTATCAAGCATCAATGTGACCTGATCCTTCATAATGGAAAACTGTAGCTGATGCACGGGGCCGGTCTCCTCAAACCAATTGGTCTTGTAGACCGATTTCAAGCGCTCAACACAAGCCTTTTTAACAATCGACTGACAGTCGGGGATGCTGTGAAGCTGAGAATTTATGCTCCAGCCTTTGACGGGAAACGCATCCTTTAAAGAAATATATTCTTCAAGCGGCAGAGCCTTTACACCGTCAAAAAGCTCGGTAAAGGTCATTGCTTTAAAGGTGCCCAAATTGAGCATAATCCTCTCGGCGAAGCGTGAATTTATGTTTGCGGCGGCTATCATAGAAGCATCGCCCGAAAACAGCACACGGCCGTTTTCGGCATTAACATCCTCGGCACCAAGTCGGCGCAGTTCATCGGCCAATATTCCCTCAACTCCGAAAATACACGGAGCGATCATATTATACTTCTTCATTTTATCTCCAATTACTTTATAATTTCCGATTTGTGGCGAGTCACGTGGCAACCGATATTGACCGCAACAGGCAGGCCTGCGATATGGGTGGGTGCGTATTCAATATTAAGTCCCAATGCGGTGGTCTTGCCGCCAAAGCCCTGAGGGCCGATATCAAGCTCATTGACCTTCTCTAACAGTTCGGTCTCAAGCTCGGCATAAAATTCATTTTCATTATGTGTTCCAAGGTCACGGCAAAGTGCCTTTTTGGAAAGGTAGGCAACCTGTTCAAAATCGCCACCGATACCAACACCGATGACCATAGGCGGACAAGGATTACTGCCTGCCTCACGTACGATATCAAGCACTGCCTTCACGACACCGTCACGACCTGCGGCAGGTGTC
>JAZQCY010000080.1:0-8003 GCA_045546555.1 Acutalibacteraceae bacterium | reverse complement strand
GATCGAATCGGCGCCGTTTATTTTATTGGCCAGATGCAATGCGGCAACCAGCCCCGAGCCTGCCGATTCCATATAACCCTCAACACCGCTTATCTGCCCTGCAAAGCTGATCTTCGGATGATTTTTCATTGAAAAATCCTTATTCAGCAATTTAGGTGAATTTATAAACGAGTTGCGGTGCATAACGCCGTAGCGCACTATCTCGGCATTGCCTAGGCCCGGTATCATACCAAAGACCCTTTTCTGCTCACCAAATTTGAGGTTGGTCTGGAACCCGACAAGGTTCAGCATTGTGCCCTTGCTGTTTTCTTTTCTCAACTGAACGACCGCCCACGGACGGTGACCCGTTTTGGGGTCTTTAAGGCCAACCGGCTTCATGGGGCCGAAGCGCATAGCATCCTTGCCACGGGTGGCCAGCACCTCTATCGGCATACAGCCCTCATAGACCTTCAAGGGGTTATCGGCATCGTGCAGAATCGCCCTTTCGGCCGAAAGCAAGGCCTCGTAAAACGCTTCATACTCTGCCTTATTGAAAGGACAGTTTATGTAGTCGTCTCCGTCACCCTTGCCGTAACGGCTTTCGGAAAAAACCTTGTCGTAATCAATGCTGTCGGCCGTAACAATAGGTGCCGCAGCATCAAAAAAGTTCAGATAATCCTCACCGCAAAGTGACTTTATACTTTCGTAAAGTCCACCCTCGGTTAACGGTCCCGAAGCGATTATGGTATATTCATCGGGGTCGATTTCAGTAACCTCTCGGTTTATTACATTTATAAGCGGATGGCTCTTGACCTTTTCGGTGATTTCTTTTGAGAAAAGGTCACGGTCGACCGCCAAGGCACCGCCTGCAGGGACTGCATGCTTTTTTGCGGCGGCAACACACACCGAACCCAACTGCTCCATTTCCCATTTAAGCAGTCCTGCGGCAGAGTTAAGCCGTGCGGCCTTTAAGGAATTGGAGCACACAAGCTCGGCAAAATTCGCAGACTTGTGGGCCGGTGAATATTTTTGGGGTTTCATTTCATAAAGGTCGACCTCAAAGCCCAGGGATGCCAGCTTATAAGCCGCTTCACAGCCTGCAAGTCCGGCTCCTATTACCTTAATCTTCATTTTGCTCATCGGTCTTTTTGGTTCTCTTACGGGTAGCCGCCTTTTCAAAGCCGCAGTTTTCGTCAAGGCAGTGAACCTTTCCTCTGCCCTTGAAAAGCGTCTTTCCGCAGGTGGGGCAGTTTTCGGCGGTCGGCTCATCCCATGTCATAAACTTACAGTTAGGATAAGACGAGCATCCGAAGAACTTTTTACCCTTTTTGGTATTTCTCTGAACAAGCTTGCTTGAACAGATGGGGCAAGCACCCTTTATATCACCCGTGATGGGCTTGGCATTTTTACACTCGGGATAACCGGGGCAAGCAAGGAACTTGCCAAAGCGGCCGTTTTTGATGACCATTTTTCTTCCGCAAAGCTCGCAAACAACATCGGTTTCCTCATCGGGAACCTTGATACGCTTACCGTCCATCTTTTCCTCGGCGGATTTAAGAGTTTTATCAAAATCTTTATAAAAATCCGCAATGGTTTCGACCCAGCCAAGCTGACCGTCGCCGATCTTATCAAGGCTTTCCTCCATACCGGCGGTAAATTTAATATCAACGATACGCTTGAAGTATTCACACATCAGCTCGGTAACCGTTTCACCCAACGGTGTAGGCGCATAGGCCTTATTGATCTTGGTAACGTAATCCCTCTGCTCAATATTGGAAACAATCGGAGCATAGGTGGCAGGACGGCCGATACCGTTCTCATCCAAAGCTTTAGTGAGGGTTGCATAGTTATATCTTACGGGAGGCTGTGTGAAATGCTGTTCCGAAACAACTCCGTTTACACCGTCAGACTTTAAGACATCGCCGACACTCATAGGCGGAATGGCACTGTTTTCCTCTTCCTCCTCATCCTTGGCCTCAACATAAAGTGCGGTAAAGCCGTCGAACTTGACCTTGTAACCGCTGGCCTTGAAAAGGTATCCGTTGTTGTGGATATCAACAGCCACGGTATCCTGCAGGCAGGCGGCCATAAGACTTGCGATAAAGCGCTCCCAGATAAGCTTATAAAGCTTATACTGCTCGGCAGTCAGAGCCGATTTGACCGACTCGGGAGTAATATCTATAGAGGTGGGACGGATGGCCTCGTGAGCATCCTGTGTGCCCTTTTTGGCCTTGAAATAACGGGGCTTTGAGGGCAGATAGTTATTGCCGAAGCGCTCCGAAATAAACTGTGCGGCGGCGGCACGAGCCTCCTCCGAAATACGCAAAGAGTCGGTACGCATATAGGTTATAAGACCGATACTGCCCTTGCCGGAAATCTCAACACCCTCGTAAAGCTGCTGGGCTATACGCATGGTACGTTTACCGTCGTACCCTAAACGGCGTGATGCCTCCTGCTGCATGGTAGAGGTATTGAACGGCGGTGCGGGCTGGCGTGTACGTGTGCCGTTTTTGACCGAGGCAACAACAAACTGACCGTCCTTGACGGCGTCAAGAATGGTTGTAGCGGTAGCCTCGTTGGGGATCTCGATCTTCTTGCCGTCGACAGTTCCGTGGAACTTGGCAATAAACTTCTTGCGATCCTTCAAAAGCTTGGCCGAAATGGTCCAATACTCCTCGGGGACAAAGGCTCTTATCTCCTTCTCACGGTCAACGATCAAGCGAAGTGCCACCGACTGAACACGTCCTGCCGACAGACCTCTTTTGACCTTTTTCCAAAGGAAGGGGCTGATTTTATAGCCGACCAATCTGTCCAATACACGGCGAGCCTGCTGTGCATCGACAAGGTCGATATCGACCTTTCGGGGGTTGCTCATACCGGTGGCAACACCCGAGCGTGTGATCTCGTTGAAAACAACACGGTTTTCCTGATTAAGATCAAGTCCCAAAACGTGTGCAAGGTGCCACGAAATGGCTTCTCCCTCACGGTCCGGGTCGGTTGCGAGATACACAAACTCCGACTTTTCGGCGGCTTCCTTTAGTTTTTTGATGACCTCTTTTTTGTTTGCGAGATTCTGATATTTAGGTGCAAAATTGTGCTCGATGTCGATACCGAGTGACGACTGCGGCAGATCACGCACGTGGCCGGTACAACCCACGACCTCATAGCCTGCTCCCAAATACTTTTGAACGGTCTTTGCTTTGGAGGGTGACTCCAGAATAACAAGTTTAGACATTTATATTATCACTCTTTCGTGTTATATATACTAATTTATTTCAGGCGGTATCTTCCGCCGGGTACGGCTTCGATAAAGCCGCATATCTCAAGCTCGGTCACACATCCGAGAACCAAACCCGAATTAAGCTCGGTCTTATCCACGGCATCGTCAGCCGTAAAGGTCTCACCAAGCGCTTCAAACACCTCAAGCACCTTAACGGCATCATCCGAAAGCATACCCTTATCGGGTCGTGCGGTAACACGTTCCTCAACATCTTCGGTGGATTGCGTGTCAGAAGGCTCGGTAATTGTATCAATGCTCATATCCTTTATCTCATTGACCTTATCATTGACCGTTGCCTTTTGCTTCGGCTCATGTATTTTGTCTGGGTAAAGGAACAAATATTCATTGATTATATCGTTTGATGAAAGCAACGGACGTGCTCCGTCGGCAATAAGGCGGTTGGAGCCCTCATACTGCGGTAAGGAAGGACTTCCCGGTATTACAAAGACATCCTTGCCCTGCTCGGTAGCGTGCTTGGCGGTTATCAATGTTCCGCTCTGCACACCGCCCTCGATAACAACAACTCCGTTTGCAAGACCCGACATAAGTCGGTTTCTTCTTGGGAAGGTACCCTTTGTAACACCCTCATACGGCGGACATTCAGATATAAGACAGCCGTGACGGGTGATCTCCTCACGAAGGTCGCTGTTTGCCTTTAAATAATCACTCTCGATACCTGCGCCAAGCACACCTATCGTATAACCGTCCGCCTTTATGGCACCCTTATGTGCGTAGCTGTCACCGCCCATTGCGCCGCCGCTGATGACACAGAAGCCGCAGGAGGATAACGTGTCGGCAATAACGTATGCACACTTTGCACCGTAGTCACTGATTTTTCTCGGACCGACTATGGCAATGCTCGGCAATCCGTTAAAATCGAACCTTGAGCCCTTAACATAAAGCACAGCCGGTGGGTCGGGAATGTTAAGCAGTCGCTCGGGATAAAGTGCATCCTCGGGAGTAATGATATTTATGCCGTTTTTAGCGCAGTCCTGCAACACCTTGAAAATATCCTTGCGAGGGATACTGTGAAGCCTTTTTATCTGCGTTTTGTTAAGACGGCATTTTTCGATCTTTTCGCTATCGGGTGCAAGGTAAAACGCCTTGGCTGTGCCGTAGGCCGCAATAACACGGCTGACGGCAACGTTTCCGTATCCCAAGACCTGCTGAAGCCATATCCAATACTCGGCCGACATCACAACACCTCTTTACGGACCATTTCCCACATAATTATGGAGGCGGCCGCAGCAGCATTAAGCGACTCTGCTCTTCCCCTCATGGTTATGGTCACCGATTTTTCGCAAGCGGCTATTGCCTCAGGTGTAAGTCCGTTGGCCTCGTTGCCGATAAGCACAGCACAGTTTTCGGTGTAATCCACCTTTGTGACATCACAGTCGGCATTTGATACCACCGAAGCGTAGGTGCAAAAGCCCTTTGCCTTTAAGCTTGAAAGATCATCAACAAGGTTATTGGTCAGATAGATCGGCAGGCGGAGCAAGGCACCCATTCCTGCTCTTTGCGCCTTGGGTGAAAACGGGTCACAGCCCTTTGATGAGATTATCAGACCCGAAAGACCCAAAGCCTCGGCAGTACGTGATATGGTTCCGAGATTCGCAGGGTCGGCGGTGTTTTCCAAAACGATGTACTTACCTTTTGTGATGTCGCATACGCTCGATACGGTTTCGGGTATCTTTACAACACACATAACCCCCTGCGGTGACACGGTGTCACACATATATGAGAACAAGCTCTCGGGGACCTTGACGCATTGCTTGGCAACCGATACTATCGCCTGAAGCCTGTCACTGTTTTCCAGTGCTTCTGACAAAATCAGAGTATCGACTGAATATCCGTTTTGGGCGGCATCGGCACAAAGGCGCAGACCCTCAAGCACAAAGGTGCCCGTTGCCTTGCGTTCTTTAGCAGACGACATCAGCTTGCGAACCGACTTTATAAGCTTGTTTTCTTTACTGCTGATAAATGAAAACTCCACAGTGCCACCTCCAAAATGAAATATTCACACAATGAGCGCATTATCGCATACTAACTCACTATAATTTTGTAGTATAACAGAAATCAATTCCAAAATCAAGACTAAAATCGTATCTCTTACAATATAATGCAAAAAATATAACAGAGATACTTTTTAAAGCATCTCTGTTATAGGTTTAGCTTATTCTGTTTATTCACCCAAATGCTCGAGCATCATGCTGCGAACCTCTTCGCTGATCTCGTGGGTGGACTTTTTCTCAAAGGACTCAGGCTCAATACAGGCCAACACATCAAGCTTGACCACCGTGCTTCTCCACGGGAATCTCTTGAACACGTTTTCGGCGTTCTGCACCGTGACGACCACTATCGGACAAGGTGACTTTTTGGCAACGTAAAATACACCGTCCTTAAACTCAAGCAGCTTGCCCGTGCGGCTTCTTGTTCCCTCGGGATAAATACCGATCGATACAACGTCATTTTTGACAAGCTCGGTTGCTCTGTGCAACGTCTTCATAGCATTTCGGGCGTTCTCACGGTCGATTGTCATATAGCAGGCGTGCGACAAAAACGGGTCGACCATGGGTATCTTAAAGTTTTCGGGCTTTGAGATATACGAAATATTATATCTTCTGAATGCGGGAACGCTTGCAAACGGATCAAGACCCGAGCGGTGATTGCAGACAAGCAGGAACCTGCGGTCGGTCGGGATCTTTTCCATTCCCGTGACAACGTAGCGGCCTCTCAAAAAGGTCAGTACAGCCTGAGCTGTATAGTCGATAAAGAATTTGCAGACCTTGCTCGGCTTGTTTTCCTTAGGCTTAATAATGCTAAGGAAAAGCGAGATAATGAATATCATTAAAATATAAGCAATTATCATTCCTAAGAAAAGGCCTAAAAACAAGACTATCGGAATCCAAAAGTCCTTCCAGCCGTTGACCCAATCGGTACAGTATACCAATACCGTCTCGATCAAGACAGACAGAACAGCAAAAAGCTTAATTAACAACTGCTTCGTCCCCTTTTTCTGCAAAAAGTTTATTGTGTATGTTCAGCGGAACAACAAAATTCACCGCATGCTTTAAGATCTCAACCTTAAAGCTTTTGGCAAAATTAAGCTCTCCGTCGATTGAAAAGTGCATTTCACTGTCGGTTGTTGACTCAACCTCAACAACGGTGCCCCTTGTGTAATTGACGTACTTTTCAAAGCGCTTGTCGCCTAAATGAGTCCCCTTTTCGTATGCACCGATAAGCATTAAAAATCTAAGCCTTGAAACGGGATTGACATGACAGATCTCAAGCAGACCGTCAGCATTGTCCGACAAGGGTGCACATTTGTACTTACCGCCGACGAATTTGCCGTTTCCGACGGTGCAAAGCAGCATTTTGTCGCCGCCCAATTGTTTACCGTCAACCTTGACGGTGCAACGGTGCTTCATTCCGTTGATAAGTGCCGTAACGACACCGGTAGTATATGCGTGCTTGCCGCCGATTATTTTCTTGCGGCGAACCTTGGACATGGTCATAAGGCAGGCCGAATCGAAACCGAAATGAACAAAATTTACGGCATAACTGCCGTGAACCTTCATCATATCGATCTTGGTATCAACGCCGTTTACAAGGCTTTCGATATCCTTAAACTCATCAACCGAGCCGTAATATTTTATGTAGTCGTTACCGCTTCCGCACGGGAATACCGAAACGCTGATGTTGTCCTTATCGACTGCACCGGAAGCAACCTCGTTAAAGGTGCCGTCACCGCCGCAGGCATAAACACGGTACTGCTCGCCCGTTTTGGCAAGCGCCTCAACATAACGGGTGGCATCACCCTGACATTTGGTGTTATAAATTTCGTAGTCTACGTTCAAGCCCTCGACCGCATTTTTAACATATTCGGTAGCATCCTGCTTACCGGCCGCAGGATTGACAACAAATATATGCTTCAAATTAAAACACCCACCTTCATACACAGTAATTGTATAAAATTTCACCCGATTTGTCAACACATTTTCATTTTTCAACATCCTTGACCTTCGATAAAAGTTGAATTATAATGGTTATAGTTTATTTATGGCACTAAATTCTTAAAAGGCGGTGAAGCAGGTGTATAACTCTTTAAACGAGCATTTGAAAAAGCGTTTCGGCTGTAAGGTCTACAAGCTGGCCTTATCGGGCGGAATGACCTGTCCCAACCGTGACGGCACCTTGGGTAACAAGGGCTGTATATTCTGCTCGGCTTATGGCTCGGGTGCTTTTGCCGAAGAAAAAACCGACAGCATCACCGCTCAGATCGAAAAAGCCAAGCGCCGTGTAAAGGATAAAATCAAGGATGGGAAATACATCGCCTATTTTCAGGATTTTACCAACACCTATGCGCCCGTCGGTCACCTTGAAAGGATATTCACCGAGGCTATTAACCACCCCGACGTGGTGGCCTTGTCAATTGCCACACGTCCCGATTGTTTGCCGAATGATGTGCTGTGTCTTTTGCGGGAATTGTGCAAAATCAAGCCCGTTTGGGTCGAGCTTGGGCTACAGACGATACACAAGGCCACCGCCGAATACATCCGCCGTGGCTATGAGCTTGAGGTGTTTGACAAGGCCGTAAAGGAGCTTAAAGCCATCGGTGTTGAGGTGGTCGTGCACATGATAATCGGCCTGCCGCACGAAACCGACGAGATGATTTATAAAACAGCCGAATACATCGGTCACTCTGGTGCCGACGGTATAAAACTACACCTTCTGCACGTGTTGG
>JAZQCY010000079.1:0-28316 GCA_045546555.1 Acutalibacteraceae bacterium | reverse complement strand
CGTCAGCCAGCACCTTGGCCGATTGCACGGGGAAATCCACCCCCGTCATAAACTCACGCACCTGAAGGCGGTTATCCCTTATGTGAACGGCGATGGAGTGCGCCTCCATATCCTCACGGCGCAGCTCCCGTGCGACCTCCTCCGAAAGGCGCAGAAGCACACGGTAGACCTCATCGAAATTCAGAAGATCTTTAGGGCAGGTCACCGACCGTCCGATACTCTGCGGACGGTACTTGAAATCGGTCTTTAATACTGCGGAATTTTCCTCTCCGTTGGCAAAGCGGTACAAAAGCTCACCGTTTTTACCAAGCCGCAGACGCACCGCCTCAAAATCGGCATTGGCAAGATCGCCCACCGTAAAAATGGCCAACGAGTGCAGCTTGCGCTCGGTCGCAGGGCCGACACCCAAGAGACGGTTGACCTCCAAAGGCCAGACTATCTCACGAAAACGGTCGTACGGAATGACGTTGGTGGCGTTGGGCTTTTTGAGGTCGGAGCCCAATTTTGCAAAAATTTTGTTGAAGCTGACCCCCACCGAGGCCGTGAGCCCCTGCTCGGCGGTTATCTCTTGACGGATGCGGTCGGCAATGGTGACACCGTCACCGAAAAGCCGACGGCTACCCGTAACGTCAAGCCAGCATTCGTCGATTCCAAACGGCTCAACAAGGTCGGTGTAACGTTCATATATCTTCCTCACCTGCTGTGAAAAATAGGTGTAACGCTTGAAATCGGGCGGAACGATTATAAGTGACGGGCACTTTTGCTGTGCCTGCCAGATGGCCTCCCCAGTTGACACACCAAACTGCTTGGCGATCTCGTTTTTAGCCAAAATTATACCGTGGCGCTCTTCTTTACTGCCGCCAACCGCCACCGCCTTGCCCCTTAAAGACGGGTCGTCACGGCAGGCCACGGTGGCATAAAAGTTGTTAAGGTCACAATGCAAAATCTCCCGAACCAAGCCGTTCACCTACCTTTAAAATCAAAAATTTGCGCTATAATACAGAACATCCGTTCTGTATTATAGCGCATTTTTTCGCAAAAGTAAAGAACATTTGTTCGGAAAATTTAAACAATTTTTCGCCCCACAAGATGTAGTGAGAGCGTGTTTTTTCGACCACAAATTACGCCCCGTTTAACGTTCGCTTCGTGAAGCTACCCACAGTAAAGACCGTTTTCTCCCCTATCGACAAAAAAGGACAGAGAGCGTTTTCACACTCTCTGTCCTCTGTTTATGCCTAAGGCAATTCATTGCTTTTGTGGGTTTAGTACGGTGAGGGGATGGGCCGCTCGGAATAGGTCAACTGCGAAATACCGTCATCGTACTGATAGATGTTAAGGTAATCAACAATAAACTTGTTGGTGTTTGCCCAATCATCGGGATTGTCGGTTATGGCACCTGCGGTATCGTTTGCACCGCCGACCGACACGCTGAGAATAAGGTACATCGAGTGGTTGAAGCACTCGATATCACCCTCGTCATCGTTGATAAGCTCGGTGAAGAAAACCTCACCGTCACAGGTGAATGCCATTTTTTCCTGATCCCACCACAAGCCGTAGGTGTGGAAATCGTGACCCAGCACAGCACCCTCATCTGCAATTGTAAACTTCTTGTCGTTTATGATTTTCTGACTGATATCAAGTGAGGTGTGCTTGTAGCCTGCAGCCGAGCCCTCACGTGAGGGCCAACGGTGCATATTGCCTGCATAAGACGCCGAGTTGCCGAAGCACTCCATAATATCGACCTCGGGACGGAGCAGAAGCGGAGATTTTGGGTCAAACGAGCTTGCATAGTCGGTGGTGGCTGTCCAGAACGCCGACCAGAAACCGATACCGTGAGGTATCTTGGCGCTTATCTCGACGTAGCCGTACTTATAGTTGAGATGTTCCTTGGTCGTAATATAGCCGCCGTAGTAATAATTTTCATCCTGACGGGCGCACATATAGAATTTTCCGTCCTTCTGATACACATCCTGCGGGTCGGTAGAACGAATAGCGGTCTTGCCGTTCAAGCCCTCCTCCGACATACCTTCGGGCTGTAGCCACACGGAGGTATCAAGGCTTTCTCCGTCAAAGTCATCACCCCAGGTCTTTTTAAGGGTGGTTGCGGCATCATAGGTCTTAATGGTCTCCTTGTAAGAGCCCGTCACCGACGAGGCATCGGTAAGCTGACCTTTAAGCATTTTATTGAACTCCGAAACACCCAAGGCCAATGCGTGCGGACTACCGCCGTTGATATAGACCTTTGTGCCCTTGACAGCTATCTTATAGGTGTCGTAATCGGTTATGCTTTCAACGCCCTCACGGGTGGTGTCACCGATTATAACCTCATACTGTGCAGGGCGGTCGGCAGTTTTGGTGTCGTGCAGAATATCCATCTTAAAGCCGGTCTTTGAAAACACGTTTTCAACCAGCTTTTGCACCTCAAGCTCGGTGAGATATGAGAAATTGCTGTGGGTACGCACAAGCTCGAACTTTCCAACCTCAACACCGTTTACGGTGATGCTTTCAAAGTCACCCGTTTGAGCAAAGGTGTAAAGTATGCCGCCCTCAACGGTGCCCTTTTTAGCATAATTCTCGACAAAATACTTGGCCGCCTCGGTATTGGCTGCAGTGCTTTGTCCGTAGACAACTATCTTTTTACCGATGGCACATACGATAAAATCATTGTAACGTCCGCCGACCTCCTGCTCCAGATAGGCCTTGGCAAGTCGGGTCTCCTCACGGTCACATTCACCCACGATTATCTCATACATATCGGTACCGTTTTCCTTGTCGGAAACGGTACGGACGTTTGAGCCAATGAGGTTCTTCAGCTGCTTGAAGATATACTGTGCACCTGCGTTGGTAGCATCGTCCTCGGGACGGACAATGCGATATTTTGAACCGCCGTTTTCGGCAAAGGTTATGGTCTCTTTCGAGAACATATCAGCCGAAACAGAGGTGGTTTTGTCTGTGTTGGAGCCGTTTGACGAGGCATCGTCGCCGCTACAGCCTGCAAACAGACCGAGCGCAAATACGGTGCAGAGCAAAAATGCTAAAAGCTTTTTCATATCTTTTCTCCTTCGGGTTTAGTATTTTTATCGGGTTTCTTTCTGTAGCGGTACAAGGCTATAAGATTTGACGAAAGTGACAGCACCTGCGCAATTATCGCGGTCGATACCACGATGATCTCATATGATATCCACACACAGTTGCTGGCCACGTTCACCATACGCATATGCTGTTCCTTTTTGCAAAAGGTGCCCAGTACAAACAGTATACCGCCTATTGCCGGCAACACATCAATAATCGTTTTGGTGTTGAAGATTCCCACTGCCGCAAAGGCCGCAAGGAATATTATCTTCTCAACAACCGTTATCGGCTTGTTGTGATATGCCTTGTAGGAAAACAGGATGGTTTGAAGCACCGCTATCCAACAAAGAATTGCGGCACTCAAGGCACCGCCCAAAAAGAAGAACGAAAGTCCGTTCAAAAGGTTGGCAAGCATACTGCACAACAGCATTTGCCACTTGTGCTTCAATTGTGCGCTGACGATGCAGATAACCGCCACCAAAACGCCCAACACTTGAGCAAATATCTTTTCCATTTTACAAGACCCTTCCGTCGGGTGTCCATCCGAGATCATAAAGAGCCTGCTCGAAGGCTGTATCGGCACCAAGCTCGTTTTGCTTCATCGGGAAGGTTGCATTGCCAACGTCGATTCCCATAAGTCCTACAGCATATTTCACCGAGGGGATGAGCATATTTTTCAAAAGCAGGTCGATAACTCGGTTGACCTTGATCTGTATAGCTAAAGCCTCGGTCATATTGCCGTTCTTGAAGCAACTGTAAAGCTTCACAAACTCGGGTAACATTATATTGTAGGTCGAGCCGATACCTGCATCGGCACCTGCCGCAAGACCCGAGACCAACAGCTCATCGGGTCCGTTGATGATGTTCATTTCGCCGTGGGTCTTATCCTTGAGCTTCATCAGCTCGAAGTAATTATTTGAGCTCCACTTAACGCCCGTAACGTTGTCGATCTCATATATTCTTGCGATCAGATCGGCTGTCATACTGCTTTGTGCGGCAGGATGATAGTATATCATTACAGGGATAGAAACGCTTTCGGCTATTTTTTTGTAATAATTGAAAAGGTCGTCCTCGGAATATTTAAAGAACACGGGAGGAATGGCCGCTATGGCGTCACAGCCCGACCTTTCGGCGTGCTTGGCAATCTCGATAGTCTCGGGCATATTGACGGCGGCGATATGGTTGATGATAGGCTTTCTGCCGCCTACCGCCTCAACGCAGTATTCGCACATCGCTTCACGCTGTTCACGGTTTAAAACAATGCTCTCACCCGTACCGCCGATTATGTAAAAACCGTTGGCACCTTGATTTAAGTGCATATCGACCAATTCTTTCACGGCATCCTTCTTGACCGTGACGTTGTCGTTTTCAAGCGGTGTTACAAGTGCCGGCAAAACACCTTCAAATTTCTTTATCATTTTATAAGTCTCCATTTCTGCTGCCAAATTACCGCAGGGCTGTCGGCCGTTTCGTGTGCGTAAAACACCGTGAGCAAACTACCGTCGGTAAGCTCGACCGTGGCAGGATAGCCAAGATCGGTCGAAACAAAGGTGGAATAAAGCCAGTTTTCGGTGTCCCACGTTTTGCCGTTGTCATAGCTCAGCATTATCTTGATGCCGTAGGGTGTGCTTTCATCGGCCGGATCACGGCGCTTTTCGTAGGCGCTTATCAGCACTCCCGAGGAATGACGGATGATGTGTGCCGTTGCACCGCCGTTTTTGGAAAGCAGGCGTTTAGGCTCCGACCATGTTTTACCGCCGTCGCTTGATACCGATTGATAGGTCGTAAGCACCATATCACTGCCGTAGCGGCCGACACGTATCTGACACAAAAGTGTGCCGTCATCAAGCTCTATTGCATACGGCTCGCAGGACATTACCCATTTATCGTCAAAAACGCAGTTGGGAACAGAACCCAAATACTCCGTACCGCCGTCGGGCTTTATCTCGTGCGCCTCAATCCCCTTACTGCGGTCTAAAAAGTTGGTGCCGACCCATATCACACGTCCGTCACGGGTCTTTAACGGGCCGTGCGGTGAGGTAACAGGGCTTTTGTGTATGGGGCCAAAGGTCACACCGCAGTCGTTGCTGATTTTAAACACAGCACCGAGATATTTTTCTTCGGCCGTCTTATCAACGCTGTTAAGATATGCTTCCTTGTAACCGTAAGCATCACCGCCATACTTGACGTTGTCCTTTTCGCTCATCTGAAACTCGATCTTGTTGTTGAACGAGGTCACCAGCACGTTGTTCTCACCAAAAGCAAGGATACCTGCGTCACGGTCGTCAAGCGGCGTGTCGATTATGGGCGCAGGTGCCGTATAGGTCTCGCCCTCGTTTTCGGAATAGCTGATGACCACCTTTCCAAAGGGGCAAACGTGTTGCAGTCTGAAGCCCGAAGCCACAACGGCTATCTTGCCGTTTTGCAGGCGGGATACGGTGGGCCACGCAAAATAGTTATGATAGCTGTCGGGGTTGCTGATTATTATTTTAGGGTCTCCGATTTTTTGGATTTCCATAAACAATCACCTATTTTGATTATTCTATAAATTGATTTTAACACATCGGTCGACCCACTACAATAGCCGTTCAAGACATATAATTCAAAAACCTGTCCTTTTTAGGCACTTAAACAAAAATACAGTCCCCGTTCAAGAGGACTGTATTAGAATTAACATCGACTGCTATGGCAGGTCAGATATACTATCTGGCGCTCGTTTGCAAGTCTTTTTAGCAGAATCATTGCATTTTCAAGCCTGCGGTCGTCAAGGTTGACAAACGGGTCATCGAGAATAAGCATAGGCTTTTCATCCTCAAAAAGTGCATCGATAAGACCCAAACGCATAGCAATATCTATCATATCACGGTAGCCTCGGCTGAAATATTCCTTATCCCTTGCGGCACCGCCCCGGTCAAGTCGCACCTCGAGGTCGGTATCAATCATACTGTTGCCCGAATCGTCACCTGTGATAAGCCTTGAGTATTTTTCAAAGCCCTCGGTCATACGGTCAAGGTATTTCAAGGAAAGACCGTTTTTGGCCGTTTTAAGAAGCTCCAACGTGGTTTTGAGGATAAGCAGTTTCCTTTCCATATCGGCCTTTTGCTCTATGGCTCCTTCAAGCTGTTCCTCGATTTCGGTCAGACCGTCACTTTCGGCAGTCAGCCTGCTGACCGATGCCTCAAGAGAAGAAATAGCGTTATCGATTTCTGAAAGCTTGTCGGTCAATTCCCTTTCCTTGGCAACAAGGCTTTCCTTGTCAGTAATGGCATTGGCATCGACCTCACTTACGGTATTGGGTATCTCGGAAAGCTTCTTCTGAAGGGCATCCACACGTGCATCAAGCTCAAGCATTGTGCGGCAATCGACCTTGACCGTAGATAAACGGTCGGCAAAGCCACCCTGAAGTCCTACCCCAAACCTTGAGAAAAAGCCCGAAAGCTCGGCCTTACAGCCTTCGATATGCTCGGTTTTTTGGTCGAGCTTGCGCTTCAAATCATTCACTGCCAAGGTCAATCGATTGCGGTCACGCAGATTTTGTGCAATTATATCCAACACGACCGACGGAGAATCGGATGAATATTTTGAGGTGAAATTCAAAACAGCCTCTTTGGTCTTTTGCACCTTGGTCGAAAGTCGATCATATTCGGCCTGCAAGGCACCTATGTCCTCCGACGGACGGTTGTTAGAGGATGCTATCATATTTTCAAGGTACATAAACGCACCGACACCCAGCATCACAACACCCAAGGCCAGCAAAATTATACCCGCAATCAGTTGCCAAACAAGGGTGATACCGCCACCGACCGCCAACACCGCGGCCAACAGGATTATCAGCCCTGCACCGCCCTTTTTAGCGGGCTTTTCGGTCAGTCTTGCATTTTCAAGGCGAGCCGCCAAGGCTTCAAGCCCGGCCTCGTCCTTGATGCTTTCATTGAGTGACAGACGGTACTCGGCAACCTCGGCTTCGGTGGGAACCGTGTCACCGAAGAAGTTATTAAGCCGCTCAAGCTCTGCCTTGTCGGCATTACTGCCCGACAAAACGCCTATTTCGGCCGTTGCTTCATCGTGCATTTTAACCGTGTCGGCAACTGCGATAAGCTCATCCTCGGTCGGCAGACCATAAGGGTAACGTTGCTTTAAGGCATCTCTTTTGGCAACCGCCTCGGTCAGCTCGTCGACCGTTTCCTTGCGGCGCTTGGCCTGCTCTAAGCGTGCCGCCTGATCCGATGCGGCGGTTATAAGCGCTCTGACTTTCTTGATTTCATCGACCGTTTTTTCACGAATTGCCCGACCGTTTTCAAGGCGATCCTCGACGGTTTTCAGATTTTCTGCGGCGGCCAAGGCATCGTTACGCTTGGTCTCCAAGGTCGCTATTTCAGATGATTTGTCGGCAATCGCACCCCTTGCGCCGTTCAAAACGCTGTACTCCTTGGCCCGCTTTTCAAGTGCCTTTACTGCGTTGTCAAAGTTGCTTATGTCATCGCTGTTTTCGACCAGCCCCGTAAGCTTTGCACGTATACTGTTGCTCATTGCGGTTGACGTGTCGGTCTGCGGCAGGTATACGCTTCGCTCAAAGCTTTCGGCATCAATGCCGAACAGTGCAAGGCCGATATCATCGGTCAGTTCATCGGTGAGCGTGTTGGCTTTAAGGTCAAACACACGGCAGGTATCGTCCTTTTCCTTGGAGGCAAAAAAACGCTCGATACGGTACTGCTTACCGCCGATTTCAAAATCAATCGTTCCGCCAAATGCGCCGCCCTGCCATGGGGTGTATTTTTTGCGGTCATTTTCATCAATATTGCGCTTTGAGGACTGCGGCAGGCCATAAAACATAGCCTTTATAAACACGGCAAGCGTCGACTTTCCGAAGCCGTTATCCTCTTTTATAACGGTAAGACCCGACTCAAAATCGATATCGGTGCTTTGGAGTGTTCCGAAGTTTTCAACGTGACATTTTATCAGCTTCATCAAAGCACCTCCCGTCCGCCGAGTGCCGCCAAGCCGCACTCGATAACGCTGTTGCGAAGTTCCTCGGACAAGTCGGATGCCATGACACAGCGTATGAACTCGCCCTTTAGGGAAATATCGTTGACATAGTCCTCGGGATGAAGCTCAATACGGGTCTTATCATAGAGCTTGGCAAACCAGAATTTTTCATTAAGATGCTTTAAAAAATAGTCGATATCCTTACGTGCATCGGCGGGCGTGTTGCCGACAAGCACAACCTTGACCATTGCGTTTTCCGAAACGCCGTTGACCGAAGCATCGATTTTTTTAAGTATATCTGCGGCATCAGAAAGCCCTGAGATATCGCACTTTATTTCTAAAATATCACGACTTGAGTTTTTGACAAACTGTGTCGTAATGGTGTTATCCTCGGCGATATCGAGCACAACAAAGCCCTTGTCGTCACACTCATCAAAGCCTCTGCCCTCCAAGCATCCGCAGTAGCACCAAATGCAGTTTTGACCCAAAGTGCCCTGCTGATATTTGTGGTAGTGACCCAATGCAAGGTAGTCAATTCCCTTATCGGCAAGCTCGTTTCGGTTGACCATATCCTCACCCGATGACGAGGTCAGCTGTCCGTGCATGGTAACGATATTGAAGCGGTCGGGCTCCAAACGCAGACTGCCGTAAATATGGCGGCAGTTTTCGTCGGTCAGCTCTACACCCGTAACACAGACGTTGTCAAACGAAAAGGATGTCCAGGTGTTGCCGAAAAACTTGAAGTTGTCGGGCAATTCCCCTTGAAGCAGACTTTTTCCTGCATCGTGGTTGCCGGGCAGATACAAAAACTCGATCGACGGGTTTTGACGTATTTTGCCCAGAATCTTATCCCTTGTTGTGTCAACTATTCGGTTGGTATCAAACAGGTCGCCCGCAATTATAACCGCCGTTACACCGTTTTGGCTTGCGTAATCGATCATACGGCAAAACGACATTATAATCTCACTTTTGCGTTCACGGGATTTGTTTGTGGGCAGATTGGACTCCAATTTAGAGTCGAGATGGATATCGCCGCAATGAATTATCCTCATATTTCCCTCTTTACTTACTTTTTATAGTCTAAATGCTTTTCGCAAAATTCGTTAAAACAACAGCTTTCACACATGGCCTTGCGTGCGGTACACACAGCACGTCCGTGCAACACGGCTCTGTGGCAAAAGCCGTTTGATTTATCGGGTGGCAGTATTTCACGCATTTCCCTTTCAACCTTTAGTGGGTCGGTGGTTTTGACAAAGCCGATACGATTGCAAAGCCGTATAAAATGTGTGTCGGTGACCACGGCGGGCTTGCCGTAGATGTCCCCTACAACCAAATTAGCCGTCTTTCGGCCGACACCCGGCAGCTTGATAAGCTCCTCGATCGTGTCGGGCACCTTGCCGCCGTATTGCTCGCAAAGCATAACGCCGATACCCTTCAGGTCGGCCGCCTTGGTCTTATAAAGTCCGCAGGTTTTGATAAGCTCCTCAATATCCGAAACATTGGCTTTAGCCATACTTTCGGCATCGGGGAAGCGTTCAAACAACTTGGGTGTCACCATATTGACACGGGCATCGGTGCATTGCGCCGAAAGCCTTGTTGCAATAAGCAGTTGAAACGCATCGCCCTCGGAATAATCCAACGAGCAAACAGCACCGGTATATTCTTTTTCAAAAATCTCTGCGGCTTTTATGCCTAAAAGCTTTTTATCCTTTTTATTCATATCAAACCTTATTTCTGGGGGCTCCATTTTATGCCGAAGCCCTGGCCCCATTTACTTGTATCGATCGAGCCCTTTTCCTTCTGAATGGTAACACGGTAGAGGTATGAGCAGGACTTAAAGGCATCCTCACCAACACTTGTAATGGTCGCAGGCAGGGTTATGTTGCGTAGCTTCCAGCACGACTCAAAGGCATAAGCGCCAACGGTTTGAAGACTGTTTCCAAGCTCGATCTTAGAAAGTGCAAAGCAGTGTGAAAATGCGCCGTCACCAATGGACAAAAGTGTGTCGGGGAACTTGACCTTATCGAATTTTATGCACTGTGAAAAGGCATAGTCACCCACCATCGAAAGGTTTTCGGGCATGGTGGGAACCGCCAAAGACTCACAGCCCTTAAAGGCTGAGTTGCCGATTGTGATAACGGTCGACGGCAGTTCAACAGTTCCCAGTTTTTTACATCCGTTGAACATATTATTAGGAACAACGGCGATGTTGGCAGGCAGTTTTGCCGAGGTAAGTTCGGCACAGCCATTGAAGCAGGAGCCTAAGGTGGTTACGGTATCGGGCAGGACAGCCTCGACAATAGGGGCCTCGGCAAAGGCGTTGTCACCGATCTCCAAAAGTCCGTCGTTCAAGGTCACCTCGGACAGCTTGGAACAAAGAACAAAGGCATTTTTCTCAATCGTTTTGAGGCTTTTGCCCGACTTGAAGGATTTTAACGAGGTGCATTCCTCGAAGCATCCCTCACCAATCACTTCAATGCTGTCGGACAGAGTAATGCTTTCAAGTGCGGTGCATCCGCAGAAGGCATACTTGCCAACCTTTAAAAGTGTATCGGGTAGGGTTATCGAGGTGAATGCAGGACAATCATAAAATGCGTAGGGCTTGATTTCGGTCACACCCGACTTGAGATTGACCGACTCGAGGCTCAAATTCTGATAAAATGCGTTGTCGGGAATAGTCTTTACGGTTGACGGCAGGGTTATCATTTTAAGGCCTGCGCAAAAGCTGAAAACACCCGTACCCATTGCGGTGACACCTTCGGGTATCTCGACAACGGTCAATGCGGTACAATGGCTGAAGGCCTCGGCACCTATATCGGTAACGCTTGACGGAATATTGATTTTGGTAATATTGGTGCGGTTTTTGAAAAGGCCCTCTGAAATAAGCTTTACAGGTTCACCTTTAAGCTGTGACGGAATGGTAACCTCTCCGCCTGCGCCCGTGTATTCGATCAGCTCGACACGGCCGGTAAAGACCTTATACTTAAAGCCATCGCTTTCAAAAACCGTGCCCTCGGTCGACGAGCAACCGCCAAATGCAGTCAGCACTACGGCCAACATCATGATAACACTAAAAATCATTTTTAAGCTACGCATTTATGTACCTCCCTGAAATCAAGGTGAGTTGACGATTTGAAACCGAATATTGCTATAATCATTATAACAGATGGTTACACGATTTTGTAGTCAAATTATGAATTTTCTAAAACTTTTTAATAACAAAAGCCTCTGACTAAGGGAGTTGCGGTTGAACCGCAACTCCCTTAATGGTCAGAGGCTAAGTGTGTTAAATTATTTTGCGCCGCTCCAATTGAGCTCACACTTACCGTCATCCATCTGATAGAGGTTCATCCAATCAAGAACAAGCTTGTTGGTGTTCTGCCATTCATCGGGATTCTGGGTAATGGGGTTGCCGGGAGCATTTGCAAATCCAAGTGCCATACTGTAGATGAAGTACATGCTGTGGTTGAAGCACTCGATATCCTCAATCTTGGTGTTGGTCTTGTAGGTAAAGTACAGGTCACCGTCACAGGAGAAGGACATCTCTTCAGGAGTCCAAAGGAAGCCGTAGGTATGGAAGCCACCGCCCAAAATATCGTCACCGGGGCAGGTGTACTTCTTGGCCGCACCGTACTCTGCACCGTCAAGTGAGGTGTGCTCGTAGCCAAACTCATTAGTACCACGGGTGGTAGGCCAGGAGTGGCAGTTGGCAGCATAGGACTTGGAGTTACCGAAGCACTCAACAATATCGATCTCGGGCTTGATGATAGCCGACTCATTGGGGTTGGACGAAGACATACTGTCGTTAGAGCAGGCCCACCATGCGATCCAGAAGCTGTCACCCTGAGGGATGATGGAGCTCATCTCAGCGTAGCCGTATTTATAGCTCATAGTACGGTCGGTGCGGATCATACCGCCGTAGTAGTACTTCTCGTCCTGACGAGCGCAGATGTAGAACTTGCCCTCGGAAACAAATACATCATTGGGGTCACCGGAACGGATCGATGTCAAACCGTTCTGACCGGTAGACGCACCCTCGGGATCCTTTACCTGACGCCACTTGGTGGTGTCAAGCTCGGTTCCGTCAAAGTCGTCACCCCAGGTCTTGTAATAGGTAGTGGACTTGTCGTAAGACTTCATAGCGGTCTCGTAAGAGCCGGTGTAAGAAGCAGCGTCCTTAATATCACCCTTCAAAAGCTTGGCAAACTCGGAAACACCCATTGCGGTTGCGTGGGCAGAGCCGCCGTTGATGTAAACCTTTTTGCCCTTGACGGTGATCTTAAACTCATCGTAGTTGGTGATCTTTTCAACACCCTCACGGGTGGTATCGCCAACGATGATCTCATACTCCTGAGCTGCAGTCTCGGTGTCGTGGTTGATGGACATCATATAACCGGTCTTCTGATAAACGGTATCAACGATCTCCTCCATCTCACACTCGGTCAGCCAGGAAGAATTGTAATGAGGACGGACAAAAACGAACTTGCCGACCTCAACGCCGTTGACGGTGATGGTCTCGAAATTGCCTTCGGCGGCCTTTGTGAACGCAATACCGCCCTTAACGCCCTCTGCCTTGGCAAAGTTCTCTACAAAATACTTTGCGGCGGCATCAGTTGCGCCAGCGCTTGCACCGTAAATAACGATCTTCTTGCCGATAGTGCAGATTATGTAGTCATCATAACGACCACCTGTTTTCTGAGCAAGGTACGCCTTGGCCTTGGCGGTTTCGGGACGGTTGGTGTTGCCTACGAGTATCTCATAAACATCGTTTCCGTCCTCGGTATCCGAAACGTTACGTGCCGATACATCAAGCTTGGTTTTAAGCTGCTTGAACAGATACTGTGTGGTTGCGGTTGCGGCCTCGTCACCCTCGGGGCGGACGATTCGGTATACCGACTCACCGTTTTCAACAAACTTAACGTCTGCAGTGGACAAAACACTACCATCAGCGCCTACGTTGGCACCGTCGTTAGATGTTGTGCCGTCATTATCTCCGCCGTCACAGCCCATAAACAGGCCGAGCGACATCAAAAGAACAAGCACTAATGCGATAATTCTTTTCATAAAAATCTCCTCCTTTTGGATACTATTGTCATTATATCAAAAGTATCTTATTATTTCAACAACAAATTTGTTAATTCTATTATAAATCGTGCCAAAAACCCATAAAACCAAAAGAGCCAACGCCTTAAAGACGTTGGCTTGAGGAGATATTTGCCCGAATCGGCGGTGGTTATCAATGTAATATAAGCTCGCTGAGACCGTCGTTTTTCTGATAGACGTTGATCCAATCGACGATAAGCTTATTGGTGTTGGCCCATTCATCGGGATCGGTGGTCGGGATATCGGCAGTCTTAAAGCCGGTTGCCATGCTCAGGATAAGGTACAGGCTCTTATTGAAGCAGGTTATATCACGGTCGTTTTTGGTGATATCGTACGAGAAGAAGAAATCACCGTCACAGACAAATCCCATCTGCCGGATATCCCACACAAAGCCGTAGGTGTGGAAGCCGTCGCCGAGCACGACACCCTCGTCCTCCAGAACATACTTCTTCTCGTTGCCGTAGGTTCCGTCAAGTGAAAAATGCTGAAGTCCGTGTTGCTTGCCAAGATCACTCGGCCAGGCATGACAGTTGCCGGCGTAATGCGTTGAGTTGCCAAAGCACTCGACCATATCAATTTCGGGCCAATACAGTATATCCTTTTCGCCCGATATAGGCTCAACGGTATCGTTGGTGCCCGACCAAAGTGCCACCCAGAAGCCGTTGCCCTGCGGCAAAACGGTGCTCATTTCAACGTATCCGTAGCGGAAGCTCATTGAAAGATGGGTCTTGATCATACCACCGTAATAGTATTCATCGTCCTGACGTGCACAGATGTAGAACTTGCCATCCTTGACAAATACATCGTTGGGATTGGTGGAACGCACCGAGGTCTTGCCGTTGTGACCCTCGGTACGGTTGGTTTCGGTTTCCTGGAACCACTTTGAACGGTCAAGCTCGGTTCCGTCAAAATCGTCACCCCAGGTCTTGCGGTAGGTGATTGAAAGATCATAGCTTTTCAAAGCGGTTTCATAGTTGCCCGTGGTACTGTTGGCATCGGTGACGTTGCCCTTGAGCAGCATTTTTGCAAACTCTGACACTGCCATGGCCGTTGCATGGGCAGAGCCACCGTTGAGGTAAACCTTTTCACCCTTTACGTTGATGCTGAAGGTGTTGTAATCGTCAGTAACGGGTGTCACACCGTCACGCTCGGCATTGCCAACGATGATCTCGTACCTTTTGGCCGCCGTTTTGGTGTCGTGAGTGATAGAAAGCTTATAACCTGTCTGTTTGTATATTTCATCAATGGCCGACTCCATCTGAAGCTCGGTGAGATAGGATGAATTGTAATGCGGTCTGACAAAATCATAGTTACCGATGTTCACACCGTTGACGGTCAGCTCTTCAAAATCGCCTTTATTGATCAAGGTGTAGAGAATGCCTCCCTTAACACCCTCGGTCTTGAAATAGTTATCAACAAAAAATCTGCAGGCTTCTTCAAGCTTATCAAGGTTTTCCGAATTTATGACGATCTTCTTGCCAATGGTGCAGATGATATAATCATCATAGCGACCGCCGACCGAAAACAGATAATCAAGAGCCTTTTGAGATTCTTCACGGTTAGTGTTTCCAACAAGTATTTCATACTTATCGGTGTCGTCCACGGTATCGAAATCATTTTTTATGTTGCTGCCGAAAATATTCTTAGCCTGCTTATAAATATAGCCTGCACCCGAAACGATCTTACTGTTATCGCTACCGCTCTGACGAACGATGGAATAACGGTGAGCTCCGTTTTCATAAAAGATGACGTCTGCCTTTGAAAGTCCATCTTCGGCTGCCGAGGCAGAGCCCGAACCCGTATCACCCGAGCCTTCATCCGAGCCACAGCCTGCAAGCAGACCCAAAGTCAACACAAGAACAAGCATTATAGACAAAAATCTCTTCATAAAGCATCCCTTTCCGCAAAGCACCCGAACGTCAGCACTTTACAACAAAATAACATATTCTGCTATATAATAATAACTTGACAAACCCACAATTGAAATGGTAATATGTTGGTGGAATATGTCAATTTGTTGTTCGTTGGAGGGGAAAATATGTGGACCGAATACTATGCGCAGGACCGCAATTACTCTGATGTAAATCCCGTGATTTACGGCTATGAGGCGGTGTCTCCCGGCCGAATGTGGGATAATCTCGCCAAGCACTGCTGGTGCATACATTTTGTTGCATCGGGATGTGGCACCTTTACGATCAACGGAAAAACATATAAAATAACACCGGGACATATATTTGTGATACCTCCGTTTGTCCAGGTCACCTATATTGCCGACAATGATGACCCGTGGTCATATATGTGGCTTAATTTTACCACAAAAAATCCGCTGCCCTTCGAGCTGGAGGACGTGATTTACCTGCCCAAAGCACGCTCCGTCTTTGAAAAGTCGAGAGATGTCTTCAATCTCACCGAAGGAGCAAGTGAATTTCTTGCCGCAAGAATATACGATCTGTTCTCGTTAATTGCCGAAAGCCGTACCACCAAAACCGATCCTATGCAGACCGCAGTGGACTATATTCACAATAAGTTTGCCTCGATCAAAAACGTATCTGACATTGCAGATGAAATGCACCTTGACCGTTGCTATTTTTCGGTTATGTTTAAAAAATATACCGGTGTCTCGCCCGCGCAGTATTTGCTTAATTGCCGTATGCAGACCGCAACGATAATGCTTAACGAACGCTTGAAGATCTCGACGGTAGCACACTCGGTCGGCTACAATGATGCCTTTGTTTTTTCAAAAGCCTTTAAGCGGCATTTCGGTATCAGCCCAAAACAATATGTACCAAACAGCAAAAAATGAATAATAAAAACCTTCCGATCGTTTGATCGGAAGGTTTTTCGTTTTATTTAAGGTCCATACGGCACTTGCCGTCGTCGTACTGATAAATGTTGATCCAATCAACCATAAACTTGTTGGTGAACTGCCATTCATCGGGGTTTTCGGTCAAAATTGCACCGAGCGGATTATCTGCATTACCGACGCTCAATGCGATTCTTACCCAAACGTTGTGGTTGAACGACTCAACGTCCTGCTCTTTAGTGGTGATATCATAGCTGAAGAAATCCTCGCCGTCACAGGTGAAGGTGACCAGCTTATCATTCCACATCATACCGTAAGTATGGAAGTCGTTACCCAAAACCTTGTTCTCGTCAGGGATGCGGTACTTCTTATCGTTTCCGTAGTCCTTTCCGTCAAGTGAGGTATGTACCCAACCGTTGACCTCGTCAAAGCCGTTTCTCGGCCAGGAGTGCAGGTTTGCGGCATAGTTGCTGGAGTCACCGAAGCACTCCATAATATCAAACTCGGGGTCGGCCATCAAGGGTTTTTCGGGGTCGAGCACGCTGGGCTCGTTCTTGTAGTCGGCCTGACAGTAAAGTGCCGACCAGAAGCCAACGCCCTGGGGGATAACGGCGCTCATTTCAATATAGCCGTACTTGAAGGTGCCGTAGGTTTGGATCATACCGCCGTAGTAATACATATCGTCGTAACGTGCGGTCATGGTGAACACGCCGTCCTTTACGTAGACGTCATTGGGGTCGTGCGAACGGATCCAAGGCTTGCCGCCGATACCCTGACCCTTCCAGTTGGGACTGCCGGGATGACCGAGGATCCAACGGTCGGTGTTAAGTGAGTTGCCGTCGAAATCCTCACCCCAGGTCTTGTAAAGGTTGGTTTTCTTGTCGTAGGATGCAATTGCAGTGTTATAGGAACCGGTGGTGGAGGTGTCTTTAAGGTCACCCTTCAAAAGCTTGGTAAACTCCGAAACACCCATTGCAGTTGCGTGAGCCGAGCCACCGTTGATATAGACCTTATTGCCCTTAACGGTGATCTTATACTCATCATAGTCGGTAACAGCCTCAACACCGTCACGGTTGCAGTTGCCGACAATAATCTCACAATCGCCTGCTTCGGTCAAGGTGTCGTGCTTGACCTCAAGCATAAAGCCGGTCTTTTTGTAAACGGTATCAATAGCCTCTCGCATTTCAAGCTCGGTAAGATAAGACGAGTTGTAATGAGGCTTGATAAACTTGAACTTGCTGATGTTGGCACCGCCAACGGTGATGGTTTCAAAGTTGCCTTCGGCGGCGTAAGCATAGTCAATACCGCCCTTTACACCCTCGGGCTTGACATAGGTGTTTACAAAATATTTAACCGCCTTGTCAAGGTTTTCGTTGGTGAAGGCATAGATAACGATCTTTTTGCCTATAGTGCAAATTATGAAATCGTCATAACGGCCATCGGTTTTGGCAATGAGATACTCCTTTGCCTGCTGCACCTCGGTACGATTAACGTCACCAAGCAGTATCTCATACTTGTCAGCACCGTCCTCATCATCAAACATAGTTCGGGGGGTGACGCCCAATTTAGCCTTCATCTGCTGGAACAGATATTGTGAAATCGGAACGACATCGTTATTGTTCAAGGGTCGGATAATGGTGTAGACCGACTCGGTTTCACCGTTTACAAACTTAACGTCATCGGTCGAAATAATGCTTGTATCCGTTGACGCATTGGATTCGGTGTCGCCGTCACCGCCACAGCCCGCCATAAGGCCAAAAGAAAGAACGATGACCAACAAAAGTGCAAATAATCTCTTCATACTTATCCTCCGTGAAAATTTTAGAGTACAATATAATTATACCAAAAACTCATGCCAAGTTCAACCAAAACTTAAAAAAACAAGGGATCGTTTGGGCGTTTTTGCTGTTTAATGCAATGTTTTTCCGTTCCACATACATTTTCCGTCATTCTTTTGATACACGTTTATCCAATCCACAATGAATTTATTGGTGTTCTGCCAATCGTCGGGGCTGTCGGTAATGCCCGGCTCGGGGTTGGTTGCGCTTCCGACGTTCATGGCAATACGTATCCACACACTGTGGTTGTTGGTTTCGATATCCTGCTCATTTGTAGTAGTATCATAGCTGAAGAATGGATCGGCATCACAGGTGAAGGTTACCCTTTCATCATCCCACATCATTCCGTAGGTATGGAAATCATAGCCAAGCGGAACCCCTTCGTCAACGCTGTGATAACGCTTGTCATTGCCGTATACGGGGCCGTCAAGCGAAATATGCTCCCACCCCTTTATCTCACCGCCTGCCGCAGGCCAGGAGTGAATATTGGCCTGATAATGCTCGGAGTTGCCGAAGCACTCCATAACGTCGTACTCGGGGCCTGCCAATTGAGGCATAGACGGGTCGATTGCGCTCATAGAATCCTCAGTACACAGATACAATGCCGTCCAAAAGCCCGTTCCGTGAGGTATTTTGGAGCTCATTTCTATATATCCGTACTTATACGTAGCATAGGTCTGGATAATGCCGCCATAGTAATTGCTTTCATCCTCACGGGCGCAGATAGAAAAGCACCCGTCTTTAACGTATACGTCATCGGGATCGGTCGAGCGAAGCTGCAATTTGCCGTTAAGACCTGCGATCCACCACGTCGGTTCACCGTTTTTCCAGATATCGGTGTTTATTTCGGTGCCATCGAAATTTTCCTCAAAGGTTGCATAAAGCGTTGAGGATTTATCGTAGCCCGCCAGCGTTTGGTCATAAGACCCTGATTTTGAGATACTGTCGGTTATATTGCCTTTAAACAGCTTTTTAAACTCGGTCACCGCCATTGCGGTTGCGTGAGCCGAACCGCCGTTAAGATACACCTTGTCGCCCTTGACGGTTATGCGGTACTCGTCACTATTGGTTATTTTTTCAACGCCCTCACGGTCGCAATTGCCGATAATTATCTCATACCGCGAGGGCTCTGTGTATTTGTCGTGCTTGAGCTGAAGCTTATAACCCGATCGGCTGAATACATCATCTATCAAGGCGTTGAGCTCAAGCTCGGTCAGATACGATGCGTTATAGTGTTGTCGGATAATTGTATACCGTCCTATCGGAGCTTGGTTGACCGTAATATCCTCAAATTCGCCCTCGACCTTGTGAATATACTCAATACCGCCCTTGATGCCTTCGGGGTTAAGCAGGTTTACTGCGAAATAGTCTGCAGCCGCTTGCAATGATTTTTGGCTCTGGCTGTATATCACTATTTTTTTACCAACAGTGCAGATGATGTAATCCGCATATCTGCCGCCCGTCTTTTGTTCAAGATAGCGTTTGGCAACCTCAACCTCGGGACGGTTGCAAGTGCCCACCAAAATTTCATATTGGTCGGCTCCGTCCTCTACATCGGATATGTTGCGGATTTTAACTCCAAGCACCGATTTCATCTGCTTGTAAACCAACTGTGCAACCGCCGTTGCATCGGAATCGCCCTCGGGTCGGACTATACGGTAGACCGAATCCCCGTTTTCATCTAAAAAGCCCACATCCTCAACCGACAGTAAGGTGTCGGTTGCACCACTTGTGTCAAGCTGCGAGCTCTGACCTGTTTCGGTTTCACCCGAGCAACCGGCAAAAATGCCGAATACGAGCATTACGCCGATAAAAAGAGCCATTGCCTTCTTCAAGTTCAACCCTCCAAAAAAACAGAAAATCTGACTACAATCATTATAACAAATATCAACCCAATCTTCAACAACAAAAAACATCTCCCAACAAAATGTCAGGAGATGCCAAAGGATTATTTAAAAAACAGCGGCAACGGCTCGAGGAATACGATGTCGTCACGCTTTGCGGCGTCACCCTCGGCAAGGATGGCACAACAATCGGTGATATTACCGCCTGCGACATTGACAAGACGCTTCATAGCCTCAAGCGACTCACCCGTACTGATAACATCATCAATGATGAGCACTCGCTTGCCCTTCATCAGCTCAACATCATCGCTACCCAGGTAAAGATGCTGCTCGTGCTGGGTGGTGATGGAGGTCACGGCAACCGAAACGGGGTCACGCATATAGACCTTGAGACCCTTTCGTGCCACGATATACGGCTTGCCCGACTGACGGGAAAGCTCGTAAGCCAGAGGAATACTCTTGGCCTCGGGAGTGACGATAACGTCAAACTCCTTGACCTTTTTAAGAAGCTCCTCGCAAGCGGCAACCGTAAGCTCAACATCTCCGAAAATGATGAAGCCTGCGATATCAAGGTGGTCATTGACCGCACAAAGCGGCAGTTTGCGGGTCAGACCCGCTATTTTCATCTCATAAAATTTATCCATTTTTGTCATCTCCAAAAATTATATTTTACGAAAACCTATCAGCCCGGAGGCCAGGCCAAAGCACGTCGGCCAAGCATATGAAAATGCAGATGTCCTACGGTCTGACCGCCGTCCTCACCGCAGTTGTTTACAATGCGGTAGCCGTTTTCAAGGCCCTCCTGTTTAGAAATAACAGCGATAGCCTCAAAAATTTTGGCAATAACAGCACTGTTCTCGGGAGTTATTTCATCGGCACACTTGATGTGCTTTTTGGGGATAATGACCGCATGGAACGGTGCCTGCGGAGCAATATCCAAAAAGGCATAAACATCGTCGTTCTCAAAAACCTTGGTCGACGGGATCTGACCTGCGGCTATTTTGCAAAAAAGACAGTCCATAATGCACTCTCCTTATCTATAACGTACTCTGCTTATTTAAGCATACCCTTTACGGTCTCGGCGGCTGAGTTGAGCGCCTCCGAAGCCTTGGAGGAATCCTTGGCGCCTGCCATTGCGAAATCGGGACGTCCGCCACCCTTACCGCCTGCAACAGCGGCAACTGCGGCAACCAGCTTGCCCGACATAACGCCTGCAGATTGAGCGTCCTTGCCTGCGGTTGCGGCAAAGGTCACACTCTCACCGTTGACATCGGCAAATACGGCAACGGCCGAAGGTACCTTGTCACGGATCTTGTCAGCCATACTGCGCAGGGTCTCACTGCCCACACCGTCAAAACGCTCGGTAATGAGCTTTACGCTTCCGACCTCAACCGCATTGGCAATAAGCTCGTCAACTCTGAAGCCTGCAAGCTTGGAATTAAGGCGCTCGATCTCCTTTGCACCTGCCTTCAGCTCGGCCGAAAGCTGCTCGCATTTGGCGGCAAGCTCATTGGGGTTATTAAGCTTCAGTGCGGCGGCGGCAGCATTGATATCGCTGTCCAATTTGCCCAAAAGCTCGTACACGCCACGTCCGGTCACACCCTCGATACGGCGCACGCCCGAAGCGACCGACGACTCGGAAACTATCTTGAAAAGACCCAATTTTGCGGTGTTGGAAATGTGGGTACCGCCGCAAAGCTCGACCGAGAAGCCCGGGACATTGACAACACGGACAACATCGCCGTATTTTTCACCAAACAGAGCCATTGCGCCCAAGGCCTTGGCCTCATCAATGGGCATTTCCTTATTTTCAACCGTTATTGCCTCAAAAATGGCATCGTTCACGAGTGCCTCAACGGCCTTCAGCTCATCAGAGGTCAATGCCTGGAAATGAGTAAAGTCAAATCGGACTGCGGTATCGTTTACCAGCTGACCTGCCTGCTCAACATGGGTGCCGAGAACCTTTCTCAAAGCGGCCTGCAACAGGTGAGCCGCAGTATGGTTGCGGCGGATAGCGGTTCTGCGCTCAACATCAACAACAACATTCACGCTATCACCCAACGACAGTTCTCCGCCTGCGACCTCGGCATAATGCATGAACACTCCGCTTGAGTTCTTTTTGACATCATTGACACGAAGCATTCCGCCGTTTTCACCACGATTCAAGACGCAGATATTGCCCTCGTCACCAACCTGACCGCCGCTTTCGGCATAAAGAACAGTCTTGTCAAGCACTACTATGACCTTGTCACCCGACTCAGCGGTTTTGCGGTGCTCACCGTCACAAACGATATCAAGAATCTTTGCCTCACACTCATTTTCAGTATATCCCAAAAATTCAGTTGCGGCAATGCCTTCAAAGCTTATTTCGCCGCTCTTCCAGGACTCACCGTCAGAGGCCTTACGTGCATCTCTTGCTCTCTGCTTCTGCTCGGTCATAAGGCGGTGGAACTCGTCCTCGTCGACTGTCCAGCCCTTTTCCTCAAGGATATCCTTGGTAAGGTCAATGGGGAATCCGTAAGTATCGTTGAGTTTAAACGCATCAGCACCCGAAAGCACCTTGCTGTCACCCGAAGCGGTGATATCCTCAAGCATTTTAAGACCAAGGTCAATGGTCTTGCCGAAGTTTTCTTCCTCGACCGAGATGATCTTCTTGATGTAATCGGCCTTTTCAAGAACCTCGGGGTAAGCACCCTTGTTCTCGCCGATAACCTTGTCACAAATATCGCAAAGGAACATTCTGTCAATGCCCAAAAGCTTGCCGTGACGTGCGGCACGGCGGAGCAGACGGCGGAGAACATATCCCCTACCCTCATTGGAAGGCAGAACGCCGTCGCAGATCATAAAGGTTGCACCACGAACGTGGTCGGTAACAACACGGATAGAAACGTCCTTCTTGGCATCCTTACCGTACTCAACACCTGCAATTCGGCAGACCTCGTTGAGTATATTGCGGACGGTATCAACCTCAAAAAGATTGTCAACACCCTGCAATACGCAAGCAAGACGCTCAAGACCCATACCGGTATCAATGTTCTTCTGCTTCAGCTCGGTATAGTTACCGTTGCCGTCGTTATTGAACTGCGAGAAAACGTTGTTCCATATCTCCATATAACGGTCGCAGTCACAGCCGGGCTTGCAATCAGGGCTACCGCAACCGTACTTGATGCCACGGTCGAAGTATATCTCGGAGCAGGGACCGCAAGGACCCGAACCGTGCTCCCAGAAGTTATCCTCTTTGCCAAGACGGACAATATGGGCAGGATCTACGCCGATCTTCTTGGCCCAGATATCGTATGCTTCGTCATCATTCTCATAAATACTCGGCCAAAGAAGCTCCTCGGGAATCTCAAGTGTCTTGGTCAAAAATTCCCAAGCCCATTCAATTGCCTCTTCCTTGAAGTAATCTCCAAACGAGAAGTTGCCGAGCATCTCAAAATAGGTGCCGTGACGAGCTGTGTGACCGACACGCTCAAGGTCGGGAGTGCGGATGCACTTCTGGCAGGTCGTTACACGGTTTCTGGGAGGAGTGACCTCACCCGTGAAAAACTTTTTCATCGGTGCCATACCTGAGTTTATCAGAAGCAAGGACTTATCGTTATCGGGAACAAGCGAAAAGCTGCCGAGACGCAGATGTCCCTTGCTTTCAAAGAAAGAGAGGTATTTTTCTCTTAATGTGTTTAATGACATCCATTCCATTTTGATTTCTCCAATCAGTCGCAGAACGACAAATAAATTTCCAATATAATATTATACTAACGTTATCACGTTTTGTCAATCAAAAAGGCACAAAAAGAACCGCCGTTCTGAAATCAGAACGGCGGTTTGTAATTAAGCTTTAATTACTTGGAGAAAACCTTCTTGCCGGTGACAAGGAGTGCACCTGCAGAGAGGATGATCATTGCAAGAACAATGATGGGGCTGACAGAGCTGTCGCCGGTGGCAGCACCGGTGTAACCCTTCAAGGTTACGGTGACATCGTCAAAGTACATATCGTTGCCTGCAGTGGTCGAAATACCGACAAACTCGGTCTTTGCGGTGAAGGTGTAGGTTACGAGGTTCCACTCGCCTTCCTTAAGCTCGCCTACAGTGGTGATGGCTGCGCCAACAGTACCGGTGTTGATGCCGGTCTGGGTATCCATCTCGAAGAGAGAGATGGTTCCGTTAGCATCACTGGTAGCAGTGGGCTTAACGTAGAAGCTCAAGGTGTAGGTCTCACCAACAGTAAGAGCAAGATCCTTGGATCTCATAGCGGTGAAGTTCTTAACACCTGCGGTAGCGCCGTTACGGAAGAGAGCAGTGGTGCCGCTCTTAACGTTAGAAGCGTCGAAGCCTGCAGTGGTGTTGGAGTAGAACGAATATGCGCCGTGTACGCCGAGCTGCTTAACAGAGTTAGGATACTCCTCAAAGTCCTCGGTGAACTTACCAAGCTGCCACTTTGCGTAAAGGATCATCTGCTCCTCACCGAAGGTGGTAGCGGTTACGGGATTCTCAAGATCAGCGTCGGTGTACCAGCCAACAAACTTGTAACCGGGCTTCTTGGGAGGGGGAAGCTCAAGCTTATCGCCGACATCGCCGGAGATGGGGCTGAGTTCCTTACCGCCGTTGGTGTTGAAGATAACGGCAGAGCCATAGACGTTCATATTGTTGATAGCAGAAGTAACAACGACATCGTCGATGTAGATCTTGCAGTCGTTAGAGCATCCGATGGAGATGAAGTTGTTGTTTTCGGTAGTATCAGGAGCATAAGCAGCAGTGAAGGTGTAGGAGCCCTCGAGCCACTTGTCTTCAGCAGAACCGTAGTTCATACGGCCGGTCTGCTCCTGACGGTTACCCCAAGCATTGCTCTTTTGTGAAAGAACAGAACCGATAGCGCCGGAGCCCTTAGCCTCAAGAACCTTATACTTGAAGGTAACGGTGTAATCCATACCCTCGATAGCGGTGATGTAGTTGGTACCATCATAAAGCATGATGTTTGCAAGACCGCTGGTATTGGACTGGTTAGAACCGATGGAGAAATCGTAGAATGCTACGTGGTTGCCGTCCTCAAGCTCTTTGATCTTGATACGGTCGGTTGCATAAACACCGGGGGTACCATTCTTATCCTTAACAGGCATTTTTTCAAAATCGAACTTGGTGCCTGCGTTAGACCACTTAGCAAAGATGGTGCTGCTCTCTTCAGGAGCAACGTTAGGATCAACAGGCTTGGTGAATGCTCTGTCATAGAACCAGCCAAGGAACTCAGAACCACCGGAAACAGGAGCCTCGGTGGGGAATCCAACGATAGGCTGACCGGGGTATGCTACGAGGATAGGAGCAGTTGCATCGAACTCGGGAACGTTGGTTCTGAAATCAAGCTCGATAACGCCTTCAGCGAGCTCCCAAACTGCGTAAGCTTCGGTGATACCGTAAGGCATCTTGGACTCGGCAGTGAGGTCGTAGGTGTTGATAGTATCACCTGCGCCTGCAACGTCGTACTTCCAACCCTTGAATACGTAGCCGTACTTGGTGGGCTCGGGGAGAACACCGACAGCCTCATCACCGGTACCAACAATAGGAGTACAGTCAGATCCGCCGAGAGAATCGAATACGATCAAACCGTCATCGCCGGTGTTGGAGTGGGTCTTAATAACAATATTATCGAAAAGAACAGAGGTAGCAGTTGCGACACCTGTGTCAACGTTGGTCTCAGGTACATTGGTGCTGTTGTACACATAGAGACCCAAGCTTGTGCATTCAGGCTCAGTCAAAGAAGAGCTGAAGGTATAGGAAACGTGAGTCCACTCATCATCGTCACGGTTCTCAAAAGCATCAAACTCGGTAATGGTTACGTACTTGAGACCGGTGGATTCGGTAGTGGGCTTTGCGTAGAGGAGACCGATAGTAGAAGCGGTCTCACTGTGCTCGACCTTATAGTCGAACTCGATGGTGTAAATACCGCCATTTACAGCAGTAAAGTGGTTCTTACCATCATCAATGGTGAAGTAGATGTAAGCATTTCTCTTGAGGAAGTGCTTTACACGGAAGAGGTGGTTCTCACCGTCTTCAACGATCTCACCACGGTTGACATAGCCGTTACCGCTGGAGGTGGTGTAGTTGTTAGCACCGGCAACGCTCCACTTGAAGTCATCTTCAAAGTCCATTACGACATCTTCAGCAGATACCTTGGGAACATAAGGAGCGATAGTAAAATCATCCAAAATGAGGTTCTTATTGTAAATAGTCAAATACAGGTTATCCTGTGCTGCAAGGTCGATCGTAGAAGCAACATCGAGGACGAACTGTCCCTCATAGGTTGCCCAATCGGTCGAAGCGGTAAGAGTAGCACTCCAATTAAGGGAGGACTTGCCGCCGCTTGCACCAATACCGGAATCATTGGTAGTATACATAAGGAACTCTGTGTCAGCTTCGGCCTTATATCTGAATTTGATGGTATAGACCTGACCCTTGGTGATAGTGTAGCCTGCGTTACCGCCGAATGCACCGGAGAAGGCGAAGCCTCTACGTACATTATCTGCGGATTTGAGCTTCAATGCGGTGTTATCGCCGTCCTTGACATACTCGATCCAGCCATTGGTGGCATACCTGTTGAAGGGATCAAAGATCTGATCTTCTGTTTCGAAATCGTAGTTGATCTTGGTATGCTTTGCATAAAGGGTCTTAATAGTGGCAGGAACAACATTATACTTGACAGTCAAGGATGCATCGTACCAACCCAAGAAGGAAGAACCGTTGACCACGGGGAGAGAATCACCGGGAACAAGATCTGCGGTTTCAACAACACCGTTATTGCGGAAGGTGTAGGTTGAAGCCTCGGAAGATACGGGAGTTACGGTAATGTTATCGAAGAGAACAGTACCGGAGTAGCTGCCCGAACCGATATAAGCAGTGAAAACAAGATACTTATTGACCTCAGTGATCTTCGTACCGGAAATGATCTGCGAAGCATGCTTCCAGCTGCCTGCAGTATCGGGGCAGCTTACAGAAGCGTAATCCTGGGTCTTATTACCGCCTGCGCCACCGACACCGGTGACCTCACAGGTCATCATAGCAACACCGATCTTATCGAAGGTGGCGTTGCCGTCTACATAGTAGTCGAAAGCGATTTCATACTTCTGATCCTGAACGAAGCAGTAGCCTTCGTTAGAGCCAACGTATGTAGGAACACCAAAGTTGTTACGGCCATTACCGATCGGGAACTTGATAACCTTGTTGTTCGCATTGGTGGGGTCGGCAACGACCTGATAGTTACCTACCTGATTGTTGTTCGGCTTGTAAGCCCAACCGTCATTCTCGAAGTCGAGAACTACAGAGTTGAACTTTGCGTAAAGTGTTTTTGCCTCACCTGCAACCTCGACCTTGTTGTCGAACTTGAGGGAGTCGTACCAGCCGAGGAACTCATAAGGAGCATTCGGGGCCGGAATTGCTGCACCGGCTTCGAGATCGACGGTCTCGGTATGACCATTGATGTTGAGGGTGTAGGTCTCAGCTGCGCTTGCAACGAGAGCAACAACACAAACAGACATCAAAAGTGCGAGAACGCAGATGACGCTCAAAACCTTTTTCATTGCACGTGTCTTCATTGTCTTACCTCTTTCTACATTGATTGCACCTATTTTAACGGAGCCGAAAATCGGCACCGATAAAAACGTACTTTGAAGCCTGAAATTAAGACTCTTTCCTGCTTCAAGATATATCTTCAAAAGACACCATTAGACCTCAAAAAGCGCACTTTTTCTAAAAAGTGTACCTCTTGCGGTCGATAATAAGGCACTTTTGCTGATACCTTAGAATTATAATACCAAACAATTCACAATTTTTCAATACATTTTTCAAACTTTTTTGGGAAAATATCAAAAAAATTCAATAATTTTCTTGCGTTTGGTACAAATTTGAGCTTTGTGGGCCCAATAAACATAAATTTTTGCACAAAAATTATGCTTATTCAGACCATAAAGCTAATTTTCATTTGTCACCCACCGATTTCTCGGTGGGTGACAAAATATTAAGTAGCTTTAATCTATGTTAAGATTAGTTGTACTTTGCACGGTCGGCAGCGAGCTTCTGCTGAATGAGCTCGTTAGCCTTTGCAACTGCCTGATCAACCTTGTTGGAAACAGAGTCGATAGCGGTCTTAATACCTGCAGAGGATTCGCTTCTTACAGGGCTGTAGAGAGCGGTACCTGCTTCACCGATGAGTACCATGCAAGCCTTCTCATAGTTGAAGTACTTCTGGGTAGCAACGGTGTTGGTAAGCTCGTAGTACCAGTTACCTGCTGCGTTGGTCAAGAAGGTGTTGCCAAGGTCATAGTTGTCGGGATCAAGCCAGTAACGGATGAAGTAACCTGCTGCGTCTGCGTTAGGTGCTCCGTCGATGATGCCGTACATTCTGAAGATGGAAGAAATCTTGAAATCGCCGCCCTCTTCCATGGAAGGAAGATGAGTAAAGCCAACGTCTTCAGGGTTCATGTTCATGAAGTAACCGGTGTTCTTGAGGCCGTAAGGACCACGGACAACGATGCCACACTTGTTCTGAGTGAAGGCTGCGATAGAGCCGTCGAGAAGTCCCTGCTCCTTAGCATCGGCATACCACTGATAACCCTCGAGGAGAGCCTTGTCGTTTACACCGCTGGAGAAGGTGCCGGTCTTGGCGTCGTACTTGATGAAACC
>JAZQCY010000078.1:0-7074 GCA_045546555.1 Acutalibacteraceae bacterium | reverse complement strand
ACCGGTTGTCACGCCAGTGGCATAGCCGGGCAGCTATGTGCGGATTGGATAAACGCTGAAAGCATCTAAGCGTGAAGCCAACCTCAAGATAAGATATCCCATAACGTAAGTTAGTAAGGTCCCCGGAAGACTACCGGGTTGATAGGCTGCATGTGGAAGCACGGTGACGTGTGTAGCTAGGCAGTACTAATAGACCGAGGGCTTGACCTTTGACCTCTTTGTATACTTTTCTTGTTCAGTTTTCAGGGTGTGTTTGAACATGTTTTTTACTCCGACCAATTCGGTCGGAGTTTTTTGTTTTTCTATGAACCTTTTATTACAAATTTACGTCTATATATGTGAAATCGGTTTCAAATACTTTTTTAGAAATGAGGTGGTTATATGGGTGAGTTTGAGCAACTTTTAGCAACTAATAGACTTTCCGTTGAACGATTTGTCAGATTCCGTATAGGCTCAAGGGCGGATGCCGAGGATGTATTGCAGGATGTATATCTTACTGCGTTTCAGAATTTCGGTCAGCTAAAAGCAAATGACCGTTTTAAAGCATGGATAATCAGCATTGCAAGAAACAAATGCAACGATTATTTTCGCAAGAAATGCGCTCAATTGGAATTACCTATTGATGAACTGACCGAACTAGGTGTTTCTTGTTCAAAATATGGAATTTCGGTTGTGGAACAGGTGAGTGAAACGCTTGAAAAACTTGGTGGTAAGGATAAGCAGATACTTTATCTTTACTACTTCAAGGATATGCCGCAAGCGGATATTGCAAAGAAACTCGGTGTTCCCGTCGGAACCGTCAAGAGCAGATTACACACAGCAAAACAGAACTTTAAACAAAATTATCCATATAACAATTGTAAGCCGAAAGGAGAAATTTTAATGAAAAGTTTGCCTAAATATATTCCCAAATATAGAATTGAAGTTTGTCAGGATGAGCCTTTCCCTGTGAAATGTGAGGAGCTTCAAGGCTTGAGTATCGTTCCTAAATTGGGAGAAAGGACAACCTGGGGACTTTATGACTTTAAGACGGGGTTGTTGGAAGAGTATTCCGAAGTCAGTGTAGTTGGTAAAGCAGAGGTTCACGGTATTGAAGGTGTTGAGGTCGTGAGTGTTCAACACGATCTGAAGGCCAACAAGGTGAACGAGCGCTGTTTCGTTGCACAGTTGACCGACACGCATTGCCGTTATTTATCGGAAACTCATAAAGAAAACGACGTAAAAAAGACCATAACCTTTCTTGACGGCGAGGTGTTTATGAACAATTGGGGCTTTGGTGAGGACAATTGCGGTAATGAGATCGAACTGAAGCCAAAGGGCTTCATAAAGCGCAAAGGAACCGACGTTATACAAACGATTGATGCTGAGGTTGCGGATGTGGTAGGCCGTTTTAGGGTTGATATTGGCGGAAAAGGTTTCGACACAGTATGCGTAATGGAATTAGGTCATTTTAATGGTGCTGTTGCAATAGAACAGTATATAGACCAAAACGGCAGAACTGTATTATGGCGTAGGTTCAATAAAGACGATTGGGCAATCAAGCGCTACGGTAAACCGTGGACTGAAATGCTGCCTGATAACGAAAGAATCATGGTCAACGGCGAAACCTACATTCATTGGTACGACTGTATTACCGATTATGTTCTTTGATTATAACCCGTGTAGTCGTTATTTGTGTTAATGGGTGATACTTGTGCCGAAAATGGTATTTACTTTTGGCTGTTATATGGTACAATGTATGTATACTTTTGATTGGGGTGGTTTTTTGCGGTTTATGAGAGCGTTTTCGATTACTTTGTGTCTTTTTATTTTGCTGATGGCTTTGTCGGCCTGCGGTGATACGGTGGACGGCGGTTCTTCTGCGGTGTCGGATGTGAGCCCGGACGGCTCGGTTCCGTCGGAGAATATCACCTCAACCGAATCGACTGCTTCGGTTGAAAGCACCGTTTCAAGCGATGCGACCTCGTCCGATTCGGCATCGGGCGGTTCGGACAATACCGCAAATCTGCAAAAGCTTACAGAGATAGGGGGAAAGGCTGTGCTTTACAAGGTCAATGACAACATTTTTAAGCTTGAGGTTCCGTTTTCGGGCATATACACGAGCGTATTTTTCGTCAAGGTTGACGGTGGGTACGTTACCGTTGACACAGGCTCAAACGCTAACGACGTGAACAACTACGTTGTGCCTGCAATGGGTGAGTTGGGTATTACTCTCGACAGCATTAAAGGCATTCTGCTGACCCACACCCACGGTGACCATGCAGGCGGTCTTGCGGCACTTGCGCCGTTGTGCCCCAATGCGGTGGTATACGGTGTGAGGGACAGTAACGCTTCGGCCGGAAGCAACGCTTATGTCGGTGTGTCGGACGGTGATGTGATTGCCGATATTATAAAGGTTGTGACCATAAAGGGACACGATACCGACACCTGCGGATACCTTGACACCCGCTCCAAAACCTTGATTTCGGGCGACAGTATTCAGATACACGGTATTGCCTCGTGGGGTTGCCAGGTAAGGCACATTGACGATTATTTTGCCTCGATGAGAAAGCTGCAGGAGATGGATATTGAAAACATCCTTATCTCGCACGCATACTGTCCGAGCGGTGCTTTCGCCTTTGGTGCTGAGGCCTCGCAGAAGTATATAAGTGACAGTATTGATGCTCTTGAGGTGCTGATGACCTTCACCGAGGGCTTATACAGCACGGGTGTGACCGATGCCGGCGAGATTCAGTCGCAGTATGTGGCTTTGATGAAGGAAACCTATCCCGATTTCCCTAAAAGCGGCTTTGATACCGCAATAAAGGCAATTATCACACAGAAATTGAAATAAAAATTCCGCCCGAGTTTTTGGACTCGGGCGGTTACTTTTAATTTAATATATCAACTCGCAACGGCTGTTCTGGAGGGCTTCGATCCATTCTGCCGACGGCTTTTTGTCGGTTATAACGGTGTCAAACTCTGAAAACTCACAAACCTTGGCAAATGAGATCTTACCGATCTTGGTGCTGTCTACCGCCATTATCTTGCGCTTGGCGGCCTTCATAAGTGCAATTTTTATGGTTGCCTCGGCTTCGCTCGACTCGGTACAGCCCTTTTCAAGATCAAGTCCCTTGCAGGAGCAAATACACAGGTCAACGTTGAAGTCTTTCAGTGTTTTTTCTGCAATTCCACCAACCAGCGAAAGGCTGCCGGTCTTCAAAGCACCGCCGGTCGAAACGATGTTCCAATCGGCCTTCTGAGAAAACTCAAGCATAACCTCGACCGAGTTGGTGATGATTGTGAGGTTTTTACAGTTTTTTGCCGATTTGATGATCTCGAGTGCGGTTGTGCTCGAGTCGATGGCGATATAATCACCGTCGTGTATCAACGGAAGGCAAAGCTCGGCAATTTTGCGCTTTTCGGGCATATTTGAGTTCTGACGCACGTGGAAGGGGAGGTCAAAAAATGTATTTTCGGCCTTTATTGCGCCGCCGTAAAACTTTTCGGCAAGACCTTCCTGTTCAAGCTTGTCAAGGTCACGGCGGATGGTCTCATCCGAAACACCAAACTCTGCGGCAAGGTCGTTGACCAGCACACGTCCGTCTTCACAAAGCTTGGTGTAAATAAGATTTTTACGTTCTACAGCGAGCATTTAATTACCTCCGATAATCAATTTTATGCTAAATCCACAATTTGGAACTTGGATTTTACTCAATATTAACACGAAATCAACATTTTGTCAATGTTTTTTGAAATATTAACAAAGAATTTCGGAAAAATTAAAATAATACTTGTAAAAATGGGATAAATGGTATACAATGTAAAACACGGAGGTGTGCTTTATGAAGCCATTTATGAATGAAGATTTTATTTTAAAGACCGAAACCGCAAAAAAACTGTACGCCATGTGTAGTGATATGCCTATCATTGACTATCATTGCCATATAAATCCTCAGGAGATCTATGAGGATCGTAAATTTAACGATATTACCGAGGTCTGGCTTGGCGGTGACCATTATAAGTGGAGACTTATCCGCTCGAACGGTACCCCCGAGGAGGAGATCACAGGTAGCGCCGATAACCGCACAAAGTTCCAGCGCTTTGCCGAGGCTCTGCCCAAGGCCATCGGCAACCCGATGTATCATTGGACCCACCTTGAGCTGAAACGATACTTCGGCTACGACGGAGTTTTGAACGGGGAAACCGCCGAGGAGGTATGGAATCTCTGTAACGAGAAGCTTAAGACCGATGATTTTACCGTAAGAAAGCTTATTGAGCGTTCTAACGTTGAATTTATCGGAACCACCGATGATCCTGCCGATTCTTTGGAGTGGCACCGCCTTTTGAAGGAGGATAAAACCTTCAAAACTAAGGTTGCGCCGTCGTTCAGACCCGATAAGGCGGTCAACATTGAAAAGGACGGCTTTAAGGAGTATATCGAAAAGCTTTCGGCCGTTGTTGGCAAGGAGATTGATTCTGTTGCCACCTTGAAGTCAATTATGCATGACCGTCTTGACCTTTTTGAGGAAATGGGCTGTAAGGCCGCCGACCACGGACTTGACTACGTTGTATATGCACCTGCATCAGAGGATGAGGTCGATGCCGTATTCAAAAAGGCAATGTCGGGTGAGAAGGTTACCCAAAACGAGATGGAGGTTTATAAGACCTCGTTACTTATCTTCTTTGCAGAAGAATACACTAAGCGTGATTGGGCAATGCAGATCCATTACGGAACCATGCGTAACATCAACGGCCCCATATTCCGCAAAATGGGTCCCGATATGGGCTTTGACGTTATTTCAAACCGTTGCTGCTGTGACGCTATCGCAGGTCTGCTCAATGCCTTTGTTGAGAACAACGCTTGCCCCAAGGTTATTCTTTATTCACTCAATCCTGCTGATAACCAACTGCTTGACACCATTATCGGCGCTTTCCAAGGTCCTGAGGTCGCAGGCAAGATTCAGCACGGCTCGGCTTGGTGGTTTAACGATACCAAAACCGGTATGGAGGAGCAGCTTACCTCGTTGGCTAATCTTTCGATTTTGGGCAACTTCATCGGCATGCTGACCGATTCCCGTAGCTTCCTTTCCTACACCCGTCACGAGTATTTCAGAAGAATTATGTGTAATCTCATCGGTGAGTGGGTTGAAAACGGTGAATATCCCAACGACGAAAAGACCTTGTGTGAGATCGCTCAGGGAATCGCTTATAAAAACGCAAAAAGATACTTTGATATCTAAACCTTAAGGCAGGGGATACCCTGCCTTGTTTTTTTCTTAGATTTAACATTGATTTAATAAAAAAATACTTTTCAAAACGTTATCTATTATGTATAATGTAATTTGGAATAATAAGGTTAAATTTTTTGAGTGCGAAGAGAGGGAAGAACTTGATATATCTTGTTGAGGATGATGCCAATATCCGTGAGCTTGTGGTCTACACGCTCAATAGCACGGGCTTTGAGGCACACGGCTTTGAAAGACCGTCGGAGTTTTATAAGGCTATGGAACACACGCTCCCAAGGCTTATTTTACTTGATATAATGCTCCCCGAGGAGGACGGCTTGAGTATTTTAGCCAAGCTGAAGGGCGCCAAAAACACCCAAAATATACCCGTCATAATGCTGACGGCCAAGGGTACCGAGCTTGACAAGGTCAAGGGCTTTGAAACGGGTGCCGATGATTATATCGCCAAGCCGTTTGGTATGATGGAGCTTGTGGCACGTGTCAAGGCAAGGCTGAGAAATGCTCCGGCAAAAGCCAAAATGTCAGAGTATACCGTTAAGAATCTTTATGTTTGCCCCGAAAAGCACATTGTCAAGGTGGATGGTGACAACGTTCAGCTCACCTTGAAGGAATTTGAAATGCTTTGTATGCTTTTGCAGAACCGCCAGGTGGTGTTGAGCCGTGACCAGATATTGAACAGCATTTGGGGCTATTCCTTCGACGGTGAGAGCCGCACGGTCGACGTGCACATAAGAACCCTGCGCCAAAAGCTTGGCTCGGCAGGGGATATCATCGAGACCGTCCGTGGAATCGGATATAAAATTGCGGGTGACGAGCGATGAAAAGCCTTCGTGGAATAATCACACGTAATATCGTCGTAATTTCGTCGGTGCTGTCGGTCGTGGCGTTTGGAGTACTGTTTGTACTTTTTTATTTCAAAGCCCACGGAAGCAATATTTCAACTTTGGAGATGCTGGCTATAGCGGCGGTGTTGCTCGGCGTTGAGATCGCCGTGTCGGTGCTGATCGCTTCAAAGGTGTCAAGATCTATTATAAAACCGATCAATAACCTCAATCCGTCCGATCCCAAGAGCACGGTACCGTACCGTGAGCTGTCGCCGTTGGTCGATCGTATCGAGGCACAGAACGCACAGATAGCGCAACAGATAACCGATCTTAACCGAGAGCACAAAAAGCAGGACGCTATGCGCAGGGACTTTACTGCCAATGTCTCGCACGAGCTTAAAACGCCGTTGACCTCTATCTCAGGCTATGCCGAGATAATCAAGGCAGGTATTGCCAAGGAAGAGGATATCGAGCGCTTTGCGGGCAAAATATATGATGAATCACAGCGACTTATAACGCTGGTTGGAGATATCATCAAGCTTTCCCGACTTGACGGTCAGGAAATGAACATAGAGGTCGAGCGGTTTGATCTTTATGACGTTTGCCGTGATGTTTTGTCACAGCTTGAAATGGCGGCGGCCGAGCATAAGGTGATAATGGAGCTTCAAGGTGAACACACCGAGCTTGTGGCGGCTGAAAACATAGTTCGGGAAATGATATTCAACCTTTGCGATAACGCCGTGAAATATAACCGTGAAAACGGCAGGGTGACGGTGAGCATAAAGCAATGTATGGACGGTGTTGAGCTGACCGTAAGCGATACCGGTATCGGTATCCCCAAAGAGGATATAGACCGCATTTTTGAACGCTTTTACCGTGTAGACAAAAGCCACTCAAAGGCCATCGGCGGCACGGGATTGGGACTTTCCATTGTCAAGCACGGTGCGTTGTTTTTGGGTGCCTCGGTCTCGGTCGAAAGTGAGCTTGGTGTCGGCACCTCAATAAGAATAGTATTTTAAAGG
>JAZQCY010000077.1:0-12913 GCA_045546555.1 Acutalibacteraceae bacterium | reverse complement strand
CAAGGGTACCCTTGGGTACGTGCAGTACGAGGTCGGGTGCCGACTTGCCGTTACAACGGTTGGCACCGCCGGGTTGACCGTTTTCGGCCAGATATTTTCTTTTATATCTGAAATCAGCCAGGGTCGATAAGTTAGTGTCGGCAACAAAAACGATGTTTCCGCCTCTGCCGCCGTCACCGCCGTCGGGTCCGCCTGCGGCAACAAACTTTTCACGGTGGAACGATACCTTGCCGTTTCCGCCGTCACCTGCTTTTATATGAATATTTGCAATATCTACAAACATAATTTTCTCCGTCTTTTTCGTTTCTCTCCCTCCGACATTTTCTTGCGAAAATGCCACCCGCTTACTGCGGCGGTCCCCTCTGTCCTGCGGACATCTCCCCATTTTATGGGGAGGTGGCCCTCATCAGAGGGAGGTTCTAAAGGGATTGCAGTTATATTACATATATTATTTACTCTCTCTTGAAAAAAAAGTAAAAAACCAAAGAAAAAACCCGAGGTAAGCCTCGGGTTTTAATTAGCATTTTACTGCTCGACAGCGTAGATGCTGACCTTCTTGCGGTCACGTCCCATACGCTCAAACTTGACCTTACCGTCAATCAAAGCGAAGAGAGTGTCGTCAGAACCCTTGCCAACGTTTTCACCGGCATGGATGTGTGTGCCTCTCTGGCGAACGATGATGTTGCCTGCGAGAACAAACTGACCGTCTGCTCTCTTAACTCCGAGGCGCTTGGACTCACTGTCACGGCCGTTCTTGGTAGAACCAACACCCTTTTTGTGAGCAAAAAGCTGAATGTTTAACTTTAACATGGTTACACCTCCGAATAAACTTTTACGTAGTTACGATATTGGTTTGCAAGTTCCCTTGCGTGAAGCAGAAGACCTTTTAAGGTTATCTGCGATTCCGAGAGCTTTGATTTTACCTCTATTTTCATATATCCGTCCTCGACCTCGGCCAAAATCTCGGCCTTGACAATTTCGGACAATGTGTTGGCAGTAAGATAAGCCGCCGAGGATACAGCCGAGCAAACGATTTTGCCCTCAATATCGTCAAACGAGCTTGTGCTGTGACCCGAGATCTCATACCCCGTGATCTGGCCGCCATCATTGAAAAATCTTATCTCGGTCATAATGCACCTTAGCCGATCGAGTTGATCTGAACCTTGGTGTACGGCTGTCTGTGACCCATCTTGCGAGCGGAACCCTTCTTGGGCTTGTAGGTGAAGACGGTGATCTTCTTACCCTTTCCGTTCTTAAGAACGACACCTTCAACCTTTGCGTCAACGTAAGGAGCACCTACTTTAAGATCTCCGTTGTCGTCGCAAACTGCAATAACCTTATCGAATACTACAGTTTCTTCTGCGGCTGCATTGAGCTTTTCGACGAAGATAACGTCGCCGCTCTGAACACGGTACTGCTTACCGCCGGTTTCGATGATTGCGTACATTTTTCTGGCACCTGCCTTAATTCAAGACTCGCTACGGTGGGTGGGAAAATCCACTTGAACCCACAATATGCGGCTCTAATACTATACTACAAGTCCCCCGAAATGTCAAGCATTATTTTTTGTCTTTTTTAACATCCTCAAAAATCACACTTTTTCGCATATTACAAGCCAAATTTCAAACACATTCAAAATGTAAAGAATGATACAGATCGGTAAAAACGAAACATAGGATATAATAAAAATGAAAGGCTCAAGGTAATACAAATTCAAGATAACCGGCACCAAGATATACAATACAGCCAACGATATATAAAGCAGCTTTCGAGGCTTTTGGGCAAATTTCGGGACTACGGCAATTATGATCTGGCTTAATATCATCGCTGCAGCAAAGATATAGCCAACCAAACCGTATGTAACGTCATCAAAAAGTATCAAATAATAACAAAACGCAGGAACACCGCAAAGCCAGACCGACAAAAAGCATAAAAACCGCTTTGTGTTAAGCATAATATCCCCAACCTTTCGATTAGATTATAGTATGTTAATTACGTTTTGTCAATAATTATTTATTGTTTTTCGATATTTCCACGCAAAAAGCACGGGCGAACACAGTTCGCCCCTACGGTATAAAGAAGATTCAATAACTTTCGTGTAGGCAGTTAACAAACCGCACTCTTTGGGAGCACACATAGGTGCTCCCCTACAAAGGCGGACAGTCGAGGACGCCTGTCCCTACAAAATGTTTGTGCCGGTGTTGTAGGGGCGATTCACGAATCGCCCGTTGTAAGACGGCTTTCGGGAGCGCGCAGAGGCGCTCCCCTACAATTTGTTCCTGTTTGCCAACGGGATTGACAGCCTTCTCTTGTGAGAGAAGGTGGCATGGCGTGAGCCGTGACGGATGAGTAGTGAGGCTATATCGGTTGTATTTACCTAATTGTAGCCCAACCAACACCTCATCCGTCAGCCTTCGGCTGCCACCTTCCCCTACTGGGGAAGGCTCTTGTAGGGGCGATTCACGAATCGCCCGCCATAAGCCAATTTTCGGAACATTGAGGCACCGTCCCTGCATCGGCTGTCATCCTGAACGAAGTGAAGGGTCTTTCCGTAAGTTATACAACCGCATAAAAGAGATCCCGCTGTCGCTCAGACTGACAGGAGTTAATTACAAGTGTTATATTCTATTTTGTCAGGGTGCCGCCGTCGGTTTTTAAAAGGAGTAATATCTGCTCTTCTTCAAGGTTTTGGGTGTTGACATACACAAGTAGTTCTTCACCGTCGATACCGGTACAATGAAACTCGTAGCAATGCTTTTCCGTATTTCCGTCAGTGGGAATTATGCAACGGTTAACATCATTTATCTTCAAGGCCTTTGACAGCTTTTCTCTTGCATCATTTACTGAAAATTTGGGTGTAGAGATGGTGCGTGTGTGATGATTTGCGATATAACCGCCTGCTTCAACCAAAACTATCTCGCCATCGTCCAGCGCAACGCCTATTTTTATAAGGTCGGGATAGCAGACCGTTGCGCCCTCTTTATAGGCAAGATTCACGGTGCAAACGCCCTCATCCGCAAAATAATAGGTCGTGACAAAGGCTTGCTTGCTGTGCTTTTTGATATATTCCTCGGCTTTTTGCACAGCTTGTTCATAGGTGATGGTCTGCTCCTTGATCTCACGGAATTTTCTCATATAAATAATAAATCCACCCTGCTTGGTAACCGAAAACGACATCTCGCCATCGGTAAAATTGTAGCAGGGAACATTACCCGCCGTGTCGGCCTCTTTTGTGAAATTGGAAACATCGAGGCCTAAAATCTGTCCCGCTTTTTTGAGCGCATCGTCCGCTGAAAGTTCGACCTCACCCTTTAAAAGCTTCATTTCTCCGTTGAGCATATGATCCGAAAAGGGCCCGTCATACTGCAGGGTCGGATAGTCGGTCAACAGCTCCTCAAGACCCGTCAGCTGCTCCGAAATGCCGCTTTCGGCCGATTGGTTGAGGCTTTGTGCAATTTCACTGTCCCAAACGCCGTCTTTATCATATTCGGCACGAACGGCATTGACCGACTGCGACACCGACTGTGCCGCTTTGGACAAAGCATGCAGGTTTTCACGGTCGGTATCCTCAACGGTACCGCCACGGATGACCTTGCGTGAAAGATAAAGAGTGTAATCCCCTACCTGCGATAAAAGCTTGTTTACACCTGCCAATTCCTCACTCGAAAACGGCAACTGCGACAGTGCATTTTTGGCCACGGTAGATTCGGTACAAAGCTCGACAGCAAGATTGCTCAGCTGTGTTGCCGATGAAGCGTAAAGGCTTTTTTGCAACGCAATGCCGATGTTGTAAAGACTTCCGTCAAGCTCCTCAAGATTCATACTGTAGGTGTAGCCTATTTGTGTCTGATAGTCATTCATCCTTTTTGTAGTAAAAAACGCAAGGGTTACTACCGAAAGCACAACCGCAACGGAAAAGCTGACAATTCTGACAACGGCTCTTTTTGAGAACTTCATATCTGTACTCCTTAAATCATAATTTCAAGGATTATTTTGCCACAAAAAATGTTAATTATTTATTCACACAAAATACACCAAATTTTGAAAAAATATATTGTATTCTACCTCAATATATAGTATAATAGGATAGATATTATGGGGTTAAAATGAGTATATATGTAAGTTTGCTCTAAACACCTTCAAAAAGGATTGTTTTTTAAGTGATTTATCTTGATAACAGTGCCACCACCAAGCCTTGCGAATCGGCCATAAAAGCCGCCGAAAAGGCTATGTGTGAGGCTTGGGGTAATCCGTCATCATTACACCGATTGGGTGTTGAGGCGGAGAGCATCATAAATGAAACACGTTTGAAAATTGCCGACATTTTGGGTTGCCGTGAGGATGAGCTCTTTTTCACGGGGAGCGGTACCGAGGCCAATAATATGGCCATCATCGGTGCGGCCGAAAGCCTGAAACGCCGTGGCAACAAGATCGTTACGACCTCGGTTGAGCATCCTTCGGTGCTGAACACCTGCAAATTTTTGCAGGAGAACGGTTTTGAGGTGACCTACATAAAGCCTCAAAATGACGGTCATATTTTGGCTTCGGACATTCTTAATGCCGTTGATGATAAGACCGTTTTGGTGACCGTGATGCTGGTCAACAACGAAACAGGCTGCGTCTTCCCCATCAAAGAGGTTGCCGAAGGACTAAAGGAAATGCGTTCTAAAGCTCTTTTGCACACCGACTGTGTGCAGGCATTCGGCAAGATGGAGATCGACGTAAGCGAGCTTGGCATTGACCTGCTGACGGCCAGTGGACATAAGATTCACGGACCCAAAGGTATCGGTTTTCTTTACAAACGCAAGGGCTTGAACAATTTAAAGCCAATCATTCACGGCGGCGGTCAGGAAAGGAATCTGCGTTCGGGAACCGAGTCGGTTCCGCTTATTGCCGCTTTGGGCGGTGCTGTTGACGAGCTTAATATCACCGCTTCGCTAAAAGCAATGAAAAAGCTTCACGCTTATGCTGTTGAGCGCTTGGGTGGCTTGGACGGTGTTGTGATAAACACTCCCGACCGTGACATACTCCCCTATATCATCAACATTTCGGTCATCGGCTACCGTTCCGAAACGCTGTTGCATTTTTTGGAGCAACACGATATTTTTGTATCAAGCGGAAGCGCCTGCGCTAAGGGTAAGGGAAGTTATGTGCTGACCGAAATGGGGCTTAATGCCGATCTTACCGACAGTGCATTGAGGATAAGCTTTTCAAAAAACAACACCTTTGAGGATATAGACAGCTTGTGTGAGGCTTTGACTATTGCGCAGGCCACACTTCGCAGAAAGCAAGGACATTGAAATGAAAGAAGTTATACTTATAAAAAACGGTGAGCTTGTGCTTAAAGGCCTCAACCGTTCAACCTTTGAGGATGTTTTGGTCAAAAACCTCAAGTACCGTATTAAAAAATGCGGTGCCTGCGAGGTCAAAAAGTCGCAGTCAACCATACTTGTCGAACCCTTGGACGACGATTTTGATTTTAAGGCCGCTTTGAAGGCCACCGAAAGGGTTTTTGGCATTGCAGGCTTTTCAAGAGCCGCCGCACTACCAAAAGATATGGATGAGATAATCCGTTTGGGTGTCCCTTACTTAGAGGATGCACTTAAAAACTGCAAGACCTTTAAGGTCGAATCCAAGCGTTCGGACAAAAAGTTCCCCTTGGGTTCACCTGAGATAAGCGCCAATTTCGGCGGTGCATTGCTGGCAAAATACCATCACCTTTCGGTCGATGTTCACAACCCCGATGCCGTTGTCGTTGTTGAGATACGTGACAAATATACCTTTGTTCGTTGCGGACAGATAAAGGGCGCAGGCGGTATGCCGGTCAGCACCTCGGGCCGTGCCGAGATACTGATCTCGGGCGGAATCGACAGTCCGGTTGCCGCATGGATGATGGCTAAGCGTGGAATTCAGCTTGCCGCAGTTCACTTTGCAAGTCCTCCGTACACAAGCGCACGTGCCGAGCAAAAGGTTCACCGCCTTTTGTCGCAGGTGGCAAAATACAGTGGCCCTATCGGGCTTCACACCATCCCCTTCACCGAGATTCAGGAGCAGATCGCCGAGCATTGCCGTGAGGAGTATTTTACTCTTATAATGCGCAGATTTATGATGCGTATTGCCGAAAAAATTGCCGTAAAAGAGCATTGCGGTGCGCTGATAACGGGTGAAAGCGTTGGTCAGGTCGCAAGTCAGACCCTGCCCGCTTTGAATGTTACCAACAGCGTTGTGGAAATGCCCGTGCTTCGTCCGCTTATCGGTATGGATAAGGATGAGATCATCGAGATATCACGCAAGATCGACACCTTTGAGATCTCGATCGAGCCTTTTGAGGATTGCTGTACCGTATTCACCCCCAAGCACCCCAAAACTCGCCCCGAGTTGCAGAAGGTCATTGACGCCGAAAGCGTGCTTGACATTGATGCACTCGTCGAGCGAGCTGTAGAGGGCGCACAGTTTATGATGATTGATTGATATTATGAAGGCTGAAATTATTGCAATCGGAACCGAGCTGTTGCTCGGAAATATACTTAACACCAATGCGCAGTACCTGTCTCAGGAGCTTGCGGCTTTGGGCTACGATATGTATTACCAATCGGTCGTAGGTGACAATTTCGACCGTGTAAAGGCTTGCATATCGCAGGCAGTTTACCGCAGTGATGCCGTTATCATCACGGGCGGACTTGGCCCCACACCCGACGATCTTTCCAAGGAGGCCGCCGCCGAGGCTTTGGGTCTCGAGCTGTTTGAGGACGAGGAAAGCATTAAGGCTATTGAAGGCTACTTCAAAAAATCGGGTCGCACAATGGCCGAGGCTAACCGCAAGCAGGCCTTGTTTCCCAAAGAGCGTTGCGTTATCTTCCCCAACGGCAACGGAACCGCACCGGGATGTGCCATGACCGCCGAAAACGGTTCGGTAGTAATACTTATGCCGGGTGTGCCGTATGAGATGAAACTGATGTTTGAAACACACGCCAAGCCGTTTTTGGCCAAGCGGAGCAACAAAACCTTGGTTTCAAAAAACGTGCTTGTTGCAGGCATCGGTGAATCGATGCTGACCACGCTTATCCCCGAATATTTCGATATGACCGATCCCACCGTTTCCCCTTATTGCAAGCCCGGTCTTGTGACCTTGAGGGTAACGGCCGCCGCAGACACCGCCGAAAAAGCCGCAGAAAAATGTGATAAGACGGTCAAAGAGCTAACCGAGATACTCGGTAAAAATGTTTGCGGTGTGGATTGCGGAAGTATTGAAAATGCCGTAGTGGAGCTTTTGAAGAAAAAGGGATTACACCTTGCTACGGCAGAATCCTGCACCGCAGGTAAGATATCGGCCGCAATTACTGCCGTTTCGGGTGCATCGGCCGTATTTGATTTTGGCGCATCGACCTATTCCAATGAAATGAAGCAAAAGCTTCTGGGTGTATCCCCCGAAACGCTTAAAAATTTTGGCGCAGTAAGTGCCGAGACTGCTTGCCAGATGTCGGCAGGTATCAGAAAATACGCCAACGCCGATATCGGTCTTTCGGTCACAGGCGTTGCAGGCCCCGGTCAAAGTGAAAACAAGCCTGCAGGACTTGTTTATATCTCGCTTTGCGACGGTCAACACACCTGGGTTGTAAGGCTGATGGTCGGCAACGCACAGAATGACCGTGAAAGGGTCAGAAACAATGCCGTGACCGTTGCCTTGGACCTTGCAAGACGTTATCTTGAGCATCTGCCCGAGGTTATGGGTGGCTACACCGACCCCGATTCCCCTATCCCGCTTAACCCCGAAGACTTTTGTCTTAATATGTTAAATCACCGAAACTAAAGAACGGAGAAGCAATATGAGCAACGAAAAAGATACCAAGAGAAAGAAAACGATGTACGTTCCCGATGAGGAGGTATTGAACTACAAAAAGGCCGAGCTCGAACAAGAGCTTAAAGCCGAGGCCGAATCCGTCGAAACCGTATCGGCAGATGAGGCTATTGAATCTGAATTGACAGATGAAATCATTGAAGTCGAAGCCAGAGTCAAAAGGGACAAGAAAAACATCTTCCAAAAGATATTCCCATCAAAGCTTGATGATAAAAAGACGATTATTGTAAAGATAGTCGCCATCATTGCGGCCATTGCACTTATATGCTCGGGTGTTTATCTTGGAATGTATTTCGGTGATCTCAGCGTGCAGGACGGTAAGATCGAAAACGTCCGTAACAATTACGAGCTCAACCGTAACGACTACACCAAGAACGAGGATAATCAGTTTTCTAAATTCGATTACCTTAAAACACTCAACTCGGATATAGTCGGTTGGATAAGCATTGACAATACCGAGGTCAATAACCCTGTTTATCAGACCTATGACAATCAGTACTACGTCACCCACGATATGGAGAAAAAGAGCAACAGCTACGGTGCTCTGTTCCTTGATTACCGTTGCAATATTGATCCCAAAGCATTAACGCAGAACCAGATCATCTACGGTCACAATATGCGTTACGGCGCCATGTTCGGCACCTTAGACGAATACCGCAAGATCGAGTTTGCCAAGCAGAACACCATCATAAAGTTCGACTCGCTTTACGAGCAGCGTGCTTACAAGATCTTTGCAATAATGATCGTAAACGATTCCGAGGATGAAACCTTCGGCTATTCCTACACCGCATACCGTTCGGAGTTTACGGGTGACACCGACTTCCTTACCTGGGTCGACCGCAGTAAGCAGAGAAGCCTTTATGACTTCCCTGTTGACGTAAACGCCGAGGATGAGGTTATCACTCTTTCAACCTGCTGTTATGACTACACCAACGCAAGATTTGTCGTTTTGGCAAGACTTGTCCGTGAGGGTGAAGAGGCAACCGTCAATCCCGACGGTGTTGTTAAGAATGCCGACGTTATCTACTCTAAGGAATACTACACCAAGAAAAAGCTTCCCATCCCCACTGTAAGCTCCTCGGAAGCAACTACCTCAAATGCAAGCAGTAAGACCGACGCAAGCAAATAATATCAATGAATTAAACAGAAAGGAGGAATAATAATGGCAAGGGACGTTAAGATCGAGGTTTTATATTACAAAACACCTACCGATATATCCTTGGAGTTCGGTTTGCATGGAAATTATCCTTTGCGTATTTTGTCCTCCAACTGTAATGATATCGATTCGTTTTTCCGTGCATTAAAGCGAGCCGTTCAAAGAAGTGAGATAATACTTACGGTCGGCGGATATAAGGATGACGAGTATCTACCCAAGTTTATTGCGAAGGCTATCGGCAAAAACTGCTTCAAGCCCGATCTGCGCAAGGAAAACATTATTGGGTCTGAAGGTTATTCCATTCCCGACGGTGCGGTGCCCATTGCACCCAAAAGCCGTTTGTTCGGCGGCTTTTTGATTGAAAGCGGTCCGCAGACCATTATAAGCCTTGTGGATGACCGCAAGGTTCGGCTTGACATTGTAAAGGAGCTCGTTGTTGATTACATAACCGAGCATCACAATGCCTACAACCAGCCGTTCGGTGTCAAGATGGGCGCTAAACCCGTTGAGGAACAAAGAACAGAGGATTTTACTGATATATCCTCATCCTCTGAAAATGATACCGACCAACAGCCCATTCTGCCCACATCCGACTCTGACGATGAGGCGGTTGAAGCTACTATGCCCGTTGAAGAGCCTGCCGATACGATTGAAAGCGTTGATACTACGATCGGGGAAGCACCGCTTGAGGCGGAAGATACTTCCGATTCAACCGAAAAGGTTGAATTTAAAAATGAGCCCAAAACCGAAGCCGCTTTGGATGAGGTTTCAAACCAAAACGGTGATGAAGCCGAAACGGACGACATACCTTTATTCAATGCATCCGAGGTTGTTGAACAAGCCTCAACCGATGATGACGGTATTGATGATACTGTCCTTGACGAAGACAACGAGCCGCTTGATGAAGATGATGATTACGGTGATGATGACAGTGATGAATATTACTGTGAGGATTACTTCTCCGAAAAGCATCGCACCCGTCGTAAAAAGCGTATTGTAAGGCTTTTGTGCATTTTATTCTCGATTTTGATAATATTAGGTATGGTGTTCGGCAAATTTGCATTCTTTAATCCTGCATCAACCACTCCGAAAGATTTTTATGATTCACTGAGTAGCTTATATTATTCAAAAAACGGCGATATTTCTGCAGGCTTTAACGCTGTAAAAAAACTAAATGGAACCTGCTTTGCTTGGCTTAAATCTGATAAATTAGGGCTTGACCATCCGATTTTCAGCGTTTCGGATACCGACAACGCCTCGTTACTCAATCAGCTTCCCAACGGTTTGAACGATACCCGAGGAACGCTGTTCTGCGGCGCTTTGGGCTCGGTTTCTGCTGTGAACGAAAACGTTACGGTTTACGGCAACGGTAGCTTGGGCGGACTTTTCAATGAGCTTTTGTCCGAGATAAACACCGCACCGAAGAACGTTGTCGGCTCGGAGCTATCAACATCAGACAACCGATTTATGACCAATTGGCAGATATTCTCGGTATTCACACACGGCTCAGCCGACGGATATGACTATACTAACACTCAATTTGACGATGACGAGCAGTATGCCGAGCATTTGCTCCAGCTTCAGCAAATGTCTTTTGAGAAATTTGAGCATGAATTTTTCGGCAAAGAGCAGTTACTGATACTTGTTGCAATCGACGGCAACGAGCGTTATGTTGCCGTTGCTTACCTTAAATCGATACGGATTTTATCGGCACTTGGCAACCATTCGGATATTTCCAACACATCGAACAGTTCAAGCACAACGGTGTCCGACGGCAACTCGTCGGTTTCGCTCCCATCTGAGCCAACCGTTGGCGAAGCCGAGGGTGACGACGACTATCACGGCGATCAACCCGATATTGTTCTGCCGTTGCCCCCTGTCTCGGGTAACTCATCGTCCACAACATCTTCGACCACATCTTCCGCAACGTCCTCGGTTAATTCTTCAACCGTATCGTCCTCAACCGTTTCTTCTTCGTCCGAGGCTGAATCAAGCTCATCCGAAAGCTCGTCGACGGTATCGTCAAATGCTTCATCGGTTACATCGTCTGAAAGCTCATCAGTAACCTCATCGGAAAACACCTCGACCGAGGCTTCTTCAACAACCTCAAGCTCGGCATCATCGAGTGTGACCTCGTCTGAGCCTTCGTCTTCGGTTAACTCCTCGGTTATTTCCTCGAGCGAATCGGTCAGCAGTACCGTGTCCTCAAACACTTCATCGACCACCTCCTCCGAGACCGAAAAGCCTGCAGTCGACCCCATTTTCACTTGGGACGTTGAGCTTGCTTGCAAAGATAACGCTGATGGAAAATTATATATTGGCAGTGCTATAGAAATTGTTGCAATGATAATTGAGGATGAAATGAGCCCGACCATCGACCCTCCCGAGGCTTTGATTGCACAGGCAATTGTTAAGTACAATTGGCTTATCAATAACAACGGATTAAATAGTGCAAAAGCTCCGAGCAATGCACTTGACCCCCACCCCACCAAGCAAGCAATTCAATATGCAACTGCCGCCAAGGGCAATGTTCTGATGTACGGCAACACGCTTGCCAAGACATACTGCCACGCATATTCTGCGGGCAAAACCGCCTGCTATCAGGATGTATGGGGCGGAACAGCCTATCCGTATCTGCAGAGTGTAGATTGCCCTGTAGACGAAAATCTGAAGGATTTTAAAACCTCGACCACCTATACCGCCGACAAGATAAAGTCGATTATCAAGACTGTTTGCGGTATCGACGTTTCCGAGATGGACAAGTCCGAGTGGCTCAAGCCTATTAAATTTGACGCTAACAATCTTTACTGCACAAAAATCAGCATCGGCGGTAAGGAGTACCACGGAAAATACTTGAGAGATACCTTATTGGCCAAGAAAAACACGGGCGTTTCGTCCATCAGATCGACGGCTTATGAAATAGTTTATAGCGAGGAAGACGATACCTTTACCGTCACCTGCAAGGGTTACGGTCATGGCGTAGGCTTTAGTCAGCGTGGTGCAAAGGCCTATGCTCTGCAGGGCTGGACGCACGAGCAGTTGCTCACACACTTCTTCCCCGGAACGACTTTGGTTAAAAATTAAGAGGTGCATTATGGTAGAAGCATTAGTAAACTTTTTTAGCGGACTGCCCGACGAGCTGGTAATTTTCGTAATTTCGATGTTACCCATAGTAGAGCTTCGAGGCGGTCTTGTTGCGGCGGCTCTGCTTGGTGTTGAGTGGTATATCGCCTTTCCTATTTGTGTAATCGGCAATATGCTTCCGATACCGTTCATCCTTTTGTTCATCCGCAAGATATTCGATTTTCTGCGTGACAAGCCCTTGTTCCGCCGAATCATCCCCAAGTTGGAGAAAAAGGCCGGTGAAAAAGGCAGTAAGATCAACAAGGGACGTTTTTGGGGCCTTTATACCTTCGTAGCAATCCCTATCCCCGGTACAGGTGCTTGGATGGGCGCTTTGGCAGCCACAATGCTTGATGTACGTTTGAAAAAGTCACTGCCTATTATCACGATTGGCGTTATTACCGCAGGTATTCTGATGCTTGTGATCTCTTACTTCATCCCCGGTCTGTTCGGCTTTAACGTTCAGTAAACCTCCAATAGACTATAAAATTCTAAGCCCGTCGGCATTTTGTCGTCGGGCTTGTTCTTTGCATATATAAAAAAGCATCTCCCAACGAGTTGGGAGATGCTTTAAGTTTAAGTAGATTACTTGTTGATTGCATCGAAAATGGCGATGTAATCGTCATCCTCTGACTGAGCACCAACGTTGAAGGAGGAAAGAATGTCGTCAGCAGCAGTCTTCTCGTCCTTGCCATCCTCACCAAGACCGGTAGCAACAACGATGATGCGCATCTCATCCTCAAGGTTGGGATCAAGCTGTGCACCCCAAATGATGG
>JAZQCY010000076.1:0-4368 GCA_045546555.1 Acutalibacteraceae bacterium | reverse complement strand
GTCGGTCTGCAGAATCCCGGTGTGGATAAGGTTTTGTCAGAGGAACTTCCCAAGCTTAAAAAATGCTTCCATAAGCCCGTAATGGCCAACGTCAGCGGCTTTTCGGTTGAGGATTATGCCTATACGGTTGAAAAATTGGATGCAGAGGATCAGATCGGCTGGTTTGAGGTCAATGTTTCCTGCCCCAACGTTCACGGCGGCGGTATGAGCTTCGGAACATCTCCCGAAGCTGCTGCCGAGGTCACACGTGCCTGCCGTAAGGTCACAAAAAAGCCTTTGCTTATTAAGCTTTCACCCAATGTTACCGATATTGTGTCGATAGCCAAGGCCTGCGAGGATGCAGGTGCCGACGGTATCAGTATGATCAACACAATGCTTGGTATGAGAATAGACCTTAAGACCAAGAAGCCTGTTATCGCCAACAAAATGGGCGGATTTTCGGGTCCTGCCATAAAGCCTGTGGCACTTAGAATGGTCTATCAGGTCTATGATGCCGTTAAGATCCCGATAGTCGGAATGGGCGGTATCAGTTCAGCCGAGGACGTTATCGAAATGATGCTTGCGGGTGCTACCGCCGTTCAGGTCGGTGCCGCAAACCTTGTTGACCCTTACTGTTGCAAGGACATCATCGAAAAACTGCCCGAGGTCATGCAAAAGTATGGAATAAATGATTTAAAAGATATTATAGGAGGAGCACACAATGGGTAAGGATGTTATTATTGCTTGTGATTTCGCAAGCAAAGAGGCTTGTCTTTCGTTTTTGGACAAGTTTACGGGAAGAAAGCCGTTTGTCAAGATCGGTATGGAGCTTTTCTATGCCGCAGGCCCCGAAATAGCAAGAGAGATCAAGGCAAGAGGACATAAGATATTCCTTGACTTAAAGCTTCACGACATCCCCAATACCGTGAAAAAGTCGATGGCTGTTCTTTCCAACCTCGACGTTGATATGACCAATCTGCACGCAGGCGGCACCATTTCTATGATGGAGGCAGGACTTGAGGGCTTGACCCGTGCCGACGGCACAAGACCGTTGCTTATCGCTGTTACCCAGTTGACCTCCACCGATCAGGAGAGAATGGAGAACGACCTGCTTATTAAAGAGCCTATCGACAAGGTCGTTATGCACTATGCACATAACGCAATGGTAGCAGGTCTTGACGGTGTTGTATGCTCACCGCTTGAGGCAGGCAAGGTTCACGAAGTAAGCGGTGAAAAGTTCCTCACCGTTACCCCCGGTGTTCGTTTTGCTGACGGTGACGTCGGTGACCAGAAGCGTGTTATGACCCCCGCCGAGGCCAAGAAAATAGGCTCCGATTATATCGTTGTCGGCCGTCCCATCACCGCCGCAGAGGATCCCGTTGCCGCTTACGAGCGCTGCGTTGCCGAGTTCTGCGACTGATAAAATTTCTGAACCGAGAGGTGCGCTATGAGATACGTTTGGGATAACGATATGCATATCCATTCACGGCTGTCGCTTTGCTCCAAGGACCCCGAGCAGACGACTGATCGGATTTTGCAGTATGCCAAGGATAACGGTCTTAAAACCGTAGTTTTGACCGACCATTGCTGGGACGATAAGAACATCCCGTCAAGTGATTGGTATAAATATCAGGATCTTGAATATTGCAAACGCTCGTTGCCGTTGCCAAAGGCTGACGGAATCGAGTTCTTGTTCGGTGTTGAAAGCGAAATGCATCACACCCACCGTATTCCTTTGAGCTTGGAGGAAATGGAAAATCTCGATTTTATCGTCGTTCCGTTGACCCACATGCACATGGTGGGTCACGCCATCACCAAAGAGGAGGGTGCATCACCCGAAAACAGGGCGAAGGCCTGGGTCGAGCGCTTTGAGGCGTTTTTGGCAAAGGACCTGCCCTTTAAAAAGATGGGTCTTGCGCATCTGACCTGCGGACTTATTGCTCCGAACCGTGAGGATTACCTGCGTGTTTTAGAGCTTTTGCCCACCGATAAGATGACCGAGCTGTTCAAAAAAGCGGCTGAGGTTGGCGTTGGTATCGAGCTTAATGCGAGTGATATGAACTTCAAGCCCGAAGAGGCTGAAACGGTGCTTAAAATGTACCACATAGCCAAAGAACAGGGCTGTAAGTTCTATATGGGCTCGGATGCACACCATCCCAAGAGCTTTGAAAAGTGCGATTTTGTTTTCAACCGTGCAATTGATATGCTGGGGCTTACCGAGGATGATAAGTTCCGCATTGGAGAATAATTTTTAAGGAGATAGAGATATGGAAAGCTATAAGAGAGAGTTTATTCAGTTTTTAGAGGGTGCCGGAGTTCTGAAATTCGGTGATTTCACCGCAAAATCGGGACGTAAGATCCCTTACTTCATCAACGCAGGCGATATCAAGACCGGCGACCAGATCTCTAAATTGGGCGAGTTCTACGCCAAGGCTTATTTTGAGAAGATCGGCAATAAAAGAGCAGTGCTTTACGGCCCTGCGTACAAGGGTATTCCCATTGCCGTTTCGGTTGCTTGCGCACTTTCTAAAGAGGGTCTCGATGTTCCGTTCTTCTTCAACCGCAAGGAGGAAAAGGACCACGGTGAGGGCGGAGTTTTCGTAGGCTACAAACCGCAGGCAGGCGAGGAGATCGTCATTGTTGAGGATGTTATCACCGCAGGCACCGCTATAAGAGAGAGTATGGCAATTTTGTCGGGACTCGAGGGCACCAAGGTTGCCGCAACCTTCGTAATGGTTGACCGTAAGGAAAAGGGTCAGACCGAAAAGAGTGCTATGGCCGAGGTCGGTGAGGAATTTGGCTTCCCCGTATACTCGGTAGTTGATGTATATGACATAATCGAGTATCTTGAGGAAGACCCCAAGAACAAGGAAAATGTTGACCGCATCAAGGCTTACCTTGCCATCAACGGTGCAAAGGCATAATTCATAAAACGAAAGGCTGACTTAAAATGAGAAGTCTTATCAGTATTTTAGACCTTAGCGTTGCCGAGATCGATGAGCTTGTTGCAACCGCTAACGATATTATTGAAAACCCTAAAAAATACAGCGAGGTCTGCCACGGCAAAAAGCTGGCGACCCTGTTTTTCGAGCCCTCGACCCGTACCCGCTTGAGCTTTGAGGCCGCTATGTATGAGTTGGGCGGTTGCGTTTTGGGCTTTTCCGAGGCACAGAGCTCATCGGCCGCAAAGGGTGAAAGCGTTGCCGATACGGCCAAGACCATTTCCTGCTATGCCGATATCATTGCAATGCGCCATCCTAAAGAGGGCGCTCCGCTCGTTGCCGCTATGAACGCATCTATCCCCGTTATCAACGCAGGTGACGGCGGTCACAACCACCCAACACAGACCCTTGCCGATCTTTTGACCATTCACCGTGAAAAGGGTGGCTTTAACGGACTTACCATCGGCCTTTGCGGCGACCTTAAATTCGGCCGTACCGTTCATTCGCTTATCGAAGCGATGGCCCGATATGATGACGTTAAGTTTGTGCTTATCTCACCCGAGGAGCTGAAATTACCGAGCTACGTCAAGAATGATGTGCTCAAAAAACACGGTATCAAGTATAAGCAGACCACCGACCTTGAGGCTGTTATGCCCGAGCTGGATATACTTTATATGACCCGTGTTCAGCGTGAACGCTTCTTTAATGAGGAGGATTATTTGCGTCTGAAGGACAGCTACATCCTCACTCCGCAGAAGCTCAAAAACGCCAAGGCTGACCTTTCAATTATGCACCCTCTGCCGAGAGTAAACGAGATAAGCGTTGCGATCGATGATGATCCCAGAGCCGCTTATTTCAAGCAGGTGTTAAACGGCAAATATATGAGAATGGCGCTTATAATGAAACTCCTGGAGGTGACGGTGTGATGAATATCAATCCTATCAAAAACGGTATCGTTATCGACCATATCACCGCAGGCAAGGCCATGCAGATATATACTCTCCTTGGACTTGACAAGCTTGATTGCTCGGTTGCCATCATCAAAAATGTTGAAAGTGGCCGTATGGGCAAGAAGGATATCGTCAAGATCGACTTTGATTATGAAATTGACATTGATGTGCTGGGTTACATTGATTCGGGTGTTACCGTCAATGTTATCAAAAACGGCGAGATCATCGAGAAAAAAGCCGTTGAGCTTCCCGAGAAACTGACCAATGTCATCTTCTGCAAGAACCCTAGATGTATTTCCTCCTGCGAGCAGGAGCTTCCGCATATCTTCAAGCTGACCGATAAAAATCAGAAGATATACCGTTGCCTTTATTGTGAGACCAAGGCAAAGAATCTGTAAGGTATTAAATCGAATAAAGCATAAAAAATATGCTCCCCTTGATTGTCCAAGGGGAGCTGCCACCGTTAGGTGACTGAGGGGATAAGACAAATCGTTACA
>JAZQCY010000075.1:0-6781 GCA_045546555.1 Acutalibacteraceae bacterium | reverse complement strand
CCTCCGACTTCTCGTCGCTCCGTTGCGAAGTTCTTGTGATATTTGCGGAGCGACGCGGGCGTCGCTCCCTACAAAAACACATAATATCAGGTAATACTCATCGTTGCCTGGGCATTGAGGTCGGCACCCGAAACGTGGCCTGCCTCATATTCGTGGATGGCCTGCGCACCCACCATTGCGGTATTGTCACCGCAATATTTCTTCTCGGGGTAATAAAGCTTATAGCCTCTTTGGGCGCATTCCTTTTCCATGCGCTCACGCAGTTCCGAGTTGGCCGAAACACCGCCTGCAATGACGATATCGGTCATTTTTGTGAGCTCGGCCGCCCTCATTGTGTTGGCAATGAGGATGTCGCACACACGGCATCTAACGGTGGCCGAAAGCACGGGTACATCAAGGGGGGTACCCTTTTGTTCGGCGTTGTGGGTCAGGTTGATGACGGCGGTTTTAAGTCCCGAAAAGCTGAAATCAAGCTCGGCACCCTCAACCTTGGGCCACGGCATGGGGTATTTTATAAAATCGGGTTCGGTGGCTATCTTATCCAGCATAACTCCGCCCGGGTAGTCTAACCCCATCGACCTTGCCGATTTGTCAAAGCATTCGCCTGCGGCATCATCACGGGTGCGACCGATGACTTCAAAATCCGTGTAGCCGTTGACCTTTACGATAAGGCTGTTTCCGCCCGAGACAAGCAGGCACAAAAACGGCGGCTTGAGGTCTTGGTGGCAGATGTAATTTGCGGCAATGTGGCTTCTTAAATGGTGCACGGGAATAAGTGGTACACCCAAGGACATTGACAGACCTTTAGCAAAATTCACGCCGACCAGCAATGCGCCGATAAGACCCGGTGCGTGGGTCACGGCAACGGCATCTATATCCTTTAAGGTAAGTCCTGCGGTCTCAACGGCATCACGCACCACCGTCGAAATAGCCTCGGTGTGACGGCGGGAGGCGATCTCGGGCACAACACCGCCGTAAATACGGTGCTCGGCTATCTGTGTCGCCACAATGTTGGAAAGCACGGTGCGACCCTCAACAACGGCGGCGGCGGTCTCATCGCAGGATGATTCGATTGCTAAAATTTTCATAAAATACCTTCTTAAAAGTTCAATGTCATAATCAAAGCGTCTTCGGTGGGGTGGGAATAAAACCTTTTTCGCAGTCCCACACGCACAAACTTGTGCTTTTCATAAAGCGCAATGGCGGCCGAGTTGGACTCCCTGACCTCAAGGGTCAGAAAGCTCAGCTTCAGCTCCTTTGCTTTGGATATCAACGCCTTTGTCAGCTCGGTTGCGGCACCGTTGCGGCGAAATTGCGGCAACACGGCAACGTTGGTTATGTAGCCCTCATCGGCAACGGCGGTAAACCCTGCGTGACCGACAAAATCGGCGCCCGAAAAAGCGCCGAAATAGTAGCCGTTGCGTTGCATTGTGTCCCTTATTCCGTCGGCCGACCAGGCCTCGTGTCCAAGTGATAACTGCTCACACTGCGATGCAAGCTCGGCTTCTTTTGGGTCAAGCGGCCTCACCGTCAATCTATTTTCTGATTCTGTCATAAACCTTAGTAAGCTCCATTTTTATCTTTTCGGCACATCGGCGGTAGTCTTGCAGAGTGCCCTTATACGGGTCGGGAATATCAAAAACGATCAGTCTTTCGGGCTCGACCCCTACCTGTAGTAACACCCTCGAATGAGCCTCGGTCATACAGACCACAAGCTCGGCCTCGGCCAACGCATAGCGGTTAAGCGGTGTTGAACGGTGACCGGCAATGTCGATCCCGTGCTCCTCCATAGCCTCGATCGCATAGTCCGAGGCAGGCTCACCGCCAAAGGCGGCAAGGCCAAAGCTTCTTACTTCAAACCGTTCCTTTTCGTCGGCGGTAAGACCGCTTTCAAAAAGGGCGGCCGCCATAGGTGAACGGCAGGTGTTACCCGTGCAAATAAAAATTATCAGTTTTCTCATTTTCAGTCCTTCGCATCGTACCAGGTGGCTCCGAAGTGTGCATCAACGGTCAGAGGAACCTTGAGCTGTACGGCGTGTTCCATTTCTTCGGTTAATATCCTGCAGGCGAGCTCGGCATGTGTCTCGGGCGCCTCAACGATAAGCTCATCGTGCACCTGCAAAATAAGGGTCGCCTCGGGAAGCTCCTTTTTCAAACGCTCCGACACACGGATCATTGCGATCTTTATAATGTCGGCGGCGGTGCCTTGAATTGGCATATTGCGTGCAACACGTTCACCAAAGGCACGAAGCATTCCGTTGGAATTTTTAAGCTCGGGCAACAGCCTTCTGCGGCCGAAGATGGTCTCGGCAAAGCCCGATTCCTTGGCATCCTCAACAACTCGGTGCATATAAGCATCAACCTCGGGGTAGGTGGCAAGATAACCCTTGATATAGGCGCTTGCCTCCTTGGTCGAAACACCGATGTCCTTGCCTAAAGAGAAAGGCCCAATGCCGTAAACAATACCGAAATTGACGGCCTTGGCCGAGGATCTCATCTGCGGAGTGACCATCGGTATCGGCATATTGAAAACTTGACTTGCGGTCAAAGTGTGAATGTCGTTGTCGCTGAGGAAGGCGTTTATCATGTTTTTATCGTTGGCAATGTGAGCCAAAACACGCAGTTCGATCTGCGAATAGTCGGCATCGCACAGCACAAAGCCGTCCTTGGCCTTAAAAAATCTGCGAAGCTCTCTGCCCTCGGGTCGGCGGACGGGGATGTTCTGCAAATTGGGCTCGGACGAGCTTATGCGTCCCGTTCGTGTTTCGGTCTGATTGAGGGTGGAGTGTATACGGCCGTCGGCGGCAACCACTGCGGTCAGACCGTCACAGTAGGTCGATTTCAGCTTGGCCAACGTGCGGTATTCCAAAAGATGCTCAACGGCAGGGTGCAACGGCTTCAGCTCCTCCAAAACGTCGGCGTTGGTGGAATATCCGCTTTTGGTTTTCTTTTTGCAGGGGAGCCCAAGCTTTTCAAAAAGTGCAACACCCAACTGCTTGGGGGAGTTGAGGTTAAATTCATAGCCTACCTCATCATAAACTGCGGTCTGAAGTTCCTCAATTCGCTCACCCAAAATGTTGCCGTAGCGGGTGATGGCATCGGTATCAACAAGGAAGCCTGCACTCTCCATTTCGGCAAGCACCTTTGCCAAAGGTATCTCAATGTCGTGCAACAACTTGTCCTGCTTGGTCTCGCATAAAACGGCGGTCAGCTTATCCATAACCTCGGACGACAAGGCGGCGGTGGCAAGCTCCTCACCGTCAATCTCAGGGGTGGGGATGAGGTACTCCTCAGAAAGTCTTGTTAAAGAGTATTCCGATGAGGACGGATTGATAAGGTATGCGGCAAGCACCGTGTCGAAGGCAACATTGTTGACCTCGATACCCTTATCAATGCAGGCCTTGTGAAGCGCCTTGGAATCGTAAACACGCTTTTTGATATCACCGTCTGAAAGTACGGTGGCAAAGGTGTCGATATCGGTTTGGGCTATTTTTTGGTTGGACACAACAAACAGGTTGCCGTCCGACAGAAGAATGTCGCAGGAGTGCGATCTTTGGGCTTCGGCAAGCAGTTCAAACTCGTTTGCCGAGGTGTAGGTCTTGGCTTGGGTGGCTTCGGGTGCGCTTTCAACGGCCGAAAGCCCCAATTTTTCAAGCATAGAGAAAAATTCAAGCTCGGAAAGCATTTTGGCAAGCTCAACATCCTGACGTGTGCCTATCTTATAATTTTCAACATTATTATCTATCGGTACCTCACGGTTTATGGTGCCCAAAAAACGGCTGAGATAGGCTGAATCCTTACCTGCGGCAAGCTTTATGCGCAAGGAATCACGGATGTCAAGCTCATCGAGGTGGTCGTAGATATAGTCAATATCTCCGTATTTTCTGATAAGCTCGTCGGCGGTCTTTTCACCAACGCCGGGAACGCCGGGAATGTGGTCGGATGCGTCGCCTTGAAGCGCCTTTATCTCGATCATCTGAATCGGCTTTACACCGTATTTTTCAAAAATGGTCTCGGGAGTGTAGGGGGTTATCTCGGGTCGGCCCATCTTGGTGGCTGACAGCAGAACCTTGGTGGAATCGGAAACAAGCTGAAAAGAATCACGGTCACCCGTGGCAATAACGCAAGTGTTACCGCTTTTTTCGCAAAGAGCGGCCATTGTTCCAAGAATATCGTCGGCCTCAAAGCCCTCCATTTCAAGGCAGGTGTAGCCGAAAAGGGTCAGCAGCTTTTTTAAAAGAGGCATCTGCGAGCGCAGCTCATCGGGCATACCTTTTCTGCCTGCTTTATATTCGGCATATTCCTTGTGGCGGAAGGTGGGTGCGTGCAGGTCAAAGGCTACAACAACACCGTCGGGGTTTTCAGCCTCCAAAAGGCGGTTTAAAATGCTCATAAAGCCGTAAACGCCGTTGGTATAAAGTCCCGATTTGGTGGTCAGCAGTTTGATGCCGTAAAAAGCACGGTTGATTATACTGTTGCCGTCGATAGCAAGAATCTTCATAAAAAATCTCCCAATAGCAGGTTGATGTTAAGGTGCAAAACCCCAAAACCTGCATCACTACATAATAATACAATTATATTGTACCATTAAACTCTCAAAAACACAAACATAAATTATCAAAACAGAAAAGATTTATATTTTTGCAGGGAACGGATTTATCCGTTCCGCAAATCGGCTTACGGCGGGCGAATGTGGTTCGCCCCTACGATGAGATATTGTTTCTTTTAGCCTTCCCTCACAAGCGGCCGCCTTTGCGGTGTGTGCCGTGGCACGTGCGAACGGCAGGGTGGGGTGGAAACTTTAAAATGCTACGCATTAAATTTATACGATTTTATAAAAACTGTGTGATTTCAGACATTTACTTACAAAATTGTGTGGGTTATAATAAGATCGTAGTAATATCGGATGTTATCCGAAATAACATTGGAGGTGTTTCCTTTGACGAAACGATTCAAGAAACTCATCAGCATCGCTGTGGCACTTGTAATGTTGCTTACACTGTGTCTGTCAGCACCGCTGACCGCATCGGCCGCAACGGTCAAGGTCACGGTAAACAACTCGGGCTCCGTTTACACGGTTGATGCCACCGTCGGCGCAGAGCTTACCGCACCCGAAAGGGTCAACGGTATGGCCTTCCTCGGCTGGTATTCCGACCCTGCCTGCACCGAAGAATACGGTGTTGTTCAGGAAAATGAGACCCGCAAGGCCTATGCCAAGTATCCGAGCACCTATATTCCTTTTAATGAGAAGGAATATACCGCAACGGTCACCATCCGTGATAACAGCCATAAGTCCTCTTATTCCTCTTATTACAAAAGCGGTGTTGTAACTGACCCTGATGATGAAAACAACAAGGTTTTCAAGCTTCACAGTAACGACCTTTTTGCAACGGTACTTATGCCTTCGTATGATGATGTCGATGCACCTAATTATCAGCTTGTCGAAGGTCATAACTACACTATTTCCTTCAAATATAAGATTCCTGATTCTCTGACGGTTTCCTCCTTTGGTCTTCGTATAACTCAAGGTGATTCCTGCGCAGACTCCGGTGCAAAGAGAAAGGCTCTTGACAGTGAAACCGGTAAAACCATAAAAGTCAGCGACCTGACTGTCGGTGAGTGGGCCACCTATTCCGCCTCCTTCACTCCCAGTCAAACCTCTACCCATACAAGTCCGATGATATCCTTAAACTGTGATGGTGCAGCAGCAAGCGGAACCTTTGGCGCTAATAACTATGCATATTTTGATGATGTCGTTATCACCGACAACACTGCTGCGGCTGATATTGAGATAGACAATACCTTCACAAGCTTTGAGGGCTGCACCGTAAAGTATGAGGGCGGACTCAATTCGTCAACCGCCGCAAGTGTTTCCACCGAGAAGGCTCACAGCGGTACATCTTCTTTGAAGATCGCTCCTTCGGGCGCTAACACCTACCGTGCTTATGCTTACAATTCGCCTGCTTCGGTTTTGAAGCTCGATTCATACACCAAATATACCGTCAGCTATTGGTATATGGCAACCTCTCTTGCAGGTAGCTACACCAACATTTACTCTACCTTGAACGGCAGAGGCAACGTTTGGGATTCCAACACACAGCTTAATAAGACTAGTATCCACAGCTCTGCTTTGAACGAGTGGCACAAGGTTGAGTATACCGTGATCACGGGTGACTGCTCAAGCCAGGCTTACCTTACCTTTGGCCTGCAGACTGCCGCCGCAGGCACCGTTGTTTACATTGACGACGTCACCGTAACTCCTGTTGAGTACATCGGTATGAACGACTATTACTGCGATTTCAGCGCCGATTTCTCACACTACGGCGATCCTTCAAGCTCTGCAACTTGGCCTTATTATTCGTCCAAGGTCAACTTTAACACCGACGACGGCGTGCTGTATTTCCCCACGACCCACAGCACAGCACCGTCTATATCCTCGGGCAACTGGATCCAGCATTTTGCTCCGTATGACGGAAGCGGATACTATCAGTTCGAGACCAACTCGTCCTACCGTGTAGTCGTCCGTTATAAGCAGACCCTTGCAACCGATTCTAACACAGGTTACTTCTCGGTTGGTGTTAAGAAAACCAACACCGGCTCGCAGGTCGTAAAGGCTTTGGCCATCAACAACCTCGTTGGTGATACCGAGTGGAAGGAATATACCTTTGACTTTGTTACCGACAGCCTTTCGGACGGCAAGTACCTCACCTTGACCTTCGGCTCAAAGGACGGCTCCTTGGCCGAGTTTGAGGTCGATTGGATCAAGGTCACAAAGGGCCCC
>JAZQCY010000074.1:0-35782 GCA_045546555.1 Acutalibacteraceae bacterium | reverse complement strand
TCCCACCATCACATAAAAAACAGGCACGGAACGAAATCCGTGCCTGTTTGCTTAAACACTTAAAAACCCTTGTTTTATGCGGTTTTTCGCTTATTTGAAATAGCGGTTGAGGAGTCCTTCAAATGCCTTGCCATGTCGAGCTTCGTCACGAGCCATTTCGTGGACGGTGTCGTGGATAGCATCAAGACCGTTCTTCTTGGCAACGGAAGCAAGGTCAAATTTACCCTGAGTTGCGCCAAACTCACAGTCAACACGCCAAGCAAGATTGTCCTTGGTGGTAGCCTTCATGTTGGGTTCAAGATCGGCACCCAAAAGCTCGGCAAACTTTGCAGCGTGCTCTGCCTCTTCATAGGCGGCCTTTTCCCAGTAAAGACCGATCTCGGGATAACCCTCACGGTGTGCGATACGTGCCATGCAGAGATACATACCGACTTCACTGCACTCACCGTTGAAGTTAGCCATCAGCTGCTCGAAGATAAATGCCTTATCCTCGTCGGAGATGTCGGGGTTGTTCTTCACGGTTTTGGCGTAGATGCCGTACTCATGCTCTGCGGCAAGCTTACCCTCTTCCATTACCTTGAACTTGGAACCGGGGACCTTACATACGGGGCAAGTGAAGCCTTCGGGCATAACCTCTGCCTCATGAACGTAACCACAAACAGGACAAACAAACTTTTTCATTATAAATTCCTCCAAAAATTGTTTTTAATTATTTACATTGACTGCACAGACCGTTGAAGGTCAATGTGCAGTTATTAACGACCAAACCGTTATCTCTTGAAATATTTTCTTTAAGAGATTCGGGTATCTCGACCGATTCGAGATCTAAAACACAACCGCATTCGTTACAGATAAAGTGAACGTGCGGATCAACGTTTCCGTCAAAACGTTCAATCCCCTTCACCGTTCCGAGGCTTACTATCAAGCCTTGCTCTTTAAACAACGCAAGATTTCGGTAGACGGTTCCTAAGGAAAGATTTGATATCTCGGGCTTTAATTGAGCAAACACCCAATCAGCCGACGGATGAACCTTGGTGCATTTAACACAGTTTAAAATGGCGTCTCGCTTTTTGAAATGCTTAACTCTTTGCTCCATAATTCCCTCCTTTTTGTTTCAGCAATCTCTTGCTGTGAGTATAATATAACACATTCTTTTCTATTTGTCAATAGGAATTATTCTCATTTAAGGATTTTTTTGAATTTTTTAAAAAAAATCTGCCATACATAATTTTGTAAGGCAGATTTTGCTTTATATCTAATTAAACTTGATTTACTTTGAACTGTCTTTGGTAGTTCCTTGTTGAGATGAGCTGTACTGCGGATTGCGGCCAAGCTCACGCCAATTCTCGGGAGTTTTTTTGAAAAAGAATAGCATAAGCACAACGACACTGATAAAGAATGCCAACACAATAAGGCGTGTGAAGTTCTTTTGAGATTTATCAATTTTAATAAACTTGCGCTTTTTAACCTCATAGCACTTATCAAGGATAAATTTCTTAAAATCAAGACCCTCTGTCCCCTTCAGGTCGATCTTATTGATTACCATAGCCATATTGTGGCTCAAAACAAGAATGTAGCTTTCCTTGGTTTCATAAAGGCGCTCGACGAGAGCATACTCAAATGAACGTTCCAGATCGCAGGACGAGGTTACATATATTTTATTTGAAAATACATATTTACGGTCAACAACGTCCTTACCAAGTCTCAGCTTTTGTCTTCCCTGTTCGAGCTCACAGTTCTTTTTGTATTTAATATTTATAAAAATCAAAAGGAACACGAATAAAAACAGCAAGCAACAATACGCCGCAGATAAGAGATTGAAGATAAAGGCGGCCGCCGAGACCAAGGTCAAAAGAATAATCGAAGCAAAGCTGTATCTGACCGCCTTTTTATAGTTAATAAGGTTCAATTGCTTATAAGTATCCCAATCGAGATTTGTTTCGCAGGTAAAGAATATATCTTTATTTTCCATAAAATCACCCATAAAAAATGTGTCTGTTTTTTTACAGACACATTTTATCATATATTTATGAACTTTTCAACATTAAAGTATAATACAGATCAGACCCGAGCAGCCCTCGTTGATCACCCTTTCCAAGGTTTCCTGCAAGCGCATTCTGGCGTCCATTGGCATACGGGCAAGCTTGGTATGCAAGCCCTCATTCACAAGCTCATGCAAGGATTTTCCGAAAATATTTGAATCCCAAATCTTGGTCGGTTCCTCCTCAAATTCATTTAGCAGATACATCACGAGATCCTCCGATTGCTTTTCAGAGCCGACTATGGGACTGACCTCGGTTGTGATATTTGCCTTCATCATGTGAATCGACGGTGCAGAAGCACGCAGTCTTACACCGTAGCGTCCACCCTGCTTTACGATTTCGGGTTCTTCAAGCGACAATTCGTCGATCTCTGGCATTACAATGCCGTAGCCAGTTGCTTCAACCTCATCCAATGCATTTTTAAATCGGTAGTATTCCTTTTTTATATTAGAGAACTCAATTATCTCACGCATTAACTGTTGCTCATTGTTGATATCAACACCTGTCGATTCCTTGAGCACACTATAGAACAGGTCACGCTCGATATCGGCAACAACCGTTGCACTGCCCGTGCCCAACTCAATCTCATCAACCGAGCAATAGGTCACATTTTCGCAGCCCGAAAGCTTCTTTGAAAAATGCTCCATATCCGATACCTTTGAAAGCTCCTCGGCTGACCTTAGTATTGATGAGTACATATACTTTTGCAACCAATGCTCGGAGTCTAAAGCCGTTATCCACATCGGAAGCTTGATCTTGACCTCTTTAACGGGAAATTCATAAAGCATCTCGGTCAGAATATCCATAATATCCTGTTCGGTCAGTTCAAGACAGTTGACAGGCTTTACCGCAACGTCATATTTTTCAGCAATTTCCTTTGCGACCTCTCTTGCCGATTCGGAATAAGGATACATACTGTTCATCAGCACAACAAACGGTTTATTGATCTCCTTTAATTCCGAGATGACACGTTCCTCGGCTTCGGCATATTCATCACGGGGAATATCGCTGATACTACCGTCGGTCGTTATGACAAGCCCAATGGTCGAATGCTCGGTTATGACCTTTTTTGTGCCGAATTCCGCCGCCATATTAAATGGCACGGGATCCTCAAACCACGGAGTCATCACCATTCTCGGGTTATCATCCTCGATATAACCCAACGAGCTTGGGACAATGTAGCCAACGCAATCAATCAGTCTGACGTTCATCGAAACGTTACCGTCAAGATCAATTTTCACACCTTTTTCCGGCACAAACTTCGGTTCGGTAGTCATAATCGTCCTACCGCCCGCAGATTGCGGAAGCTCATCATTAGCACGCTCCTTTTGATACTCGCCGTCAATATTGGGAATCACAAGGGTGTCCATAAACTTTTTGATGAAAGTCGACTTGCCGGTTCGCACAGGACCGACAACTCCTATGTAAATATCTCCACCCGTGCGTTTTGCAATATCACCGTAAATGCTTGTGCTTGTCATAAACATTCCTCCGAAATTTCAATTTCTTTGCTACAAACTTATGTTGCGAAATTTAAGTTTATGACAAAAATAAAGGTCATCCTAAAAGATGACCTTTAAACACCGCTTAAATCAAACGGCGGTATGAATTTTGAGCTTGAGCTGTTAAGTTCTTGGGTGAATATGCTCTCAATGCGGCTATCTGCAGCCCGGTCGAGCACCTTATCGTATTCACGTTTGGTTATTTTGCGGTTAATTTCCTTGTACTCGGTTAGATTACCGTGCGGAGTGTATTGGCTCATAAGGCTTAAAACCGCCCACGGAACGTTTTTATCGACCCAATCAATGACATTGATTGCATCACGAGTGCCTTGAGGCAAAATAAGATGACGGATAATAAGCCCTTTTTGCATAATGCCGTTTTCATCATATACATTCTCTTTTACAATTTCAGCACAGCGTAGAATTGCTTTTTCGGAAACGGTCGGATAATCCTGAGCCTTTGAGTATTTTAATGCCCTGTCAGCCGAACGGTACTTCATATCCATTAAAAATATATCAACAAACTCAGCCGCTTTTTCAATTGTTTCAACGGTATCATAGCCTCCGGAATTGTAAACGATAGGAATATTCGGTCGGTACAGCTTTACCGCCTCGCATATTGCGTGGACATAATGGGTCGGGTTGACAAGGTTAATGTTGTGTGCGCCCTGACACTCAAGCTCACGGAATATTTCGGCCAAGCGCTCGACCGTCACTATCTTACCGTGGTTTTTATGGGAAATTTCTTCATTCTGACAAAACACACAGCCCAGCGAGCAACCGCTGAAAAATACGGTTCCCGAGCCTTTCTCGCCACTTATGCAGGGTTCTTCCCAAAAATGAAGTCCTGCCCTTGCGATTTTAGGCAATTCGGGACTTTGGCAATAGCCCAAAGCCTCGGCTCGGTTTACATTACAGCCTCTCGGACATTGACGGCATATCATACACTCACCTTCTTTGAGGTATATTATATGACTTTACAGATTTTATTTCAAGCACCTTTTTGATTTTTGCCAACGGTGCGACGGCTTCACCGCCGTAGCACAGCAGTAAGCAACAGTTGGGTATCAGCATCATTGAATTAAAAAGGTCGGTCAGAATCCAGACAAAATCCTCGCTGAAAACCATAGACAACGGTACTACCGACAGAAAAATCACTACATATACCTTTTTTGATACAGAGCTTTTTGTAAAAAACTCGAGTGACTTTATTCCGTAAAACGACCATCCCACAATTGATGCAAATGCAAAGCAACAAGACGACAGACTTAAAGCTTTAATTCCCAAAATACCGAACACGCTTTGGAATATTTGACTGATTAAAGTAAAAGGGTCATTTGCTTGGAAATTGAAGTATACAGGCGACGACAGTACTGCAACAGCCGTCAGCATACAGACGACCACAGTGTCGATAAAAACTTCTATTATCCCCCAACAACCTTGACAAAAAGGGTCGGCGTCCTTTGTGCTGGAATGTGCTATCGGCGAGCTTCCCATACCCGCCTCGTGAGTGAACAAACCCTTCATAACACCTGTTCTCAAAGCTCCCGACAGCACCGCACCGCTAAATCCACCTGCGGCTTGTCTGAAACCGAAAGCCGATGTAAAAATTGAAAGTATAGCTTTTGGAATATTTTGATAATTGCAGACAATTATTATTAAAACCGCAATGATATAAAACACCGACATCAAAGGCACAAAAACTGCAGAAAAATTTTGATATAAGCGGTCTTTACCGATAAGAATAATAAAAAGTATAGGCAGCAAAAATAAAGTTATCGGTAGAAAATCAATGCTGAAACCAAGCTCCACAAAGCGGTAGATTGCCCTTGATTGCATAAGATTTCCTGCAAAGAATGAAGCCAACACGGTTACGGTAGCAAAAACCGTTCCGAAATTCTTAAAAAAACCCGTTGCCTTATTCTTGAATACGTACATCGGTCCGCCCGAAGCTCTGTTTGCCGATTTCGCTTCGTCCACACAGATATATACTTCGGTGAATTTGATGATCATACCTGCAAAGCCGGTCATCAACATCCAGAAAACAGCACCGGGACCGCCCACGATAATAGCTGCTGCAACACCGATTATATTCCCGATGCCGATGGTACTGCCCAACGCTATGGACATTGCCTTAAATCCTGCCAAATTTCGGCTTTTAAGGAGCTTTTTGAAGGTTACACCGAATATAAGCTTAATTTTTAAAAACTGAAACAAGCGTGATTTAAGCGTAAGATACACACCGACCGACAGTAAAAGTACAGCGCAAAATATTGACAAAACACCCATAAAAAATCACCCGTACATTCTATGTAAATGCACGGGTGAATATTTTAGCTTTTTGCTTCATCGGCAACCGTCTCGGATGGCTCTGCCTTTTTAATTGTAGCGGTGATCGGCACTGTGTTATGCTTGACAACAACCTTATCGTAATAACGCTTAAAGGCAACACGTCCGATAAACTTATTTCCGCACGAGCAGGAAAATTCAGCCTTGAAGTAATGACCCTTAAAGCTCCACGGAGTCATTCGCTTGGCATCCTTACCGCATTTTTCGCACTTAAACTCCATCTTCTTTTTGTTGACAAGCGGACTGTTAAGGTCACGGATTATGTATGCCTTAAAGGTCAGCCTTGCATAATAATCGGGAACCGATGTGTCGATTATATACGAATGCAGGCGTTCCTTGTTGTAGACCTTGCGAAGCATTTCGGCACACAGTAAGCTATCATCCAAGGCTCGGTGAAGACCGATACCGTCTATGGGTATACCTAGCATTATTGCCATATTAGCGACCGATACCTGCGATGTTATTTTGCTTCCTTTAAGTATCATTTCATTCTGCACATATTTCTGCAGATCAAGATACCCGGCAATCATCGGAACGGTATTTATTCTGCGCCTTAAACGGAAGTTTTCAAGCAAAACGTACAGATCGGAATTGCTCCAGGTCATGGTAATGGCATCCTTGCCTGCCCATTCACAGTAAAGATCCACCGCTTGGTCAAAGGTCATACCTTTTTGATGCATTTCGTCGGTCGTGATATTAGTCAAGCGCTGGAAGCGTGTGCTTAACTTTTTGGTAAAGGTAGACTTTATAAGCACACTGAAGCGAGAGATCTCGTTCAAGTCTTCATCCAGCTTGACAGCACCGATCTCTATCAACTCGTTTATACATTTTCCGTTGATCTTACAATATGGCGTGTGCCATTCGTTATCAAGAATAATATATTCCATTACTGCTTTCTCAGCTTGCTTTCATATTTCATTCGGGTTTCTTTATCCAAAATACGTTTTCTGAGGCGGATAGATTCGGGGGTGATCTCAACAAGTTCGTCCGACTTGATAAACTCAAGCGACTGCTCAAGGCTCAAAACTGTGGGAGGAGTAAGCTTTAATGCATCATCCGAGCCTGCGGCACGCATGTTAGTAGCGGCCTTTTTCTTGCAGACGTTACAAACGATATCCTCATTCTTGGGATTTTCACCGATTATCATGCCCTCATAGACCTGCACACCGGGGCCTATAAACAGTCTACCTCTTGACTGGGTATTAAAAAGTCCGTAACCGGTGGATTCGCCCGATTCGTGAACGACAAGAGAACCGGTCAGACGGTTTTCTATATCACCCTTATATTCCTCGTAGCCGTGGAAAATGTGGTTCATAATACCGTTGCCGTTGGTATCGGTCATAAACTGTGAACGGTAGCCGATAAGGCCACGTGCAGGAATCAAAAACTCAAGGTGAGTAAGACCTGTTTCACGGGTACCCATATTCTGAAGCTCTGCGTGACGGGTGCCCAAGCGCTCCATAACAGAACCGACATATTCCTCGGGAACCTCAATCATCAGAAGTTCAATAGGCTCGGTCTTTTTACCGTTAGCATCGGTTTTATAGATTACCTCGGGCGGAGAAACCTGAAACTCATAACCCTGACGGCGCATCTGCTCAATAAGAATGGACAAATGCAGCTCACCACGGCCCGAAACCTTAAAGGTATCGGCCGAATCGGTCTCCTCAACACGCATACTGACGTTGGTCTCAACCTCTTTGAACAAGCGGTCACGGAGATTACGTGAGGTAACAAACTTACCCTCTTTACCTGCAAAGGGCGAATTGTTGACCATAAAGTTCATAGAAAGCGTGGGCTCATCGATTTTTATAAACGGCAGAGGCTCAATATGCTCGGGATCGCAGACCGTTTCTCCGATATTCAGGTCAGCAATACCTGCAACAGACACAAGCTCGCCAAACGGAGCCTCCTCGACCTCAACACGCTTTAAGCCCTCAAAAAGGAAAAGCTTGGTTATCTTTACGTTCTTGTGGGTTCCGTCCTCATGGCAAAGAGCCACATTCTGACCGACCTTAAGACTTCCCCTTTCAACACGGCCAACGCCGATACGGCCAATGTAATCATCATAATCGATATTGGAGAAAAGCACCTGAGTGGGGCCATCAACATCGCCCTCGGGAGCATCTATCTCATTGACAATGGCATCGTACAAGGGCTTTAAGTCGGTACCCATAACATCGGGATCAAGCGATGCATAGCCGTCACGACCCGAAGCATAAACAACGGGAAACTCTATCTGCTCATCATCGGCACCAAGCTCGATGAAAAGGTCAAGCACCTCATCAACGACCTCTTTAGGACGTGCCATAGGACGGTCGATCTTATTGACGACAACGATAGCCTTTTTGCCAAGTCCCAAAGCCTTTTTAAGAACGAATCTTGTCTGCGGCATACAGCCCTCAAATGCATCGACAAGCAATACAACGCCGTCAACCATCATCAAAATTCGCTCAACCTCACCGCCGAAATCAGCGTGTCCGGGAGTATCGACAATGTTTATCTTAATGTCACCGTACATAACGCTGGTGTTCTTGGAAAGGATGGTGATACCTCTTTCCCTTTCAAGGTCGCCCGAGTCCATAACTCGTTCCGCAACCTGTTCATTCTGACGGAACGTTCCGCTCTGCTTCAAAAGCTGGTCAACCAATGTAGTCTTACCGTGGTCAACGTGAGCTATAATTGCAACGTTTCTCAAATTTTCTGCTTTAGGCATAATTTCAACTTCTTTCGAAAATATAAGCATAGAAACTCAATTTTATCTAACCGATTTATTATAACAGATTTATTTTACTTTAACAAGTATTTACAACACGAAAATAAAAGTAATTATTACAAAATTTTTATAGAAAATCCATATAATCGACCGAAATGTTTATTTTTCAAAACTGATATTTACTTTTTTAAATAATTATGATAAGATAACGTTATTAAAAAAGGATGTGATGAAATGCTTAAAACAGCCAAAGGTATTCTAAGACTTGTTTCTTGCATACTTTCCGTTATTTTGGGCGTTGCCTTGTTGTATTGGCTGTATACGATTGTCAAATGGTGGATACTTTTAGCAATCCCCGTCACAGCTGTAGCGGTAGGTTTTCCGCTTATGATGCGTCACGGTATGAAAATACTCAACAAGGAACGTGACGCAGTTTACTCACAACTTGCACATAATTTGCCTGTAAAATACAACACAAGTAGGATATTCCGTGGCTTTGCTGAATTGCTGGGGCTAATGTGGTTCCTCCCGCCTATCCCTTTTATCGTAGCAGGTCAGCTATGGGTAGCAATCCTACCCGCTTTCACGGTAGTAATACTCGTAGTCGAAAGCATTGTCGCCAACATCTGGGTTGACATCGGCTGGTCTAAAGCAAAATATTGGCTGATGAACATAGGCATTTACATATTTGGTATTATCGTCGGTGTCGTAATCAGTAATCTCATATAACAGTAAAACCCCGAAGTCTGACTTCGGGGTTTTTAGTATCTTTAAGAACAATATGCTTTTTATAATTCAAACTTATTTTCGGCTATAAGCTCAGACTTGCCATCGTCGAGCTGATACAAATGGACATAATCCACGGTGTATTTACCGTACTTTTCCCATTCCTCATCGGTTGCGGTCTGCGGCCAGGGGCAATTACCGAAGCCGGGCGTGCCCGAAAGGATCATCTTGACACGTGTGCAGGTAAAGGCCTCCTTGAAATCCTCAAGACCGGGCTCATTAAGATCCATTTCAACGTAGATCTTACCGTCGGCGGTAAAAGCAATATAATCCTCATTCCACAAAACACCGTAGGTGTGGAAATCATCCTTCAATGTCTGACCGTCCGCCTCGGGGAGACTGTATTTTGAAATTCCTTTTCTCAAAGAATCAAAAGAGCGGTGCAACCAGCCCTTTTCCTCTTTACCTCTTGCACTTGGCCAGACATGACAATTAGCCTTGACCCACTCCGAGCCGCCAAAGGTCTCATTTACATCGATTTCAGGGCCTATAAGCCGGCGTTCCTCGGCCCCGTGCATCCACAAGGTGTTCCAGAAACCGCTTCCGTGAGGAAGCTTGGCGCTGGTTTCGACATATCCGTACTTAAAGCTCATTTTATCAAGTGTGCGGATGGTGCCACCGTAGTAATTGCCCTCATCCTGCGTATAAAGAGCATTAAAGCAACCGTTCTCGATTACGACATTGGACGGTTTTCTCCAGGCCCGCTTACCGTTTTTGCCCGAAAGTCCCGTTTCGGGATCTTTATTAGTGTATTCCTCGTCAATAACATACCATTTGGTTTCATCGACCTTGTCACCGTCAAAATCGTCGATCCAAACAGGTTTAAGGTTTTTCTTAGGATCATACTCTTTAGAGGCTGCTTTATAGCTACCAACGACCGAATCGGCATCGGTAATATCATCATTATAAAGAAGCTTAATAAACTCCGAAACAGCCATTGCGGTAGCATACGGACTACCGCCGTTAAGGTAAACCCTACTACCCAAAACGGTAATACGGTACTCATCATAATTCTTAATCGTTTCAACACTGTCACGCTTACAGTTACCGACAATTATCTCGTTCTCAAAAGGTTCGCAACAAACATCATCAACAATTTCCGGCTTTGTATAGGTATTGTTGAATACAAGCTTTTGAAGCTTTTCAATCTCAACCTGCGTGAGATAAGAGGAATTGTAATGAGGGCGAACGATCGTAAATTCTTTTAATGATTTACCGTTGATCTGTAACATAAAATCAACCTCCTTTAACGCTATATTAACACTACAAAAAAGCTAAGTCAATGTCAAAATCGATACCTTTTTATCATTAATGAAACAAAAATAAGCCCTATGAAAATCATAGGGCTTTAAAATTACCATTTAACAGGATTATCGGCTATAAGTACAGATTTTCCGCCATCATCAAGCTGGTAAAGATGAACGTAGTCTACATAGTAGCGGTTATACTTAGCCCATTCCTCATCGGTTGCGGTCTGCGGCAACGGACAGTTGGCAAATCCACACGAAGCTGACAAAATCATAGAAACGTTAGTGCTGGTATAAGCCGTCTTAAAATCCTCAAAACCTACAGCATTAAGATCAAAGCGGCAGTATTCCCTACCGTCGGCTGTAAATGCACAATAATCCTCGGTCCACAAGAAGCCATAGGTGTGGAAGGCATCCTTCAAGGTGCCCTCACTACTCGGTATGCTATACTTGACCTTGGTAGTTCCCGTGTCATATTCTCTGTGAACCCAGCCGTCCTTTTGTGCTGCTGCACTCGGCCAAACGTGGATGGTGGGATCGGCAAAGGCCGAGTTGCCGAACGATTCGTTGACGTCGATTTCGGGCTTGATCAAAGCATTATTATCAACGTATCGCATCCAAAGGGTATTCCAGAATCCACTGCCCTGCGGCATTTTACTGCTTGTTTCAACGTAACCGTATTTATAGTGAAGATGTGAGTTGGTGCGGATGGTTCCGCTATAATAATTCTCATCGTCCTGCGTTAAGATCGAGCAGAAGAATCCGTCCTCAATCTTAACGTTCTGCGGCTTTCTGAAGGCATCCTTATTATTCTGACCCGATTTTCCGGTTGCAGGGTCGGTTGAGGTATATTCCTCATCGCAAACATCCCATTTCGATGTATCAACGGCAGTACCGTCAAAATCGTCAGCCCAAACAAGCTTGTAATCGGTTTTATTATCGTAGCTTGCGGCAAAGGTCTGTTTATAGCTGCCACCCTTTACGGTATCTGCATCGGCTACCGAGCCGTCCGAAATAAGCTTTGCAAACTCGGAAACGGCCATTGCGGTCGAATATGTATTACCGCCGTTCAAATATACCTTTTTACCCGAAACGGTAACATTAAATTTATCATAGTCGTCGATTTTTTCAACACCGGGTCGATTAGTATTGCCGACAACTATTTCACAGTCACTTTCGGTGGTATAGGTATCATCCTTGACAGACAGCATAAAGCCTGTTTTCTTATATATCTCATCAATCATTGAATCGATCTCGGTCTGGGCCAAGTACGAGAAATTAAAATGAGGACGGATAACGGTGTAATTGTATATCTTTTCGCCGTTAACGGTGATATCGCTATACTTTGAGGCATCTTCCTTAACAAAATGGTTGATACCGCCGTCAACACCCTCTGACTTAACATAATTATCGAGGAAATACTGTGCGGCGGTTCTTAAACTTTCGGTTTCTTGCGAGTAGATAACGATCTTCTTGCCAACCGAGCAAATGATCCAATCGTTGTAACGTCCACCGCCGTTGGTAAACATATACTGACGGACTGTTTCGGTTTCGGGGCGGTTGGTATTACCTATCAGAATCTCATACTTATCCGTACCGTCATTATTGTCCATAGAGTTTTTAACGCTTATGTTCAACTTTTCCTTTATACCCTTGACCAATAAGGTTGAGATCGAGGTATAATCGCTGTTTTCGGGTCTGATGATGGAATAAATGCCCTCACCGTTTGCATCAATAAAGCTGACCTTATCGGTCGAAAGACCTGCGTTTTGGGATGCATTATCAGCACCCGACTCGTTCGAATCATCACCGCAAGCGGCACCGAAGGTCAATATTAAAGCAACAATAATCAAGATCGACAATAGTTTTTTCAAGTAAATAACCTCCCGAACATATTATAAATTAAGACTATCATTTTTGATCCGTTATGTCAATAGCAGAAATGACACAAAATTTGATTGAAATTTTAGTATAAACAACAAAGCCTGCGGTAAAATACCGTAGGCTTTGAACGAAACAAATTATTTATAAATATTAAGCCTGCTATTACCGTCATCTATCTGATAAAGATGTACGTAATCGACAATAAAGCGAGCTGTGTTGGCCCATTCCTCTTCGGTTGCGGTCTGCGGTAACGGACAGTTGCTGAAGCCGGCAGTTCCTGCAAGACGGAGGTTTACAAGTCCCGAATTATAAGCAATCTTATAATCCTCAAAGCCGTCTTCAAGGATGTTAAGGTCACAGTAAATCTTACCGTCGGCAGTAAAGGCAATATATTCATTAGTCCAAAGGAAGCCAAAGGTATGGAAATCCTCACTCAAAAGTTTTCCGTCAGTCTTCTGAACGCTGTATTTACTCTCGTTAGCTCTGATCTGGTCAAACGAGCGGTGTTCATATCCCAAAGACTGCCCGATACCTCTCGGCCATACGTGAGCATTAGCATCGGTAACAGCGGCATTACCGAAGCTTTCGGCTATATCAACTTCCATTGAATATCCACCCTCAAAGGTGTTCTCCTTGGCGTTGGCAGAGGACATCCAAAGAGTGCTCCAGAAACCACTTCCCTTAGGGTTGATACAGCTCATCTCAAGGTAACCGTACTGATAGGTCATAGTGGTGTAGGTTCTCAAAGTACCACTGTAGTAGTTGCCCTCATCCTGCGTGAAAACAGAATGGAAACAGCCATCATATATCAGAACGTTTTCGGGCTTACGCCAAGCACGCTTACCGTTCTGACCGGAAAGTCCGTCATCGCCCTTTTTGTTGTATTCCTCGCTGATGATATCCCACTTATTTGTATCGACCGTGTCACCGTCAAAATCATCGTACCAAACGGGACGGTAATGGGTGGAAGGACTGCAGTTTTCAGCATAAGCGGTCTCATAGCTGCCGTTCTTTACCGAATCGGCATCGGCAACGGCACCGTCAGCCAAAAGCTTTTCAAAAACGGTAACGGCAATAGCGGTAGAATATGTATTTCCGCCGTTAAGGTATACCTTATTACCCGAAACGGTCACGTTATAGTTATCATAGTTATCTATCTTTTCAACACCCTTACGGTTGGTGTTGCCGACAACGATCTCATACTCACCTTCAGCCACGTAGGCATCCTCTTTGATTTTGAGCATATATCCGGTCTTTTCCAAAACTGAATTTTGCAACTTTTCCATCTCAACCTGTGTAAGATAAGACGAGTTGTAGTGAGGACGGACAATGTAAAATCTGCAAATATTCACACCGTTTATGGTGATATCCTTGAAATCACCCGTCATTGCGTAGATGTAGTTGATTCCGCCTTTGACACCGTCTTTCGAAATGAAGTTTTCAACAAAATATTCACAAGCGGCATTGAGCGATTCTTCATCATGAGCATTGATAACAATCTTTTTACCTATGGTACAAATGATAAAATCCTTGTGTCTGCCCTTGCCCTGATCATACATATAGTTCAAAGCGGCAGCCGACTCGGGACGGTTGGTTTCGCCGACAAGTATTTCGTACTGATCAGTGCCGTCAACAGTGTCAGAATTATTTTTAACATTTATACCAAGCTTGTTTTTAAACTGTTTGAAAACATATCCCGAAAAAGCACCTTCATTATTCTCAGGCTTTTCAGGACGCACGATGCTATAAATAGCTTCTCCTGAATCGCTGATGTACTTTACATCAGCGGTGGATAAGACACCGTTGCCGTTTGCATCGCCATTGGACGAGGCTGCGCTATCGGTATCATCCGAACCGCAGGCAAACAAGCAGAACAACATGAGGAAAGCAAGAACTAAAGTTAATAGTCTTTTCACAAAAGAACCTCCAAAATATCAAATTAACAATTTGAATATAACATATCGGTAAAACAAAATCAAGTCCGAAACGATATCAAAATTGTTAAAAAGCGTACAACATCAGTAACAATAATATTATTCAACAGTAAGCTCACAAAGTGTTGCATCGATAAAACCAACTAATTTTTCACGGTCAAGCATCAGCTGACAGCCTCTGACGCCTGCACTGACGGTGATTTTATCGAATAGAATTGCCGTTTCATCAATATAGGTCGGGAATTTCTTTTTCATACCTATCGGCGAACAGCCGCCACGGATATATCCTGTAAGGCCAAGCAATTCTTTAACAGCAATAAGCTCAACACGCTTGTCCCCTGCGGCCTTGGCACACTTTTTTAAGTCAAGCTCGGCATTGACGGGAATACAAAACACCAACGGCCCAATCTTTTCACCACGGGCAACCAATGTTTTGAACATAAGGTTAGGATCAAGACCGGTTTGCTCGGCAATGTGCATACCCGAAAGGTCGTTCTCATCAACCTCATACTCAATAGGCTTGTAATCTATACCGGCCTTATCAAGCTGACGCATAGCATTCGTTTTGTTCATAGCGTTCTCCTTACACGTTTACCTCTGCGCCGAGCTTGACCGAGTAGATCAGGCATTCACCCACGGGCAGGTCGAAAATTTCGGATATTGCCTCTTTATAAATCTGAAGCTGTTGTGAATATCGGTCAACAAGCACCGACATATCATTGACGTTATCGGTTTTAAAATCGACGATAACTATCCTTCCGTTTTCTTGGAACATACAGTCGGCAATACCCTGAATAATGGTCTTTTGTCCGTTATAAGGATATGACACCATAAACTTATACTCACGCCAAACCTTGTCGGCTGACTTTATGCGTGCATATAGCTTGCTTTTAAAGAATTTTTTAAGCAAATTTCGGTCGATCGAGTCGGCCTCCTGTTCACTGATAAACTCATACTCATAAAGTCTTTGAACCTCTGATTCAACATCCTTTTCGGCATTATCAAACGAAGCATACTGCATAAACTTATGCAAGGCTGTACCACGCTCGGCAGGTGTAAGACCTGATTTTGACATAAACCTCGGTCGTGCCTTAAATGCATACTGCTCATCGTCACCGTGAACAAGCTCGGTTACGGCAATTTTTGAAGGTATGTTGCACAGAGTAGAATCGGGATAAACGTAATCAAAGCGCTCCGACAAAATGCTTTGAATATTGGGGTCGATATCAGCATCGTTGTCATTATCAAGCTCGCTCACAGAACCCACATCAAATACGCTTGCATCAGAAATTGACAGCTTAAACCTGCCTTCTCCGCTAAAGCCCAATGCAGGCAAACCGACCGATTCGGTCAGCTTGACGCCGTCAGCCTGCATCAAGGCAGAGCAAAGCAGCATCGGCTTATATCCTTTTGCGGAAAGCACCGCCTGCGCAGGTATCCTGTTTGTGTCAAAAGCCGAAAGACCGAGTAAGGCTATTGCATCGTTTATCTCTTTATTAAGGTCATCAAGCGACAACGACAGCATAAGACGCTCCTCAGCACGGGTCATCGCAACGTACAAAAGACGGATTTCCTCGGAAATAATTTTAAGTAAATGTGCCTCTTTAAGCACGTTATGTGCGACGGTACTATGCTTTACACCATCTGAAACAAAATTCATTCCGATACCGTAGGTGCCATTGGTAATAATGGGTCTATTAAGGTCCTCAAGATTAAATCCGTTACCACAGCCTGCAACAATACATATCGGGAACTGCAGACCCTTTGAGCCATGGAAGCTCATTACCTTGACGGCATTTACATCACCGCCAACCGTTTTACTGCTGCTTGAACTTTCGGCGGCAGATCGATCAAAATGGTCAATAAAGCCGGCAAGACCGCCGCTTGAAAAGCTATCATAATCATTGGCCATTGAAACCAACGATAAAAGATTGGCGTTTTTCTGAATACCGTCATTATATGAACTGAATATTTCCTTTATATAGGTTACACGGTAGACCTCATTAACAAAAGCGCCAACCGACATTGTGACAGACTTTTTACGTAAAGCAGACAAAGTTTCAAGCATTGCTTGACATTTTAAGTCACCGTTATCCGCAGACTTAACGACCATTTGATAGAAATTGGCACCCTTACAGCCTGCCTTGATTTTAGCAACCTCATCATAGGTAAATCCAAATGCCACCGAGGTCATTGCGGCAATCAAAGGAATATCAAGCAAGGGATTATTTACCGCACGAAGCACCGACATTGCGGTCAAAACCTCGGTCGATGTGAAAAACTCACCCGAATCAAATGCGGCAGGTATTCCCCTTTTCTTTAACGCCTCGATATAATACTTCACCCTGTTTTTAGGGTAACGCAAAAGAATGGCAAAATCCCTATACTCAGCACGTCTTAACTCAGTTTTACCGTTTCTTAAAAAAGGTTCTTCCTTTAAAACATCGGCAATATAATCAGCAACCGCCTCTGCATCGGCAATCTCACGGTTAATACCGTTAAGATTTCTGACAATATTAAGCTCCGCCTTGGGCGCTGTGTTCTCAAGATATTCAGCCTCGGGCTTTAAGACCTCGTCATCACCGTATTCCATACCGCAGGTGTCATTCTGCATCAAGGTCTTAAAAATACCGTTTACAAAATCACAAACACCCGATCTGCTTCGGAAATTAGCATTCAGAATGACCTTTGAGGGTGAAATTACACCGTCATAGTCTTTATATTCATTCTTGTGCTTTAAGAAATTGTCGGGATTGGCATTTCTGAAGCCATAGATACTTTGCTTAACATCACCAACCATAAACAAATGACTGCCATTGTCCGAAACTGCGTTGAAAAGCGCATCCTGCAGGTCGTTATTATCCTGATACTCATCTACAAGAACCTCATCATAAAGCTTGCAGACCTCCTTTGAAAGCTCGGACGGTACCAAGCCCTCGGGAGTATCGGTGCAGAGAAGTTTTAAAGCAAGCTGCTCAATAAGCGCAAACGTCAGAATGTTCTTTGACAGAAGCAATTCAAAATATTTTTCTGAAAAATCGATAACGATATCAACAAGGCTTTTTACCTGCCGACCTGTAATGCGAAGTTCATCCAACACGAGGGCTTCAGGCCCACACTGATCGGTACTGATTGACACTATATCGTTATAAATCTTATCTCTGATGCGCTTCATGGTTTCACGAAGCGCTTCATCCTTCGGCTTACGGACGGTTGCTACCGTTGTCTTTTCGAATTGATTGGCCAAACTGTAAAGACGGTCCCAATCCTTATCCTCTACTGCCTCAAGTGTGGTATTTATATATTCAACCGTATCGCTGAAGCCTTGATACCAAGCCGATTCGAACTCGGTTCCGACACATTCACGAAGAATCATCTCGGCATTATCCCTTGCGGTCAAAAGCTTTCTGCGGCTTTTTTTATAAATAACCTCGGAAAACAGAGAATCGTTGATCTTATCAACAAAATAACTGTCAACTGCCGATCTCATCCAATGCTCGGGACGTGACATACAAAGACTGAAATCGTATACACTCAACACGGCTTCTCGAAGGTTACGGTCACCGTTATAAATTTTAAAGGTTTCACAAAGTATGTTGAAATCCTCATCCGGCTCTAAAAAGCGCTTAGCTAAGACCTCCTTTAAAGCCTTTTCCTTTAATGCTGATGTCTGAGCATCGGTAGCAACATTAAAATCGGGATTTATGCCCAACAGACCGAAATGACGGCGCACAAGATCACCGCAAAACGAGTCGATCGTGCATATCTTTGCACTTCTCAGCAAAAGCTTCTGCTTATAAGCATTGGTATTTGAAGGATGATCGGCAATATATTCATCGATCTTTTTACCGATTCTCACCCTCATTTCAAGGGCTGAAGCATTGGTAAAGGTAACAATAAGCATGCGGTCGATAGAAGCAGGATCATTGGGGTCACATATTCTTTGAACGACTCGCTCGGTAAGAACGGCAGTTTTACCCGAACCTGCGGCGGCGGCTACAAGCACTGTACCTTTGGCATCGATAGCTTTTCTTTGTTCTTTTGTAAAATCAATTGCCATTGCTTGCATCCTCCAATTCCTTTTTCATTAAATCAAGTGCGTTTGCGTTGTTACATTCAATACTGTTATTACAATTATTAAATGGGTCAAATCTGCAAATCGCTTTGTAATCGCAGTATTCGCACGGCAATTTATCCTTAACGGAAAGCGGCTTGGGCTCGATATTTCCGTTCATTATTTTGTTGCCGATATTTTGAAGTAATAATTCAATATATCTGAACACAGTATTGAAATCATCACGGGACAACATTGCTTCTTTACTGTAAAAGGATCCACCGTTAGGTCTTGCGTGGGCAGGTATTATTTCACCTAAAAGCTCGGGCTCCATCTGCTTTAAGGTGTCTATATCATCTAACACAACGCCGTTCATTCTTACGTATTCAGCCTTGGAATCGCCGGTGTGACGTTTGGCAGGAAAATACAAAGCGCCTGCAGGTGTATCGGCTTTCGTAAGAGCTTTGCCGTTTTTAATTAGTGTATTAAGATACAAAAGCATCTGAACGCTTTTGCCGTTCAGCAAATCTGCAAGCCTTAAAGAATCACCCTGATTACCGGTTTTATAGTCAATAACCCTTACCTTTCCGTCCTCAGATGTGTCGACACGGTCGATATATCCGTCCAAGGTTATATTGTGACCTTTGTCGGTTTTTAAATCAATTCCCTTTACAGCTTGTCCTTTTCCAACGTGCAGCTCACAGAATTTAGGTTTAAACGAGCTTATAGCAAATTCATTGTTCAAGGCCTCAGCCAAGGTTGCGGCAGTATCCTTTACGACCGACATCATATAATTAAACTTTTCGTCCAACGCTGTAATATCGGGACAGTTTTTCTGAAGAAATTCATCGCAAAGCTCATCGGTTTCAGTACGTATAACCTTAGAGTCAAGCGTACCGATATCATTAAGATGGTTCTTCACAAAAAGCTCCAAAACATCGTGAACGATATTGCCACGTGTGCGTCCATCCAAGTCTACCTTGTCAATTCTGTTTGCACCCAAGCCATGCTTACAAAAATACATAAAGCTGCATTTAGAAAAATTATCAACCTTAGATGCCGACAGCTTGACCTCTCCTCGGTATAGCTCATTTGCCGTTTCTTCAGAAATTGACTGTGTAGCTTCATGAGCAAAACGCTCAAGTGAAGCCAATCTATCCTTATAACCTTCAATGTTTGAGAAATAAGCCTTTAAGCCCAAAACCGTTTCATTATTCTCACGGTAATGCTCGGCCAAACGGCGGAAGGCCGCCTCTTTAACCTCACAATTTTCAATATCGATATGACCGTTCAAGGTGTAGACAGTAGCATTTGGGAAAGCCTTTTTAATGGAATCGACCTCCATCGATGGCTCCATACCGGCACCCGAAGCCGAGCTTCTTGGATAGCAGATATATACCTTTTGAAGTGCGCAAGAAACCGCGAAATAAAAGAGATACTTCTCATCAAGGCAATCAGACAAGGCACGGTCGGCAATTCTCATTTTACTGTCAATCATTTTTTCACGCTCATACTGTGAAAAAATACCTGTATCATTAACCGATGCGGGAAAAACATCCTGATTTGCACCGACAACAAACACTACCTTTGGGTCTTTGGGGCGAATACGGTCAGCAGTGCCGTATATTACCTGATCCAATGTCTGAGGAATTTCACCCACCGTTTCGTAAGACAAGGCCGTTGTCAGCATATCGTAAAAATCCTTTTGCTTTACTGTACCTGAATCTGAAGCTGCCGTCAGCTTGTCAAGAACCTTAATGAATATATCATAGCCTGCACGTTGATATTCAGCCTCCTGAAGTGCACCGCTTTGAGTAAGCTCAGATGTATAATCACGTAAATGACCGATAGTATCGCAATCATCAATTAACTTAATTATGGCCGAACACATATCCTCTACAGTGCCCATGAGGTTATAGCGCAGATTATTCAAAGGCTTGATAACACGCTCTCTAATGGAGTTGATTATTTCAAGCTCGTTTGCCACTTTCTCTGCTTCAGTCTCATCATTTATTTCATCAAGGCCCTTTAGGCTCATAGTCCAGGGCTCAAGCCATTTGTTGCCGTTGATGCTCCACATATAAACGTAGTTTTCGAGCTTGGATATCTCGGTAACGTTAAATCCTGCAAGCCCGGTTTTGACAAAACGCAGAATATCATCTGAATCAAATGACATAGCCGCCGAAATACCCGACTGAACAAAAACCGACAACGGCAGCTTGGATACACCAACTCTGCGGTCAACATAGCAAGGTATACCGTATATATCGGCAACATCGGCTATAACATTTGAGTATGTATCACTGTTTCTTGAGATTATGACAAAATCACGGTAGCGCATATCGGTCTCACGAACCGTTTTGCGAATGGTGTTAAAGCAGAAATCTATCTCATCATAAACAGTGGGTGCGTTGCAGATCGCAATATTAGGAGTGTTTTTATCAAAAATATCCTTACATTTTTCGGCCGAAAATTCCTCAAGTGCAGTTATATCCTCTGTAAAACGTCCGTTTTCGGTTAATACAAGAGGCTCCTCAACCTCAACACTGTGGTTTTTAGCTATCTCGACAAGTCTTGAAGCACATTTTTTTATGTTTTTGAAGATATCTGTGTCACTGTCAGGGATAACACTGTCACAGCAAAGCGACACAAAGACCTCATCACTACCCGAAACAATGCGGTCAAGCAAGGAAAACTGCGCCTCGGTAAAGCCCTTAAATTCATCAATAATAACAGTTTTTCCTTGGAAATATGAGTTGTCCTTCATTAAAGCAACGGTTCTCTCGGTCAGATCAAGCGGATCGACAAAACGGCTCCCCAACAAAGCATCGTAGCTCTGCATTATAAGCGCTGTATCCAAAAGCTTGCTTTTAAACACATCCGAGTCGGTATTATTCGCCAAGCTTTTGAGCATTTCGGGTGTGACCGATGATTGCTTAAACTCGGTTATAACCGACATCATACTCTTGATAAATGACTGCGAATCGGCATATTTGCCGTAAAGCACAAGACTGTCACGAACAGACTTCAATGCCTGTCCGACAAGGATATATCTTGTACCGTCATCGACGTTATGACCCGACAGACCGCCGTAGACCGAGCAGATAGCCTCAGAAAGGCTTGTAAAGCTGTGGATTTCGATTTTATTGGAAACCTTGGGGCCGAGGTCATTCAATAAATGACGCTGACACTCAAAGGAATACTGCTCCGGAACAAGCATAATAACACTTTTGTCCAAAGCCGCTGTCTGCTTTGCGATATCAAGGCAAGCAGTTGTTTTGCCTGCTTTTTGTCTACCCAAAATAAGCTTTAACATCCTAATCCCCTTATTTAAAAGAATAATCTTAATACTAACAATCCCAACACGCCTGGTATTCCGAAAACGGATGAAGCAAAAGTTGTCCAACCGTTGACCGGTATACCGACACCCGTAAAATGCGAGAGTATATTGACCGCTGCAAAGGTAAAAATACCCGATAAAGCCGACAAAAGCAAGGTTTTTAGCATCTTGCCGTTTTTATAGGAAAAGTACAATAGCATAATTATATATGCTACCAATATAATAATAAATGATATTTTGATAAATTGCAAGATGATTTCCCCCAATCATTCCATCCTATGCAATTATACATCCAATTATGTCCCAAAAAAAGGACTGATAAAAAGAAAAAACCGCCCTGAATTAACAGAGCGGTTTTAAACCACTAAAATTATTTGGTAAGAGCAATAACGTTAGCGACAACAGCCAATACAAAGAAGACAAGTGCAGCATACTTGGTAAAGCGGGAAAGCTTTGAATCAAGGTCTCTTGCCTTATTCTTTGAAAGGAAGGTATCAATTCCGCCGGAAATTGCACCTACACCGCTACGACGGCTCTGCTGAAGAAGAATCATAGCGATAATAACAATGGAAAACAGAATCATAAAAGATCCAACAATAATTTCACCGACACCCATTTTGAAACTCCAATCTAACGGTTAAACCGATATAATTTAATTAGCATTGGCTATTATAACACACACTTCAAAAGAATGCAAGCATTATTTTTACATCGGATGAACTTTATTTTCGGCATCAGCGTTTGCAGCATCAACCTTGTACTTCTTATTGGCTCTCTTCTCGAAGAAATCAACAGCCACCTTCGGGAACTGTGCATAAGAAAGAACATCCTCTTCCTGTTCGGACCATTTTGCGCATTCCTCACGGAGCTTATCAAGCTCAGGCTCGAGTAAGTCTGCGGGACGGCAGGTTATGGGCTCCTCGTCACCGATTATCTTCTTCTGGAACTCGGGGTCGATAGGCATCGGAGTGGTACCATACTCACCCTTGACAACACCCTTGAACTCCTTGGTGACCATCTTGTAGCGCTCACCCATAATTACGTTGTAAACAGCCTGTGTACCAACGATCTGCGAAGAAGGTGTAACAAGCGGAGGATAACCGCAATCGGCTCTGACTCTGGGAACCTCCTCGAGAACCTCGGTCAGCTTGTCCTCCTTGCCTGCCTGCTTCAACTGAGAAAGCAGGTTGGAAAGCATACCACCGGGAACCTGATAAATAAGAGCCTTTGCATCGGATGCAAGCATCTTTGTGCTCAAGGTACCCTCTGCAATGTACTTCTCACGAAGGGTTGTAACATACTTTGCAATCTCATCCAGAGCCTCAAGGTTAAGACCGGTGTCAAACTCGGTGCCTGCCAAAGCGGCAACCATAGACTCGGTTGCAGGATGAGAGGTACCCATTGCCAAAGGCGACATTGCAGTATCAACAACGTCTGCACCTGCTTCAATTGCCTTCATCAGAACCATCGAGCCGAGACCCGAGGTGGAATGAGAATGAACCTGAATGGGGATCTTGACCGATTCCTTCAGAGCCTTGACAAGGTCATAGGTCTGATAAGGAGTAAGCAATGCGGCCATATCCTTGATACAGAGTGAATCTGCACCGACGCTTTCAAGCTGCTTTGCGTAATTTACATAGTATTCGATATCAAATACAGGACCGGTCGTATAGGAAACAGCACCCTGAACGTGTGCGCCGTTTTCCTTCTTGGTTGCATTGATAGCGGTCTCAAGGTTACGAATATCGTTCAAAGCGTCAAAGATGCGGATGATATCGATACCGTTTGCAACCGACTTCTGAACAAGATACTCAACAACATCATCAGCATAGTGACGGTAGCCGAGCATATTCTGTCCGCGGAAAAGCATCTGCAGCTTGGTGTTGGGACACTTTTCACGGATAATGCGAAGTCTCTCCCAAGGATCCTCGTTCAAGAAACGAAGGCAGGAGTCATAGGTTGCTCCACCCCAGCATTCAAGAGAATGGAATCCGATCTTATCAAGCATCGGAAGCATGGGGAGCATATCCTCGGTGGTCATACGTGTTGCAAGAAGCGACTGATGAGCATCACGCAACACGGTTTCGGTAATACCAATTTTACGTGCCATGAATAGCACCTCACATTTCTTGAAAAATTACTTAATAGTTACTAAAACCTTACCTGCGTCAACCGAGTCACCCTGGTTTACGCAAACAGCGGTAACGGTGCCATCGCAAGGTGCGGTGATCTCGTTTTCCATCTTCATTGCCTCAAGAACAACAACTGCATCGCCGTTCTTTACAGCCTGACCGTTGGAAACCAAAATCTTCAAAATAGTACCGGGCATGGGAGCCTCAACTGCGGTACCTTCACCGGCTGCGGCTGCTGCAGGTGCGGGAGCTGCCTCGGCAGCGGCTGCTGCTGCAGGAGCAGGAGCAGCTGCAGGTGCGGCTACGGGAGCTGCGGCTACAACGGGAGCAGAAGCAACTGCTGCACCGTTTTCTTCAACCTGAACATCGTATGCTTTTCCGTTAACTGTGATCTTAAACTGTCTCATTTCAAAATTCCTCCGTTAATACTGTTAGTACGGCATATTAGAATGCTTTTTCTCAATGGTGGATACACGCTTGGATGCCATCATGGAAAGTGCGGCAATAACTGCGTTGGCGGCATTGTCAGCAGTGATGATATCATCAATAGCACCGTTAACTGCGGCCTTGAAGGGCGAGCCCTCTGAAAGAGCGTATTCCTTTTCAAGGTCTTCTCTCTTTTCGGCACCGAGACGGTCCTTATAAAGGAACTGAACTGCGGTGGTGGGGTTCAATGCACAGATAGCGGCATCGGCATAAGAGATAACGTAATCAGCACCTGCGCCCTTGCCTGCCATAGCGGTATATGCGGCACCGTAGGCCTTACCTACGATAACAGTTATCTTTGCGGTGGTAGCCTCGGCATAAGCACCGGTCAAAGCGGCAACCGCACGAACCGAGCCCTGAAGCTCATCATCAGCCTTACCCATAAAGCCTGCGCAGTTGAGCAAAGTCACAACGGGGATCGAGAAAGCATCGCAAAGACGGACAAAGCGTGCGATCTTTGCGGCACCGTTTGCGCAAAGGTAAGAATTGTTTTTATCAGCATCGGTTGCAACGATACCGACTGCATCGCCTGCGATACGTGCAAAGCCGACCTTGGCACACTTACCGAAGTCATTGTTAAGCTCTACAAAGCTATCAGCATCAACGATGTTTGCGATATCGGCATAAACGCCCTCACCCGAAACAGCGGCAGGAATATAATCAGCAACTGCGGGTACCGAAAGGTTGTTCATTGGAAGCATACCGAGAATGGTTGCAACGCTTGCAAAAGCGGCCTCATCATTTTCGGCAACGATAGCGGCAGTGCCGTTCTTCATTGCATTCTCTGCGGTTCCGACCGAAGCCTCGCCCGTGATATCGGCAGAGTTTACGCAAAGCTCTGCGCCCTCAACCATAACGGTAAGATCAGCAACAGCGGCAAGAATTGCGGCCGATCCGATACACTTACCTGCAACGACCGATATCTGCGGAACAACACCCGAGATCTTGCCGGCGGCGGCAATAAGGTCACCGTAAGCATTAAGAGCATCAACACCCTCTTCAGCAAATGCACCCTTAGAGTCGTAAATTCCGACCACAGGACAGCCGTTCATAAGAGCAAGCTCATATACCTTTTTGATTTTTGATGCCTGGCTTCTACCCATAGCACCCGAGCAAACGGTAACATCCTGCGAGAAAGCATAGCAACCGGCACCGTTTACATTACCGTATGCAGTAACAACTCCGCAACCGTTTTCACCGTTTTTCTGGAAGCGGTCAAGCTCGGTATAAGCACCGCCGTCAAAAAGCAACTGAAGGCGCTTATAAGCATCGGTATTGCCGAGAAGTGCAATCTCTTTTTCAAGACGCTCCAAACCGTTTTCACAGTTCATCATTATTCCTCCGTTCATACTGAAATTCACGGCAAATGCTTACCGTGAAAATTTGATTGTTAAAAAATTGACTAATTATAGCCAAAATATATTATATTACTAATTTTACCAAAAAACAAGCATAATTTTAAGAATTTCCACAACTTTGGCAAGATGAGAATAACTTACCCACGTTAAGTTCCTTTTTTTCGGCATTTTTGATAAATTTAAGGGCTTCAAAAAGCTCAACAGGAGCATTTTCGGAGTAAAAAGCCTCGTTCACACCGTTTTCAACACCGACGTGCAGAGCTGAACGCAGTATTCCATCTGCAAAAAACACGTCCTCCTTAGGTTCAAGGCTGTGCACAAGCAGGCCGTCATTTTTCAGTTCAAAAAGGCAAAAGCCCAATATTTCTTCCCTATCAGATGCAACGACCGCCATCGAATGCTCATTCATTGTGACATTTTGGGCTTTATACAGCTCGCAGAGCTTGTCCGTGTCACGCAATGGGTGTATCTCAATCATCCTGATGCTCCTTACTGATGCTGATATTGGAAAGTCTCTTTACTTCCTTTTCGGTAAGCTCACGCCATCTGCCCTGCGGAAGCATTCCGAGCTTGATACCTGCGATCTCAGTACGCTTTAAGCGGATAACGGTAAGACCGACCGCTTCGCAGAGCTTGCGAATCTCACGGTTTTTTCCCTCGTACAGCACAAATCTCAAAACGGTTCGATCCTCGTGCTTTTCGATATAGGTAATATCACAGGGAAGCGTCTCAAACTCTTCTAATTTCATTCCTACGGCCATTTTGTCTATCTGATCATCCGTAACCTTGCCTCTTACCGTAACACGGTAGACCTTGGATACGTGACGTTTGGGGTGGGTTAAAAAGTTTGAAAACTCACCGTCGTTGGTCATAAGCAGCAGACCCTCGGAATTTCGGTCAAGACGCCCTACGGGGAAAAGACGAACACCTGCATCGGCCACAAGGTCGGCAACACATTTTCTGCCCTGTTCATCACTCAAAGTGGTGACAAAGCCACGTGGCTTATGTAGCATTATATACATCTTGGCATCGTTATTGCGTATAGGTTTACCGCAGACCAAGACCTTATCGTGCACAGGGTCAACCTTATCGCCCAAGATGGCCTTACGTCCGTTTATTTTAACCCTTCCCTGTTCAATTAACTCCTCAGCCTTTCGACGAGAAGCAACCGAGCATTGGGAAAGGTATTTTTGCAATCTTATCTTTTCAACTGCCATATTTACTCCTTAAACAAAACACTCTAACAAAATATATAAATAGTTCTTAAAAAGCTCAAAAAAGCTTGGGGCGTAGGCCTTTTGGTCAACACCTTCCAAGGTGATTATTTCGGTTGTTCTTAAAATCTTACCGCCATAAAAATACTCAACTGTGCCAACCGTTTGACCCGATTGTATCGGTGCATAAACAAAAGGCTTGAGCGAATATTTGACGGTTACATTAGATGAAAGCTCACTGTCCCCGCCGCAATAGCACCTTGGTGCCGCAACGCTGACACGCTCCTTTTCACCGCCGACGACCTTTACTGTATCAAACGGCAAGGGCTTGGTTATATCAACATTTTTTACAATTGACAATCCATAATCAAGCAGTTTTTCGTGGTCATCCCAATCATCGGGGTCATTCAAGGTGACGGCAATCACCCTGCAACCGTCCTTCTCGGCAGCCGACACAAGACAACGCCCCGATTTCTTGGTAAATCCTGTCTTGACACCGATACAATACTCATATCGGCCAAGCAGTTTATTGTGGTTATACAGCGTGCGTTGGTACGGCGGATCGCCAAATGTGACAGTTATTTTATCCTTACTGCAGATTTCACGGATGGTGTCATTTTTCAGCGCCTCGGCAGTCAGCAAAGCCATATCATAAGCCGTCGAATAATGCTCCTTTGCATCAAGACCCGACGGCGTTACAAAATGAGTATTGCTCATACCGATATCTTTAGCCTTTTTGTTCATCAGATCGGCAAATTTTTCAGCCGAACCGGCAACACAAATTGCAGCGGTATTTGCGGCATCGTTACCAGAAGGCAACAGCATACCGACTAACAATTCATAATATGAAACACTGTCCCCTGCTTTAAGCCCCATCGACGAGCCTTCAACCGTAACCATTTCTTTAGTTGTTACAATCTCTTTATCGGGGGTGTTAAGCTCGGCAAGGATAAGCGCAGTCATGATTTTTGTGGTGCTGGCCATGGGCAACCTTTTATGTGCGTTACCTGCGGCTATAACATCCAAGGTATCGGCATTCAATAAGACATAAGCCTTTGCCGAGGTTTCGATAGCAGAAACAGTTTGACACTTTATGCACACCAAACACACCGCCAAGCCAAGACACAAGGCGATTGCATTTCTTATCCATTTCATAGTTTATCCTCCGTCATATCTTTAGAAAAATTATATGGCGGAGGGCAAAGCTTGATTACTTAGATTTATTAAGACTCGGTGTCCTTATCCTTTTTGAAGAGGTTGGTTATGGTATCAATAACCTCGGGGACGGCAGAGATAGCCTTTTCAATTGTAGATGCTTCAGCAGTTGCGCTCAGGATCTTGACATCGGTACCTTTTACAACAAGGAAGCATATAGGAGTAACGGCTGCACCTGCACCGCCGCCGCCACCGAACATTTTGGCATTAACGGTCTTTGAAGGGAAATCCGAACCACCCGAAGCCAATCCGAATGCTACCTTTGATACGGGGATAATGGTGACCTCTCCGACTACAATGGGGTTGCCGATAATGGTATCGGAATCAACCAAGGATCTCACCTTATCCATTGTAACGTCCATAATGTTGCTGATGTTATTGTCTGCCATAAAATTTCATCCTTTCGGTAAAATATACTTATTTATCAGACGGCTTTTGTTTAGGTGCCATCTGTCTTTTAACCCTTTCGTTAGCCATTGCCTCATCGTATTTTTTCTTTATAAGATCCCAATAAAGTCCGACATAAGCCTTGATATAATACCAAAGCTTTAGCTTCAGCTTGGCTTCAAGCTTTATAGACGGATCGTTTGAACAAAAATCACTTGAGATATTAATATGGGTCTTATTATTATTCCACTTCATCAGGTTTTGTAATCCCGAAATCAGCGGATAAACCACTGCGCAAACTCCACCGTATTCGATTGCGGTCTTGCTTGGGTCATCGGACGCTACTATTATATCCGCATCTAATTTTTTTACACGCAGATGATGTGCAAGACCCCACCCTTGCTTTACAAGAGACACGGTTGCACTTATCAGTTCCTTAACGGTACCAAGCACACCCATTTTGTCAATCAGCTTTCGAAGGTCACCCTTCAGCTCTTTATCGGATTTTTCAACGTTAAGCAAAAGCAACCTTGTTTTTCGTTTGGGGTCCTTCGGTATCAGCGTTCTTTTATAGAAAAGGAACCGTGCCTTGACCAAAATCTTTTGGTCAATACTGACCCTTATATGAATATCGGTGAAGAGTAATAGCGTTATCACAGCGGCAAGGCCTAAAATGATATATAACGCAATCAATGCTTATTCCTCCGAAACAATGTCTTCCGGGAGCTCGTTGGCTTCTTCGTTCATTCTCTGTGCAAGCTCCAAAACCTCATTTGAAAGCATCTTCAGCTGACCGTTGGAGTCCTCAACGATATCATCGGCAGGAACCTCAGGCAGCTCGTCAAGATTTTTAAGACCGAAGCAACGGAGGAAGTTTGCGGTAGTGCCGTAAAGCAAAGGTCTGCCGGGCAGCTCAAGTCTGCCCTTTTCTTCAAGCAATCCTTTCTCGACAAGTGTGGAAACAACACCCGAGCAATCAACACCACGTACCTGTTCAACATAAGCCTTGGTTACGGGCTGATTATATGCAATGACAGCCAAAACCTCAAAAGCGGCTTGTGACAAGGGTGCCTTCCTGCGAAGATCAAGCACCGAACGTATGTTTTCGGCATACTCCTTGCGGGTGCAAAGCTGATAAGCAAAGTCAAGTCGCACGAGCTTTACTGCACTGCCCGTGGCGTCAAGTCGGTCGGAAAGCATATCCATAACGCTTTCAACGGTTTCATTATCCACATCAAAAACGGTGCAAAACTTTTCAATTTCAACCGGTTCACCGGCAGCAAAAAGTATCGCCTCAAAGGCAGGTATCATTTCATTTATGGTCATTTATCTTTCCTCCTGATCATGGAGATCTCCATTTCGTCACCCTCACCGTCAAGGTGGATACGGTTGGCCTTGCAAAGCTCAAGCACTGCAAGGAAGGTTGCAACAAGCTCGGATCGGCTTTGTGCGCCTTTGAAAAGATTTCTCATTTTTTTATTGCCCGTGCGCATAAGGTTCTTCATAACAAAAACGATCTTTGAAGAAACCGAAACGATCTTACGTGCAACAATCTTACTGAAAACGGTGGTAGGCGGCGGTAATTTACGCTTACCACGGCCAACTGCGGCGATATATGCCGACAAAATAGCTTCCTTTTCGTGGGTGTTAACGTAGGTTTTATCGTATTCAACCTTTTCGGGGACCTTAATAAAGGTATCAAACTCATCGGTCATACCCGATAAAAGCTTGGCAACCTTACGGCAATGCTCATACTCCATAAGCTCCTGAGTAAGCTCTTCCTTGAGCTGCTCTGCCTCATCATGCTTAGGCAAAAGACTGACCGTTTTAAGATAAATGAGTCGTGAAGCCATTTCGATAAACTCACTTGCAACGTCCATATCCTGTTCGTTCATAGCACGTATATACTCAACGTACTGATCAACAAGCACCGTCAGTTGAATATCGTTTATATTAAGTTTATTTTTTGAGATGAGATATAAAAGAAGGTCAAGCGGGCCTTCAAACACATCAAGTTTATACTCAAGCTTGTCCATAAAGCACCCTTAAATCAAACAAAGAAATCAAACGGCAACCAAGTTAGCTCGGTAAACCAATCAACAACGGTGTAAACGATATTGCTCAAAGCAGAGGAAAATCCGTTTCCGAAGAAAATGAGGAAGATCAAAGCAAAATAAAGCAATCTTTCATAACGCATTATCTTCCAATAAATACGATCGGGCAGAATTGCGAAAAGTATCTTCGAGCCGTCCAACGGCGGGATGGGTATAAGATTGAATACTGCAAGAGATATGTTGATAACTATAATGAAGTTCAAAATAGATATCAGCAAGAAGAAAAGCACAAGCCAATAGCTATCGGGCATTACACCGTTTGTAAAGGCAATATATTCAATCGAAAGCTCAGATTTGATAATAGTAAAGAGCAAGGCACTTCTCAAAAGGCTGAAAAAAAGTGCAGATAAAAGGTTGGAAACCGGGCCTGCAAGTGCCGTTAAGGCCATATCACGCTTGGGTTTATTAAAGTAGCGTGAATCAACATTGACCGGCTTTGCCCAACCAAATCCTACAAGGTAAATCATAATGGCACCCATATAGTCGATATGAGCCATGGGGTTCAAGGTCATTCTACCCTGCCAACGGGGTGTCGGATCACCAAGCTTATGTGCCATAAAACCGTGTGCATACTCGTGAATGGGCATTACCAGAAACACAACAACGGTGCAGGAAATCAGGCAGGAAACGATATCGACCCAACCGCCGTGGTTTAAAATCACTCTTAAAAGTCCCATAATTTACCTCCGTTTCAAGGGTTTTATTAGAATATTATACCACGTTCAGCAATCAATCACAATGAACAAAGTATAAATTAAATCATAACAACTAAGGACAAAATACAAAATACCGCACCAATAAATTTTGAACCGAAAACCACCGTTTTAATCGTTATCGATTCGGTTTGCTTCAGTTCCTCCGAGGCGGCGCCAAGGAAAGCAACACCGCAGAAAAGCAACGGCACAATATATCGGAAATCCATTGTGCATCCGAAGGGATACTTTATATTGAAGTAGACAAAAAATGCGAGCTGAACAAAATACAGCACGAATATCGGTATTAAAGCAGTGCGATGCTGATTGTGCTTTATCAAAAGATAAAGCATTGATGCCAATGACGCTATTATCATCAAAATATTGGCAACTGTGAGCAATGAAGCAAAACCCATGTTGCCAAAATTATACTCACCGAACAGAGAGCTTCTGAAGGTGTAGTACCAGACATTATACTCATTCCAGACATCGACATAAACACCGAAGGCGTCTTTTGAAAAAGGCAGTATGAGTCGGTCAAATATACTGACATCACCCGTATAAAGTCCGCTTGTAACGAGGATGGGTGCAACATAGCCCAAGGGCTGTTCAAACAAAATATAATTTCTGATCGGGTGCCACAGTCCCAACGGCAGTAGTATCACAACAAAGCAGGCCGAATGCAGGAACATCTTGCCGAATCTCAAATGCTTGTCGGTGATAAATTTAAAAAGTACAGATACAGCCGCAACAACTGCGATCAAAGCCGCCGAGACCTTGGTCATCATACTCAATCCACAGAAAAGTCCGCACAAGGCAGCATGCTTCAATGACGGCTGACGGTACCATTTGAGCAGGAAAACCACCGCATACATTGAAAGCAGGATCATTAAAATATCGTTATTGATACTGCCTGCAAGGATCTGAAATGTCGGATGAAAAGTCAGCAAGGCAACACATAAAACCAAACTGTTGCCCTTAATGCCGCAAAGCTTCAACAGACGGTAGCCCGCAAACATAGTCAGTGCAGAATAAAAGACCGTAAGGTATTGAATATTCTCAAAGGCACGTCCGTTGGTAAAGCCCAACGCATACGAGAACTTGACCGACAAGGCCGCCAAAAAATGATGCAACGGCGGATGGCTGAACTGCCAATCATTGGTCGCAGGCAATCCGTTACCTGAAGCAATTGAGTAAATATACGACAAATGACCGCTTGAATTAAGGTCTTCAACATCGTGCTGATGGACGTTATAGCCATAACGCAACGCATACGCCAATCTCAAAGCAAAACCACACACCAAAAGCAGAATAACTACCGCCTTTGTGCTAAGCTTATCCTTTTTATAAAGCAGAACCCCCGCAACCGCAGAGCCGATGAGTGCAATGCCCGTTAAAAGCTCGGCAGTGGTACAGTTTTCCTCAAACCTATGCGCTGATTGATCGTAAAATAGGAAAAACGCTAAAAGAACAAGCAAAAATACGAAAGGCAAAAGGCAGAATACTTTTGAATAAACAGAGCTTTTAGATAATTTCAATCTGCCCCCACCCATTTCTACACCTTCTTACTTAATCTTTCTTGCTTCGATATAATAGCGCTTATCAGCGGCATGACCCATCGAGAAGGTCTTTCTCGGCAAAGAGCCGTCACCCAAAACTGCCGGGAAAAGCTCGTCTTTACGCATACCGTCAAAGATAAATCCGAGATTACCCTCTTCCTTCGACAGATTGCGAACGACATCCTCACCGTGGATATAGTCGATCTTTACGTTGTTTTTCTTTATGTAATCATCAAGCCAGGTCTGCAATGTACCAACGGGAAGCTTTGAGGTAGGCTTCAAGTGAAGCTCACATTCCTCATCGCCAAAGCAGCAGATAAATTTCTGATAATCTTCCCCATCAGTGCCCAAATCGGCGCACAATTGGTGGATAACCGCCTCAGGATTAGCACCGAACAGTACGCGGTAGATCGGCTCAAACTGAATGGAATCGTCGTGGATATTTACGACCTCGACCAGAGCGGATTTTGCCAAAGGAGAGTCAGACAGATTACTGCATTCCTTGGCGGTGGCAAGCGAATGGTTACCGTCACCAACAGCAAACATCATTTTGTCCTCCTTGCCGTCACACAAGGCGTTTACGGCAAGACCGACCCTTTCGATATCCTCGGGACGCAGGAACCAACCCTTAATATGTCCGCCGCCCTGCATAAGGTCAAAATCATAGGCTACGGTCAATTTATCTTTGACGGCTTTGATAGGTTCTATAACGGTTTTTTCGGGATCATCGGTCAAAAGCAGAACGTGAGGCAGCTCAACCGAGGCATCCTTTCTTATTTTCACACGGGGCGGAATGCGCTCGATAACGGTCTGTTCGGTTGCCCTTATAAGCGCCTTACTTCCCTTTCGGTAATCGTAATCGCAAAGCTCGACAGCACCAACAATACCGTGACGCACGGTGCCGTCACTTTGGGTGCGCTCAACGTAAATCATAGCGTCCTTATGCTCTTCAAACACACCGTTTTCAAGGTATTTTTCCATAGTAGCGTTGATATCGGCAATGCGCTTATCGGTGTTGCCGTCCTCAAGATAGATCTCGGGCAAGGTGATCCTCAACGCTGACGGCGCATCACCGACCGTCTTTTCAACAGCGTTCCAATAATCAGCCTCAGAGGTGAACTGATCGCAGGCAACTACCGCCCATTTCGGGAAATCCTTTTTCGGGAGCAGAATATCTGCAGGCATAAACCCTGATTTTTTCATTTTAAAAACTCACTTTCCGTATAGATCTCTGATGGTTTCCTTCAAAACCTCAATAAACATTTTATCAAGCTTGGTCAGCTTGTAATTGTTATGATAAATCAAAACATCCTTGTATATTTTTTGGTTACAGGCACACTTTTTCTGAACAAGTCCGTATTGATTAAGCAGCTTTTCGGGCAAGGGCGATACCCACATAAAGGTGCCCTCGGTGGTATTAAGCACCTCAAACTGACTTGCTCTTTCAAACACAAAAATTCGTCGCTTTGTGTTATCGGGGAGCTCCTCTTTTCGGACGACCGCCGCAGACAGTGACGGAACATACGGGTCGGCATGAGCAACCTCGATATACTCCGAAAGGTCATCAAAATCGACCTCTTCTCTTTCGGCAAGAGGATGGTTTTTGGACATTGCGAGATAATAATTAAACTCGGTCAATTCCTCCGAGCAAAGGTTCTTTTCCTTGATCATTTCCTCAAAATACTGCTCGTAATTTAACGCAAATCGGATGATACCAAGCTTAAAATCAGCGTGCAAAATATTGTTTATGGCACGCATTGTGTTGGTTTCTTTATAGAAAAGATCAACCTGACGCTCGGCCGAAATGGTACCCGCAAAGCGAGAAAAAGCATAAGAAATATAGGTTGCTCTCGGAACCGAAATAGAAAACGTTTCTTTATGAAGCTTGCCGTTGGTGTAGATATCTTCAAAATCCTCGATATCACGCAATATCTTCTTGGCACGCTCCAAAAATTCCTCACCGTCGGGTGTCACGATCATTCCGTTGGGTGTGCGCTTGAAAATGGTGATCCCAACCGAATCCTCAAGCTCTTTTAAGGCTCGGCTCAAATTTGGCTGTGCCATATAAAGATTGTCAGCCGCTTTATTAAGATATCTTGATTTTTCGATCTCAACAGCATATTTTAAATGCGTTATGTTCAATACACAGCCTCCTGAAAACAATTTTTCATATTATTATACCTTTTTTTAAGCTAAATGTCAATCTTGTATATAAAATATAAATGTCAAATATTATATATGTTTTACTTGTAATTTTGCAGATAATAAAGTATAATACCTGCGGCAAAATACAATACAAAGGACGAATTTTATGAGAAAGACTAAAATTGTGTGCACGATAGGCCCTGCAAGCAGTAACGAGGACACCTTAAAAGCTATGTGTAAAGCCGGAATGAACGTTGCACGTTTAAACTTTTCGCACGGCACACATCCCGAGCACCTTGAAAAGATCGAACTGATAAAAAAGGTTCGTGCAGAGCTAAAGCTGCCCATTGCGATCCTGCTTGATACCAAAGGTCCCGAGTACCGCATCAAGACCTTTGTGGGCGGCAAGGTCATGGTCAAGGCCGGTCAGGTCTTCACCTTCACCAAAGTCGGATCGTAGCCATGTCGTTCTGTGGGCCAAGGGGTTGTAGCTAAGTGTTGTCTTCCTAAGACCGCTTGGCCTCCGACTTCCATCCTGCTGGACACCAAGGGTCCCGAGTACCGCATCAAGACCTTTGTGGGCGGCAAGGTCATGGTCAAGGCCGGTCAGGTCTTCACCTTCACCA
>JAZQCY010000073.1:0-8645 GCA_045546555.1 Acutalibacteraceae bacterium | reverse complement strand
AACGACCATTGCAATGATGTAGAAAAACAATCAAATTTCAAGAAATTTGATTGTTTAAAAGCTGATTTATCTGCTTTTGTGGAAACGCTAAGCGTTTCCACATTCTACAATCATTATAATGATTATATTACAAACCGCCTTCTAAGTAAATACCCAATATAAGTTAAATTTAGGGACGGTTTGTTCGTGCCGACTGTAGGGATGATTGGTCACCCATAGCCGTGAGGAGTTAGGAGTTTAAATTAAATCTTTACAAAACAACACCCGACCGTGTTTGACCACGGTCGGGTGCTTTGCACTTATTCAGATTGTTTTAATTTCAGATCAACAAATTATCTCTGAACACGTCCGCTTGCGTTACCGCCTGCAAGACTCTCAACCTCAGAAACGCTCATCATATTGTAGTCGCCTTCGACCGAGTGCTTCAAGCAGCTTGCGGCAACGGCAAACTCTATTGTTTCCTGTGCCGATTTGCCTTGGAGCATTGAGTAGATAAGTCCTGCACCGAAGCTGTCACCGCCGCCGACACGGTCAACGATGTGCATTCTGTACTGACGGCTGAAGTAGCACTCGTTGCCGTCGTAAAGCATTGCGGCCCAGTCGTTATCGTTGGCCGAAATGGAGCTGCGGAGAGTGATTGCAACATACTCAAAGCCAAAGCGCTCTTTAAGCTGACGTGCAACATCCTTATAGCCGTCGTGATTTACCTTGCCGCTGGTGACGTCGGTATCGGCGGCCTTGATGCCGAATACGTCGGAGGCATCCTCCTCATTGGCAATGCAAACGTCAACATAGGGCATAAGCTCGGCCATGACCTGACCTGCCTTTTCACGGGTCCAAAGCTTCTTGCGGTAGTTAAGATCGCAGGAAACCTTGATGTTATGTGCCTTTGCGGCCTTGCAGGCCTCAAGACAGATGGCGGCAACGTTGTCACCCAAAGCGGGGGTGATGCCGGTAAAGTGGAACCACTCAACGCCTTCAAAAATTGCATCCCAGTCAAAATCCTCGACCGTAGCCTGGGCAATTGCAGAGTATGCACGGTCATAAACGACCTTGGACGGACGCTGAGAAGCACCCTTTTCAAGGTAGTAGATACCGACTCTTTCACCGCCACGGGTGATCTTGGAGGTGTCAACACCAAACTTTCTGAGCGAGTTTACGGCCATCTGACCGATCTCGTGCTTGGGGAGCTTGGTAACAAATGCGGCATCGTAGCCGAAGTTGCACAATGATACTGCAACGTTGGCCTCACCGCCACCGAAGGTTGCACCAAAGCTGTCTGCCTGAACAAAGCGGAGATAACCCTCGGGTGCCAAGCGAAGCATAACCTCACCGAATGTAACGACCTTTTTCATAAATCTTTCTCCTTTCCGAAAAGAAAGCCAAATTTTTACGAATACATTGTAACATATTAACGCAAAAAGTCAACTGTTTTAAGGCTTCAATAACAATGTTGCACGGATATGCAAAGCAAAGTATTGTATTTCGGCGCAAAACGCAAAATTTTGACCAAAATTAAATAATTATAATAAATCGCAGGGCACGGTCAACACTATTTTCAAAACCCGAAAGAGAGAGAATAATGAAGACCGAAACACATTTTAAATTGGCGATAAAGCTTTGCGGACAAAGCTTTCTGTTGGCAACCGCTTCGCAAAAGGCGGCGTTCATAAACGGGAATATCATGCCCGATATAAATCTTTTTTCGTATCTGCGAGGCTTTAAAACACGCCCGTTTTTCGGTCACGATTGGCAAAACGCCAAAGGCTTCATTCTGTCATCGGCCGAAAAATTGACCGCCGGCCAACTTGGATTTTTCGGTCTGGGCGTTTTTCTGCACTACCTGTGCGATGCCTTCACCCACACCCACAACATCGGCTTTTGCGGTTCCTTGCAGGAGCACACAATATATGAAAAACGGTTGCACACCTGCGTTTTAGAGGGTGACAACCGTTTTGAGGCTAAAAGATTAAACTGCCCTTTGTCTGATTTTATCATAAACTTGCACCGACTTTACGAGCGGGCGACAGCATCACTCACCACCGACGTCGAGTTTATTCTGTCGGCGGTCGGTCAGGTAATGGCGGTGTTTAAATCAAGTCAAAAATTGCCGTTAGCGGATGATACATTAAACGAATTGCGTTGTGTCGAACGGTATATTTCACGACCGTAAATGCACATCGAGGCCAAGAAGAACGGCAAAAAGTAAAGCAACGGCAAGAACAGGGATGAAAGCAATACCCATCCGAAGAAGGTGAAGAAAAAGCCGATAAACCTCATACGCTGTTTTTTAGAAATGGCAACGGCCTGCTTTAAGGTTTGACGTACCGAAAGCTCGGGCTCGTAAAACATTACGGTATAAAACATTGAATATCCGCTTACCCAAAGCAACAAAAGGAAGAAGCCAAGCAGCTCAAACATGGTTGCCAACGAGTAAAGGCTTGACATCATAGTTGGCATGGATATGCCGATCAGGTTATAGAAATCGGCATTGGTGAGAACCGAAATTATGGCATAGGGCGAGAAGCAGATAACGGCGCCGAGTATCAACCTCCAAAAGATTGATACCGAAATGCCGAGCGACTTGAAAAACGCACGTCCCGATGAGAAATAGTAGAACACTTCACCGATACTTGGGTCGCCGCCACCTGTGACAAACCAGAACCAACGCATCACACCGAAAAGCAACGGGAACATAACGATAAGCGAAAAAATTGCCGAGAAAAGCGTTATGGAAATGCTGGCAATGATACTGTTTATGGGAACGTCAGTGGGGGTGATGGGTGACCACACGGTGTCAACCTTGAATATTATCTGCAAAGCGGCCTGCATTACGGTGTTGAGCAATGCGGTGGCCAAAAAAACCAACGAAACGGCAATAGCCTCGGCCCAACGGTGCTTCAAGCTGCTTTTGGCGGCCTTCTTCATTTCCGAAAAGGTCGGCTGTGGCGGTTCGGTAGGGCGCGTCGGCTGTGTGGGGTAGGGGTACATAGGTTGCATAATATATCTCCTAAAAGGCAATTTCTTGTAATTTGATTGTTTTTCTACATCATTGCAATAGCCATTATACCATTTAACCTTTAAAAAGTAAATAACTGCAAGTGTTGTTTACATATTTTTTACAAGCATTTACCTTATTATATAGTAATTTTTCTTGACTTAATCGGTCGACAGTATTAAAATATATCGGCGGCTTTCACACCAAATATACATAAAAATGTATATTTATGCTATAAAATGAATATAAAAAGCGAAGCCATCCTTGCCTTAAATGTCGGGCAGGGAGGTTAAATTCAACCGTTTTTGGTGCTTTTTTACATATATTAACCTAAAAAAATCGTGTTTTTGGTATTATACATAAATTTGCAAAAAAGACTTGATTTTATTCATTTTCGGTGTATAATTATTACTGTTAAAATGCCATAGTGTTTTTTATAAGACTTTTTACGGAGGTGCCGTATGTTTAAGGTGTTTATTGACGGTCGTGAGGGCACGACGGGCTTGAGAATAATTGACCGTTTGAGCGGCCGAAAGGATATTGAGCTTATGCTCATCCCCGAGGAGCTGAGAAAGGACCCCGATGAGCGAAAGAAGTACCTCAACTCTTGCGACGTTGCGTTTCTTTGCCTGCCCGATGCGGCGGCTATCGAGGCTGTCTCGATGATCGAAAACGAAAACGTCCGTGTTATCGATACCTCAACGGCACACCGAACCGACCCCAATTGGGTCTACGGCTTCCCCGAGCTGTATGACGATCTGGCCAAGGCTCTGCCCACCGCCAAGAGGGTGGCCGTTCCCGGTTGCCACGCAAGCGGCTTTAACGCAATTGTCGCTCCGTTGACCGAGGCAGGCGTTTTATCACACGATGCGCTTGTGACCTGCTTTTCCTTGACGGGCTACTCGGGCGGCGGCAAGAAGATGATCGCCGAATATGAGGGCGAAGACAAAGGTGACGAGCTTTATAGTGCCAGAATTTACGCTTTGTCGCAGTCGCACAAGCATCTGCCCGAAATGGCGGCTGTTTCGAAGCTCAATCATAAGCCGGTCTTCTCACCTATAGTTGACGATTACTACAGCGGAATGCTTGTGACCGTGCCGTTCTTCGGCTCTGGGGTAAACGGCGGTATCGAGGCAGTAAAGCAGGCTTACATCAATAAGTATTCGGGCAAGCAGTTTATCGATATCAGCGATATTAACGGAGAAAAAGCCGCAATGCTTGGCTCCAATAACCTCAGCGGTAAGGACAAGATGCAGATATTCGTCACCGGCAACGAGGAACGCTTCACCGTATCGGCAAGATTTGATAATTTGGGCAAGGGTGCTTCGGGTGCCGCAGTCCAGTGTATGAACATAATGCTCGGCTTCGACGAGGCCGAAGGACTTGACCTTTAAGAAAGGACGTTCAAAATGATCAAAACAGAAGGCGGAATTTGTGCCGCAAAAGGATTTAAGGCCGCAGGTATTCATTGCGGAATCAGAAAGAACAAGACTAAAAGAGACCTTTCGCTTATTGTGAGTGACGTCAAGGCGGCTGCAGCCGCAACCTACACCACCAACCTTGTAAAGGGTGCTCCCATAACCGTCACAAAAGAAAATATTGCCGACGGTTATGCTCAAGCCGTTATCTGCAACAGCGGCAACGCCAACACCTGCAACGCCAACGGAATTGAAATTGCCGAGGCAATGTGCAGTTTGTGTGAGCAGTTTACAGGCATTGATGCTACAGACGTTATCGTGGCATCCACCGGTGTTATCGGTCAGCCCTTGGACCTTGCGCCCATTGCCAACGGTATGGAGGCCTTGGTCAACGACCTTACCTATGACGGCAGTCTTCGTGCCGCAGAGGGAATTATGACCACCGACACCCGTGTCAAGGAGATCGCATACAAGTTTAATATCGGCGGTAAGGAATGCACCATCGGCGGTATTGCCAAGGGCTCGGGAATGATCCATCCCAATATGGCCACCATGCTGGTTTTCATCACAACCGACGTTGCCATCACCCCCGAGGTTCTGCATGCTGTGCTTAAAGCCGACGTTGAGGATTCCTTCAATATGGTAAGCGTCGACGGCGACACCTCGACCAATGATATGTGCTGTGTTCTGGCCAACGGTATGGCCGAAAACCCCATTATCGACAGCGTTGACAGTGAGGATTGCAAGGCCTTTAAAGAGGCTTTGTTTGCCGTGACCTCTTACCTTTGCAGAATGATCGCACGTGACGGCGAGGGTGCAACAAGACTTATGGAGGTCACCGTCAGCGGTGCCGCAACCAAGGCTGTTGCCAAGACCGTTGCCAAGTCGGTTGCCTGTTCGTCACTTTTAAAAGCCGCTATCTTCGGTGCCGATGCCAACTGGGGCAGAGTGCTGTGTGCCATAGGCTACAGCGGTGCCGAGCTCGATGTAAACAAGGTCGGTGTTTCGTTCAAATCAAAGGCCGGCACCATTGAGGTCTGCCGCAACGGCGCAGGCGTCGATTTCAGCGAGGAAATTGCCAAAGAGATACTTCTCCAAGAGGAGATCCAAATACTCATCACCCTCGATTCGGGTGATGCCACCGCCACCGCCTGGGGTTGCGATCTGACCTACGATTACGTCAAGATCAACGGTGACTACAGAACCTGATCAAGCGGTGAATCCCTCCGTCACACATTCGTGTGACACCTCCCTTTAGGGAATCCCCCAGTCACAACTTCGTTGTGCCAGCCCCCTTTAGGCAAGGGGGCCTAATCGGAAAGCTACATCACGAGGATAGGAAGAAATAATATGGAAATCAATAACGCTCAAAGAGCCCAGATTTTAACCGAGGCTCTGCCTTATATTCAAAAGTATTCGGGCAAGATCGTCGTGGTAAAATACGGCGGCAATGCCATGATAGATGATAAACTGAAGTCGGCCGTTATGCACGATATCGTGCTGATGTCACTTATCGGCGTCAAGGTCGTGCTGGTGCACGGCGGCGGTCCCGAAATTTCGGGAATGCTCAAAAAGATCGGTAAGGAATCGGTCTTTGTTGACGGACTTCGTGTTACCGATGCCGAGACGGTCGAGATCGTTCAGATGGTGCTTGCAGGCAAGACCAACAAGGATCTTGTAAACCTTATCGGCACCGTCGGCGGAAAGGCCGTCGGCCTTTGCGGACTTGACGGTCAGATGATCACCGCCGAAAAGCTGGACGACGTCCACGGCTATGTCGGTGAGATCACTAATGTTGATACGACCCCCATTCTCGACCTTTTGGAGAAGGGATATATCCCCGTAATTTCAACCGTTGGTTGTGATGCTGAGGGCAATGTTTACAACATCAATGCCGATACTGCCGCCGCAAGAATTGCAGGGGAATTAAAGGCCGAAAGCTTTATTTCCATGACCGATATCGCAGGTCTTATGAGGGATAAGGACGATCCCGATTCGCTTATTAAAAAGATCAACGTCAGCGAGGCCACCCTGCTTATCCGTAACGGAATTATTCAGGGCGGTATGATCCCCAAGGTGGAATGCTGTATTGATGCCATCCGCCAGGGAGTTCAGAAGGTCTTTATCATTGACGGACGTATTCCTCACGCAATTTTGATCGAAACTCTGACCGATGAAGGTATCGGTACTATGTTTGTGGGTTGATAAAATGTTAAGCTTTAAGGAAAAGGATAAACAGTATGTTGCCAACACCTACGGCAGGTTCGATGTTGAGCTTGTCAAGGGCAACGGCGCATATCTTTACGATGTAAACGGCAAGGAATACATAGACCTCGGTAGCGGTATTGCGGTCAACACCTTCGGTGCCGCCGATGAGGAATGGAAAAACGCCGTTATCGCACAGTTAGGACTTATTCAGCACACCTCCAACCTTTATTACACCGAGCCGTGTGCAAAATTGGCCGAGCTTCTGTGCAAAAAATCGGGCATGAAAAAGGTGTTCTTCGGAAACTCGGGTGCCGAGGCTAACGAGTGCGCCATAAAGACTGCAAGAAAATATTACTCAGATAACCACGAAGGCAAGCAGGGCAAGATAATCACCCTGGTCAACTCCTTCCACGGTCGAACCGTCACAACACTTTCGGCCACGGGTCAGGATGTTTTCCACAAGGATTTCGGCCCCTTTACCGACGGTTTCCGGTTTGTTCCCGCCAACGATTGCGAGGCGCTTTTAAGCGCTGTGGGTGACGATACCGCCGCCGTTATGATCGAGCTTGTGCAGGGTGAGGGCGGAGTTAATGCGTTGGAGCAAGCTTTTGTCGATTGCATCAAGTCGGCCGCCGAAAAGCACGGCTTTCTCATCATTGCCGATGAGGTTCAGACCGGCAACGGCAGAACGGGCAAGTATTTTGCTTCAGAGCATTTTGGTCTTTGCCCCGACATCATCACAACGGCCAAGGGTCTTGGCGGCGGCTTGCCGATAGGCGCTTGTCTTATGGGTGAAAAGGTTGAATTTACCTTGGGAGCCGGCGATCACGGCTCAACCTTTGGCGGCAACCCTGCGGTCTGCGCAGGCGCCGTGTCGATAGTAGAGCGAATCGACGAAAAGCTGCTTAAAGAGGTCACCGAAAAGGCCGAATACATCAAAGAAAAATTGCTCAAGATGAATGGCGTAAAGTCGGTTTCGGGACTTGGACTTATGATTGGTATTGAGACCGCAAAGCCGGCCAAGGAGCTGGCGGTCGCCTGCCTTGAAAAGGGCGTGCTGATACTCACCGCCAAGACCAAGCTCAGAATGCTGCCGCCGTTGAATATTACCTACGAACAGTTGGATAAAGCACTTGAAATTTTGCAGGAGGTTTTGACAAAATGAAGCATCTTTTGAAATTGGGCGACCTTACACCCGCCGAGATAGAAGAGGTTTTAAACCTTGCCGATCAGCTTAAATACGACCAGAAGCACGGTGTTGACCACCGTTATCTGAAGGGCAAGACCCTGGGAATGATTTTCCAGAAGTCGTCCACCCGTACTCGTGTTTCGTTTGAGACCGGTATGTACCACTTGGGCGGTCAGGCTATGTTTTTAAGCTCACGTGACCTTCAGATCGGCCGTGGTGAGCCTGTTGAGGATACTGCACGTGTGCTTTCCCGTTACCTTGACGGTATTATGATCCGCACCTTTGCTCAGAGAGAGGTTGAGGATCTTGCAAAATACGGCTCTATCCCCATAATCAACGGTCTGACCGACTATTGCCACCCCTGTCAGGTGTTGGCTGACCTTATGACCATCCGTGAGCACAAGGGTGCTTTGCAGGGTCTCAAACTCACCTTTGTCGGTGACGGTAACAATATGGCCAACTCGCTTATCGTTGGCGGTATCAAGAGCGGTATGGAGGTAGCAGTAGCTTGCCCCAAGGGTTACGAGCCCGATGCCGATATAATGAAGTGGGCCGCCGCAAACGGTAAGTTCACCTGCACCGAGGATATTGCCGCCGCCGTCAAGGATGCCGACGCCGTTTATACCGATGTCTGGGCCTCTATGGGTCAGGAGGAGGAAAAGGCCGAGCGTGAAAAGGTCTTTAAGGCGTATCAGGTCAACGAGGAGTTTATGTCGTTGGCTCATAAGGACGCAATGGTAATGCATTGCCTGCCTGCCCACCGTGGTGAGGAGATCACCGCCGAGACCTTTGAAAAGCACGCCGACGAGATCTTCGACGAGGCCGAAAACCG
>JAZQCY010000072.1:0-7520 GCA_045546555.1 Acutalibacteraceae bacterium | reverse complement strand
CAATACCCAGGGACAGAGGAGTAACATCGAGAAGCAAAAGTCCCTTAACGTCACCGCCGAGAACACCGCCCTGCAAAGCGGCACCCAAAGCTACACACTCATCGGGGTTGATGCCCTTGAAGGGATCACGGCCGATAAACTTCTTGACTGCCTCCTGAACGGCAGGAATACGGCTGGAGCCGCCAACCATCAGAACCTTGTTGATCTCGGAGGTGTTAAGACCCGAATCGGCAAGTGCCTGACGAACGGGTCCCATGGTAGCCTCGACAAGATCTGCAGTGATCTCGTTAAACTTGGCTCTGGTCAATGTGCCCTCATAGTGCTTGGGACCGGTTGCATCAACGGTGATAAACGGCAGATTGATATCTGCGGTGGTCATACCCGAGAGATCGATCTTGGCTTTTTCTGCGGCTTCCTTGATTCTTTGCATAGCCATCTTATCGGACGAAAGGTCAATACCGTTCTGTGCCTTAAAATCGGCAATGATCCAATCCATTACACGCTGGTCAAAGTCGTCACCGCCGAGACGGTTGTTACCTGCGGTGGCCAAAACCTCCTGAACACCGTCACCCATCTCGATGATGGAAACGTCGAAGGTTCCGCCGCCAAGGTCATAAACCATGACCTTCTGGTCGTCTTCCTTGTCAACACCGAAGGCAAGAGCTGCTGCGGTGGGCTCGTTGATGATACGCTTTACCTCAAGACCTGCAATCTTACCTGCGTCCTTGGTTGCCTGACGCTGTGCATCGGAGAAGTAAGCAGGAACGGTGATAACAGCCTCGGTAACGGGAGCGCCGAGGTAAGCCTCTGCATCGGCCTTCAGCTTCTGAAGGATGATAGCCGAGATCTCCTGCGGAGTGTAGTTCTTTCCGTCAATATTCACGTTGTAAACAGTACCCATTTCTCTCTTGATAGAGATAACGGTTCTGTCAGGATTGGTGATGGCCTGACGCTTTGCGACCTGACCGACCATTCTTTCACCGGTCTTGGAGAAAGCAACGACCGAAGGAGTAGTTCTTCCGCCTTCTGCGTTAGGGATAACGACAGCTTCACCGCCTTCCATAACTGCTACACAAGAGTTGGTAGTACCAAGGTCAATACCTATAATTTTTCCCATAATAAAAACCTCCAAAAGATTTATGTTTTTAAGTTTAGTTTATCTTCAAAGCAAAAGCCTTAAATTTAATTTAGTTTGCAACCTGCACCATTGCAGGTCTGATAACGGTGTCACCAATTTTGTAGCCCTTTTGTAAAACATTGCTGATAACGTTTTCACCAAGGTTTTCATCCTCGATGTGCATCACAGCCTCGTGAAGCTGAGGATCAAAGGTCTCACCAACCTCACCTATTGCAACCAAACCAAGATCGGTTACGGCATCGGTCAGCATTTTGACGATCATCTCAACGCCCTTGGCATAGTCGGCGCTGTCCTTGTCGGCGGCATTTGCACGGTCAACATTATCAAAAACCGGCAAAAGCTTCTTTAAAAGATTGGCCGAGGTAAACTCTGCGGCGGCTAATTTTTCTTTTTCGGTGCGGCGCTTGAAATTATCAAACTCGGCCGCAGTACGCAAAAGCAGATCCTTTTGCTGCTGGAGCTCCTCTTGAAGCTTTTTCAACTGTTCATCATTGGCAGCAGACTTTTTAGGTTTCTTTTCCTTGGTTTCTGCTGTGTCCTTTTTCTTTTCAGCCAAAGTAAACATTCCTTCCAATATATATTGTTACCGATCGGCGGTAAATAACAAAATTATTCTTCCAGGTCTCTCATTGCCTGGGTCATAACGGCACCGAGCTTTAATGCGAAATACTCAACTGTCGGCACCAACTGCTCATAAGCCATTCTGACGGGGCCGATAACACCGATTCTTCCTATATCGGCATTGCCAAGTCGGTACTTTGCAACAACAAGGCTTGACGGAGACATTTCGGAAACATTGGTCTGATCACCAAAGATGATCTCGATATCGTCCCTTGTTTCGGCAAGCAGAGAAAACAGCTTATCCTGCTTTGTGAGAAGGCTTAAAACCGCACGTGCATCGTCCTCGTTCTTATAACACTTTACAATGTTAGACTCGCCTTTGACGTGAACGCTTTTGGCTTGAAGCTCCTCAACCATTTCAAATACGCTTGACAAAAGCGGCATCAAAAACAGCGAAAGGTCACCCGTTCGGGACACAAGCGCCTGCAAAAAAAGGTTTGAAAACTTGTTTAACTCGGTTCCGATAACATAGAACGACAAAAGCTTTTCAAAATGCGATAAAACATCGGGTGCAAGGTTAAATGCGCTTCGACAGATGCGGCTTCTCGCCTGTCCGTCAGACGTTATCAGCAAAAGCAACACGGTTCTGCGACCCATTGGCAGTATATCGACTCGTTTGACAACGGTCTCCTCTTTTGTGACGGTTGCCATCAAGGTTGGGAAGCCTGTAAGCTCGGACAAAAGCTGACCTGCAATAGATGCAAGATTTTCGGGATCCTTAGCCGCATCGGCAAGCATCTTATCAATAATAAGCTGAAGGTCATATGGCACTTCCCTACGGTTCATAAGCTTCTCAAAATAAAAGCTGTAGCCAACGCTTGTGGGCTGACGGCCTGCAGAGGTATGCGGTTGGCTTAAAAAGCCAAGCTCGCAAAGCTCGCTCATTTCGTTACGCAGGGTTGCAGGAGAAACGCCGAGACCCGTCAGTTCAAGCAAAGATTTTGAGCCAACCGGCTCACCCGTCTTGATATAATACTTGATCAACGATCCGAGTATTATCTTCTTGCGGTCACTAAGCTCCATCCCGTCCCCTCCTTTTCGTTTTAGCACTCTATGTGTTCGAGTGCTAACAACTATATATTAACACAATTTTTCCGTTTGTCAATAGTTTTTCACAAATTTTTCAAAATTTTCTTTGACTTTCTCTGACCTTCCGTAAATTAAATAAAGACGAAGCGCTGAAACGGTCAGTTCTTCGTCTTTGTTTATCAGTTATTCTTCTTGTAGGATTCGATCATTGCAATAAACCAACGGCCGACGTCGTGATTATATTTTGCAAGCGACCTTACCGTTTGCTCATTGCAATTTTTATAGCTTCCATCGGTTTCAAACGTAAAATCACCGCTATAACCCATCTCGGCCAGCGTTTTGCAAATATCATCCCAATCAATAGTGCCGATATTGGGCGTTTGAGGAATCATATGCGTATCAAGACGGGTATCGTTATCGTGAAGATGCAGGCACATAACACGCTTGCCCAACGCTTTCAAAACCGAAGAAGGCTTCAGACCAACAAGGTTAGCGTGACCAACGTCAACACAAGCAACAATGTACTGGCTTTCAAGCGAATCTATATAATCGATATGCTCCTCGGTTCTCGAACAAACGCTTGTTTCACAGTGACCCAACACAGGTCCAACCGCAAATTTCCATTGAAAAATGTTTTCAATAGCAATCTTTATGTTGAATTTTTCGGCATAAGGCAAAAGTCTGCCGTAAAAATCCATATTCATCTTTTTCAATTTTTCAGGTGCACCGAATTGATTATAATTAATATGAAGATTTGGATGCACAACAATAGCCTTTGCACCAACCGTTGCGGCGATCTCCATGCCCTTAACAATAAGCTTAAAGGCTTCGGCAGTTTCATTCTCATCGTCATAGGACGTGGGATAAAAAGCGTGAGCCTGGTTTATAACCATACCCTTTGAGTAAACGTAATCCTTTATTTGCTTGGCTTTTTCAAGATAATCGTCACCAACAAAGTGACCGTTTTCATCCTTGACCGAAGTACACAAGGTTAAGTCAATCGCATCAAAGCCTGCCTCGGCAAAAATATCTATTGTTTTTATAAGACCGAACTTTTCTTCAATGGTGTGGGTATTTATACCTAAAAGCATAATTTTCTCCCTTACTTCGTTGTTTTGTAATACTCAATTCTACCAATCAAATAACGGCCGATGTCGTGCAGCTTTTTGGCAATGGCATCGACGGTGTGCTCGTTGGCATTTTTAAAGATATTTATAGCCTCAAAGGTGAAATCACCCTTATAATCGATCTCAGCCAAGGCTTTGCAGACCTCTTCCCAATCAATAGTCGACACATACGGTGCCATAGGTTCAACGTGGTTATCCTGATGGCCGTTGTTATCGTGAACGTGCAGAGCGCCCAAGCGGTCGTGGCCAAGCTCTCGTATCATATTCTGCGGTAACTGACCCACAATTCCGCAATGACCTAAGTCAAGACAAGCGGTTATCCACTCGGATTCCAGCATATCAACATATTCACAGAACTCGGGCCCTCTTGAGCAGGTACTGTCAACAATAACCTTGCTGATCTTACCGTTCTGCCACATATTCTCGGTTGCAACAGTCACACCGTACTTTTCACAATACGGAATCAGCGATCTGTAAAATTCAAGGTTTAATTCCTTTAATATATCTGCATTGTTACCGTCTACATAATAAAGATGCTGTTTTGGATGAACAACAATGACCTTCGCACCTATAATAGAAGCAATTTCAATACCTCTGACGATTCTGTCGTATGCCGTTTGTGTTTTTTCGTCATCATCGGCATAAGATGAAGGATAATATGCGTGCACCTGATTGAAGAAAACACCGTTTTCCTTTGCCACCTCAAGCAAATGCTCGGCAACCTCTTTGTAATTATCTGCATTACAAATATGGTCATCGTTCCGCATCAGGCTAAGCGAAAGGTCAACGGCATCAAAGCCTGCTTTAGCAAGTATCTCAATTGATTTCTCATAACCGAACTTAGAGTTTAACACACCGGTAGTTGATGAAAGTATCATAGTCACTCACCTCTTAAATTTACACCTATAATACCACATAGGAAATATAAAAACAAGTTTATCTTGCATTTTTAGCGAAACAAAATAAAGATTGTTAAAATTTTGAAAATCTTTTCATTTTTATTGTGTTAAAATATTGACAAACTGATGATTTTGTAGGATAATAATGCTATATGTTTTTAGGAGATGAACTCATGGGACTTACTATTGCACAAAAAATCATTAAAGCTCATCTTGTTGACGGCGAAATGATCCCCGGCTCTGACGTCGGTCTTAAAATTGACCAGACTCTGACCCAGGATGCTACCGGCACGATGGCTTACCTCGAGTTTGAGGCTATGGGTGTTGACCGTGTAAAAACCGAGCGCTCGGTTGCTTACATCGACCACAACACTCTGCAGACCGGCTTTGAAAATGCCGATGACCACAGATTTATTCAGTCTATTGCCAAAAAGCACGGCATTTACTATTCCCGTCCCGGTAACGGTATCTGCCATCAGGTCCACCTTGAGCGCTTTGGCAAGCCCGGTAAGACTCTTATCGGCTCCGATTCGCACACCCCCACAGGCGGCGGTATCGGAATGCTTGCTATAGGTGCAGGCGGTATGGACGTTGCCGTTGCTATGGGTGGCGGTGCTTACTACATCCCCATGCCCAAGATGATCAGAGTAAACCTTACCGGCAAGCTTTCACCGTTTGTTTCGGCCAAGGACGTTATTTTGGAGGTACTTCGCATCCTCACCGTTAAGGGCGGCGTTGGCTACATAGTTGAATACGCAGGTGAAGGCGTTAAGACGCTTTCGGTTCCCGAACGTGCAACCATCACCAATATGGGTGCAGAGCTGGGTGCCACAACCTCTATCTTCCCCTCTGATGAGATCACCAAGGCTTTCTTGAAGGCACAGAACCGTGAGGAGGACTTCACCGAGCTTTCAAGTGACCCTGATGCTGTTTACGATAAGGAAATTTCAATCGATCTTTCCAAATTGGAGCCTCTGGCCGCAATGCCTCACATGCCCGATAACGTAAAGAGCATTAAAGAGATCGGTAAAATGAAGGTTGATCAGGTGCTTATCGGAAGCTGTACCAACTCTTCACTTTATGATATGCTCAAAGTCGCCGCCATTTTGGACGGCAAGACCGTTGATCCTTCCGTTTCGGTCGGTATTGCTCCCGGTTCAAAGCAGGTATTCAATATGTTGGCTGATTGCGGCGCATTGTCTAAGCTTATCGCCGCCGGTGCACGTATTCTGGAATGTGCTTGCGGACCTTGTATCGGTATGGGTCAGTCTCCCAATTCTAAGGGTATTTCACTTAGAACCTTTAACCGTAACTTTGAGGGTCGTTCGGGTACTGCCGACGCAGGTGTTTACCTTGTCAGCCCCGAAACTGCCGCCGCAGCCGCTTTGACGGGTTATCTCACCGACCCGAGAACCTTGGATGCCGATATTGAAAGCATCCGTTTGCCCGATAAGTTCCTTATTAACGACAATATGGTCGATGCTCCGGCAAGCGTTGAGGAAGCCAAGGATGTTGAGATACTCCGTGGACCTAACATCAAGCCCTTCCCCAAGACCGAGCCCTTGTGGGACACCATTGATGCCAAGGCAGTTTTGAAGGTTGGCGATAACATCACCACCGACCACATTATGCCTGCAGGCGCAAAGATACTTCCCTACCGTTCAAACATTCCGTATCTTGCAAACTTCTGCTTCACCCGTTGCGATGAGCAGTTCCCCGAAAACTGCAAGAAGTACGGTAAAGGTATCATTATCGGCGGTGAAAACTACGGTCAGGGCTCTTCACGTGAGCATGCCGCTTTGGTGCCGCTTTATCTCGGAATCAAGGCCGTCGTTTCCAAGTCGTTTGCACGTATTCACGCCGCAAACCTTATCAATGCAGGTATCCTTCCTCTCACCTTCAAAAATGCAGAGGATTACGATAAGATCACACAGTTTGACGACCTTGAGTTGCCCAATATCAGAGCTTCTATTGCCAACGGCGCAGAGTCCGTCGTTCTTAAAAACAAGACCACAGGCGAAACCTATGATGTTGTACCTATGCTTTCGGGTCGTTCAAGAGATATCATCCTTGCAGGCGGTCTTTTGGGATACACCAAGGAATCTTCCAAGTAATTTAATATAAGTGAGGTAAATTAAAATGGATATGACAAAGATCAACGAAGCTGTTGCTTCATTTGAAAAGCTGCTTATCGCACAGCAGGAAAGAGCCGAGAGGATCAAGCAGGACAAGGATTTTGTTGATTACGAGTCTTTGGACAAGCTTATCATCGGTGTTTGCGGCGGTGACGGAATAGGCCCCGTTATCACCCACGAGGCCGAGCGTGTGCTCCGCTTCCTTTTGGCCGACGATGTAGCCGCAGGCAAGATCGTTTTTAACGAGATCGACGGTCTTACTATTGAGAACCGTGCCGCTGTCGGCAAGGCTATTCCCGATGACGTTCTGGCCGAGCTTAAAAAGTGCCACGTTATCCTCAAAGGCCCCACCACCACTCCCCGTGCAGGCGATCCGTGGCCCAATATCGAAAGCGCCAATGTTGCAATGCGTAAGGAGCTTGACCTTTTTGCAAACCTCCGTCCCGTCCGTGTTCCCGAGCAGGGCATTGACTGGACCTTCTTCAGAGAAAACACCGAGGGTGGCTATGCAGTAGGCTCTCAGGGTCTTCACGTAACCGACGATCTTGCAATCGACTTTGTTGTTGCCACC